>NZ_LOYC01000016.1:0-86411 GCF_001524725.1 Burkholderia sp. MSMB1072
CTATCTGATCCGAGGATCAGCTCGCTTTCATCAAGCGCCCACACTTATCGGCTGTTAATTTTTAAAGAGCATTCTGCTAGGGATCCTGAACCCCTCAGCAGCGCTGCGTTTTCAGCAGCAGAGAAGCGAGATTATTAACCGTTTTTTGAAACTCGTCAACAACTTTTTTAACTACTTCGTTGCGACGACTGCGGTTTAATTTCGTATGCGCTGGAGTCGCTACAACCGACTTCAACAGCACCGCTTCCCTTCTTCCCCCGCGCCGCGTTTCCGTTAGCGCGAAAGAGGCGAGATTCTAAGCACCTGCCTCCGTCTCCGCAACCCCCTTCGTGAAATATTTTTGACATGCGGTGCCCGCGGCCGTCGAGCCTCTCGATTGGTCATATATATAAGCGAGCGCGGCAGCAGCAGCCGCGGTCGCCCGCGAACCGCCCCGCCGCATCGAACGCAACCTGCGTCGCTCACCGTCCCACCATCGCCCTCACCACGCCGTCGCGCCGAATCAGTCCGTGATACAGCGCAGCGGCAAAGTGCGCGAGAAACGTCAGGAAGAACAGATACGCCAGCACCCGATGCGCGACCCTGAGCCACGCGAACGCCACCGGATCAGCCGACACCAGCGCCGGGAGCTGTACTCCGCCGCCCAGCGTCACCGGATATCCGCCCGCCGACAGCATCGCCCAGCCGATCAACGGCATCGCGACCATCAGCGCATACAGCACGAGATGCGACCCGTGCGCGGCCACCTTCTGCCACCCCGGCAGATCGTCGGGCAACGCGGGCGGCTTCGACAGAATCCGCACGACGATCCGCACACACACCAGCACCAGCACCGCCACACCCAGCGGCTTGTGAATCGCCACCAGGACCTCGTGCCGCGCGGAAACCGACGCCACCATTCCCACCCCGATGAACAGCATCGCGAGGATCATCGCGGCCATCACCCAATGCAGCACCCGCGCCGGCCAGCTAAACGTCGTCGAAGCCTTCATCATCGTCCCTCCCCACTCAATCGCGCCACGCCTGCCACGCCGGTCTCTTCACTCGTGCGACGCAGATACGAATCCGCATACGCGGCCGAGCGCGCCGCCAGCAACGGATCGCCCGACACCTGGATCCCCTGCGGCAGCACCGTCGGGTCGTAATTCACGTCGCGGCACGGGCCGCTGTCCTGCGCCTCCACGCGATCGAGCACGAGCGTGCCGGCGTCGATCGTCGTGCGCTGCGCGGGCCAGATCTTCGTCGCGTCGTCCACCGGATCGCCGGGCTCGGCCAGCGTGACCAGCAGCTTCCACTTCTGCGCACCGGCCGCGATGCGCTGCGTCACGTCCTGTTGCAGCACGTTCGGATCGGCGGCCGTCGCGACGTCGCCGGCACCCGCCGTCTGCTCCGGCACGACGCGCCACCGCACCGCCTGGCGCTTGCCGGCCGCATCGACGAAGTAAAACGCGTTCAACCCGTAATAGCTTTCGGTGACGTAACTCGCGCTCGGTTTCGCACGCTTCACCCATTGCAGGAAGGCGCCCGCCTCCGGATGCGCGCCGAAAAACGCCTTCACCTTCGCCGGGTCCGGCTTGCCCGTCTTCGGATCGGGACGGGTCGCGAGCGTCTGCTCGTAGAACGCCTGCGGCGTCGCCACCGGAAACACCGGCATCGCGTTCATCCCGGTCCGCCATTGCTCGCCGTCCGGTGCGGTGAGCTTCAGCGCGAGGCTGCGGATCGGCACGCTGCTGTCGGGCGCGTACGGGTTGCCGCCCGGCAACGCGAAGCGCCCGACTACCGGCGTGCGCACCGCCTTGAAGAACGGCGCGACCGAATACGCGCTCGCGGCGCCGTTGCCTTCGAAGTAGCCGGTCACGCACACGCCCTTCGCGTGATTGCGCCGAAAGCCCGGGTGGACGCCGCTGTTGGTCTGCAGCGCGTCGACGAGCCGGTGCGGGGTCAGGCGCGCCGGCGCGAGCCACCCGCCGGCATACCCGAACGCCGCGGCCACGCCGGCCACCGCGCCGCCGATCACGGCCCAGCGCCACCACCCGCGCCCGGGCTCGCGCTGCGGCGAAGAAGACGAAGATTGCTTCATGAATGCACTCCCGATCGTCAGATCATTGTCGAACGCGCGTAGGACGCCGCCCGCGCCGCTTTATTCCACGAAAAGTTTTTTCGTATGCTGGAGGGAATAATCGGTGCCGACCGGCGTCCTACGCGGCATCCACGACCCTTTCGGCAACCGGCCCGGCCATGCCCTCCACCGCCCTCGACGACGACGCGTTGCGCGAACTCATCCCCCGGCTGCGGCGCTTCGCGCTGTGGCTGGCGCGCGACGTCCATGCGGCCGACGATCTCGTCCAGTCGACGCTCGAGCGCGCGCTGTCGCGCTGGACGAGCCGTCGCGACGACGCGTCGCTGCGCAGTTGGCTCTTCACGATCCTGTACCGGCAGTTTCTCGACGGCAAACGCAGCGCGAAGCGCTACGCGTGGCTGCTCGGCCGCATCCGCGACGACGACGAAGCGCACTGGCCGTCCGCCGAACGCGAATTCGCGGCGCGCGCGACGCTCGAGGCGTTCGGCCAGCTCTCCGACGAACAGCGCAGCCTGCTGCTGCTCGTCGCGGTCGAAGGTTTCACCTATCAGGAAGTCGCCGACCTGCTCGACGTGCCGATCGGCACCGTGATGTCGCGGCTCTCGCGCGCGCGCCAGGCGCTGCGCCAGCTCAGCGACGGCGAACTGCCTGCTCCCTCCTTGCGGTTGATGAAGAAATGAACACGCCTCCGAACGAACATGACCTTCAGGCCTATGTCGACGGCCAGCTCGACGACGATGCGCGCGCCGCGGTCGAACGCTATCTCGCGCTGCATCCGGAGCGCGCGGAACAAGTGAAGCAATGGCAGCAGGACGCGCAGCGGTTGCGGGCCGCGCTGGAGAGCGTGCGGATGCCGGCGGACAATCCCGCGCTCGATCCGGCGGCGATTCGCGGCCGGCGGGCGGAGCGCACGCGGATGCGGTTCGCGATGGCGGCTTCGTTCGTGTTTTGCGCCGGGCTCGGGACGTTCGGCGGATGGCAGGCGCGCGGCTGGAACGCGCCGCCGCCCATCGCGCCGATGAGCGATGCGGTCAAGGCTTACCGGATGATGGTCGTCGATCAGGCGGCGAAGGTCGATTACCGGCCGACCGGTGCGGGCGATTTGCAGAGGTGGCTCACCAGGCGCGTCGGTGCGTCGGCGAAGCTGCCGGATTTGAGCGCGGCGGGGTTCACACCAGTCGGCGGACGGTTGTTCACGACGGACAGCGGGGCCACGGCCGCGATGGTGCTCTATCAGGATGATGCGGGGCAAACGCTGAGCTTCTATCTCCGGCCGGCGGAATCGGAACATCGGCTGCTGCCGGCCGGGCAACGCGTGGATGGCGCACTGCTGGCGCGGTATGGATCGGTGAACGGCCTCAACTATGCGGTGGTTGGGCCGGCCGGAAGCGTCGGGGAGAAAGCGGTCGTGCGGGCGCTCGATCAGCAGACTTGAAGTGATACGATGCGCGCCCGGATGGCGGTCGGTGGTGGCTGCCGGCGCCTTTTCCGGTGCGGCTCGGCGGGCTTGAACCGGCTCACGCTCACCGCTCGAATGCACAGCGTTTCGACTGACTTTCATCGGCTGTTATTCACATCCAGTCCGCGCCGGCGCCCTCGCCTTTAAAATCACAGGGTTTCGAGTCGCCGCGGAACAGGATATCCACATCGATCATGACGGTGCCGCATGCCGACTTCGATGGGTTCGCTCACCTTTGGTATGCACAGCGTTTCGGGTTGTTTTGGGCGCCGATATCCACAACCCAGGTGTTTGACCAAGCGTCTTCGCCAGATTCGACTGCGCTCACCCGTTGAATGCACAGGATTTCGAGTGGCTTCGAGTCAACGATATCCACAAGACATTCGACTTCCGGAAGTCGCACGCGATTTGTTCGCTGCCCTCTTTCATTGTCGGCAAAGCCTTGTCGGGCAAGACATTCGGGCCAACGAGCCCATCGAAACCGGAATGCTCACCGGTCGGATGCACAGGGTTTCAACTGGATCGTGCGCCGGTTATCCACACACTGCCGCTCGCGCTTCGGGTCACTTCGTTTCGACTATCCCGAGAACCGCGCCGGTTTCCGGCGCGATGAGGTAGCGGATCGGCTCCGGATCGTCATCGAGCCACGTATTCGCCGCATGTCCATACGCGTTCGCAAATCGCGCGAACCCCTCGCGCTTGCGCGTCCAGTGCGACAAGCTCGTCACACGTTGAAGCAGCCAGAAAATCTTGCGCCGAGTGGCGTCGTCCGTCATGTCGTGCTGTTCGATCGTGTCCGCCACGATGGCTCTGCTACGCTCATGTCGGCGTGTCGTCGTTGCACAGGCCGCTACGTTCCAACACCGCCCGCAGGCATACCGGACACACGAGCTCACCGGCGTCCCACAGCTGCACGAACATTGCCCGATCGTCGATGCGGAACGTCGAATCGACGATGTCGATACCCGGCCCGAGCACCTTGCGCAGGAACGTTTCGTCGAACCAATGCGTGGCGCCATGCTTCACGCTGGCATCGGTTACCCGCACGACGGGACAATCGCGGATCACGTCGATCGACAAGATCGCGGCCTCGATATCCGGTGACGTCCGCGTCGGCCGGATCAAGCCGTGCAACTCGCAGCGCGCGACGCCGCGCGGCCAATTCGCATTCGCCGCGACGACGGACGTGTCGAACGCCTGTTCCTTCGTCGTCGGTTTATAGGGCACCTCGCCGGAGCGCACGAGCAGTTCGTCCAGGCATGCCGAACACAGATGCGCACGCAAACGCTCCAGCGCCGCAATCTTCGGAAACGCCTTCACGTGCGCAACGTTGTCGACGAAAGTTGCATCGACCTCGTGTTCTTCGAGTTCGGCACGCAGCATCCACATTTCGCGGCTGTACTTCGGCCGGTCGAGCGAAACCTTCACGAGTTCGCCGGACGAAAACTGTCCGCGCTGCCGAATGCACACGGCAACGCCCGTCGATGTCGCGATCCCGTTATCGCGTCCGTGCCGACGGCACATGATCGGTCCCATTACCGGCTCCGGTGGCGGGCAGTACTGGTATCGCCGCGGTCTTGCTTCGATTTCATCTTATCGCTCGTCGTCATCGATGCGTCGTCCGTCGCGACGAGAAATACTCGGTGATCGTCGCGATCACGACCTGGTGCGTGGTGGTATCGACCGCTTCGCCCGGTGTCGTCTGCCGTGATCACCCTGCCTCCTTCCCGAGCCATCCGACGATCGCCGCGATATCTGCGTCGGAAAGCTGCCCGACACGCTCGACGGAAACACCGTAGTCGAGATCGAACTTCACGTTGAATCGCTCGCCCTTGTAGCGGCAACACAGGAGCTTCCGGTATCGACACGCGTTGCTCGAACATGATGTCGCCCGGATGTCGCTGCATCCGGTGTACGACTGCGTCGATATCGAGCGCGTGGAGGCGGGTCATCGAAGAATCGGTCACGTGCCGTGAGCTTGTCCGTCGGGCTTTGCATCCTGGATGCCGGCGATTCTACAGACATGAAGGCTTACGCATCGATCGATGCGCTTCACAGCGTTCCGCTTCGTTCATCCAGTCGCTGCACTCAGTGCATATCCCGAGCGGATCACAGTCGACGGACTGTGCTTATCCAAAGGTGTTAACAGCATTCGTATATATACGTAGTGGTAGTTAACAAACCCTGTGCGTCACAGTGGATAACCACCGTAACGCACTGAATTCTCGGCGCGAAGCGAAATGCATAACCCTGGGTGCGCGACGTGAACAGCGCTCGGCAGCACAGAACAACTTTTCGTCGATTCACAACCGCGCCGACATATCCTCAATCGTTCCACTGTGAATCCAGAGGCTTGCCGAACGGTTATCCAAAGGGGAATGTGGATAACACCGTCGCATATCGAAGCGTTTTGCTGTGAGGCGACGGATGAAGCCAACGCTGCCGGCATCGCCAGCCGCGTAACATCGATCGTCAGCCCGCCGTGCGAGCGTTTCAAAAAATTTTCACGAAGGGGCTTGTGCTCCCCTAAAACCCTCTCTATAATTCGCGGCTTCTTAGGCTCGTAGCTCAGTTGGTTAGAGCACCACCTTGACATGGTGGGGGTCGTTGGTTCGAATCCAATCGAGCCTACCAACGAACAAAACGAAGGGGTCCGGCAGCACGACTTGCCTACAGGCAACACGGCTCGCCAAACATACGAACGCCACGCGGCAACTTCGCGTGGCGTTTTTCTTTTCCGGTCCGAAACGATGCGTGACGCCTCGATGCGTCATGTCGTGCGAACCGCGGCATCGCATCCTCCGTTCGACATCCCGACCTGCCACACAACGGCCGCTGCACGGCGCGTAGAATCGTCTGCGCATCGACGTGGCAGCTTCGCCCGTCGCCCGGTTTCCACCGCATCAAAACAACGACGCGCGCTTCGCGCGCCTGAGAGCACACGACATGTCCGAGGTCACGACCGCCGCACCGCGCGCAAGCCACGACGAAATCGCCGCTTACGTCGGCAAGAAGGCCGACTGGTACGAACGAAAGTGGGCGATCGCCGAATCGCGCAAGAGCCGGCAGTCGTGGAACTGGGCCGCGTGCTTCCTCGGCCCGGTCTGGATGGCGTATCGATGCATGTACTGGCAGGCGACCGCCGTGCTCGCCGGCACGCTGGGCATCACGCTGATCGAGTTGCTGTACTTCCCGGGATACTTCGAATCGAGCATGCTCGACCCGGCCACGATCGCGATCGCGGTGTCGCTCGGCTGGTACGGGAACGGCCTCTACAAGACGCACATCGCACGCAGGATCGAAAACCTGCGCCCGCACGCGACGTCCCGCGAATCGTTTCTCGCGCTGCTCGACGCGCAAGGCGGCACGAACTGGCTGGCGGCGGCCGGTTTCGCCGTCGCGACGCCGCTGCTCGGCGTACTGCTGTACATGGTCGGCAACGCCGGAGGCGGGATGTACTGATCGCGGCAGCCGGCGAACGGAACGCAGGGCGGAAAGAAGCGGGCGGGTGGCGCCGGCGGCATGCACGCGCATGACACACGGCGCATGCTCGCGCCACCATCCTCAATGCAGATGCTTCAATTTGTCAGGATTGCGCACGACATAGATCGCGACGATCTTCCCGTCGTCGATCTCGAGCGCAGTCGTCTGCAGCTCGCCATCGGCTTCCAGCGTGACGAAACCCGGCAGCCCGTTGATGAACCCGGCCCGGATGAGCTTCGACGCTTGCGTCGCGAACAGCTCGGCGAGGTACGCATGCACCCGCATCACGAGTTCGAAGCCGAACACCGGCTTGCCGGCCGCGGTACGCTTGCCGCCGCCGTCCGAATGCAGGCTCACGTCCTCGGCGAGCATCGCGCCGAGCGCGCGCATGTCGCCGCTGCGTGACGCCGCGAAGAATGCTTCGGCCAGTTCGATCCCGCGCTGCTTGTCGACATGAAAACGCGGCCGCGCCTCGCGCACGTGCGTGCGTGCCCGTGCGGCGAGCTGCCGGCACGCGGCCGGGTCGCGCTGGATCGTCGTGGCGACTTCGTCGAATTCGAGGCCGAACACGTCGTGCAGCAGGAACGCCGCGCGTTCGAGCGGCGAGAGCCGTTCGAGCGCGAGCAGCAGCGGCAGCGTGATGTCGTCCTGTTGATCTTCCTCGACGACCGGCTCGGGCAGCCACGGGCCGATATAGGTTTCGCGCTGGTGCCGCGCGGACTTCAACTGATCGAGGCACATGCGCATCACCATGCGGCGCAGGAACGCCTCCGGCACGCGTACGTCGGTGCGGTCGACGTCCATCCAGCGGATGAACGCCTCCTGCACCATGTCCTCGGCATCCGCAACGGAACCGAGCATCCGGTACGCGACGCGGATCAGCGTGCGGCGCAGCGGATCGAAGCTCGCCGCCGCGTCGGCCCGTTCGTCGGCGCCGCCGTTGGCCGGGTCGAGGTTCGGCATCAGGCCACCATCTTCGCGGCGGCGGCCTTCGCGTCGGCCGGGTCGACCCACAGCCCGAAGCCGACGGCGAGCCGGTTCCAGCCGTTGATCACGTTGATCATCACCGTGAGTTTCACCTGTTCCTCCTCGCTGAAATGGTCGTTCAGCGCCGCATAGGCCGCTTCGTGCGCAGCGTGGCCCTCCGACAGCCGCGTGAGCGCGTCGGTCCAGCCGAGCGCCGCGCGTTCGCGGTCGGTGTAGCAGGGCGCTTCGCGCCACGCGGACAGCAGGTAGATGCGCTGCTCGGTCTCGCCTTGTTCGCGGGCCTCGGCGGTGTGCATGTTAATGCAGTTCGCGCACGCGTTGATCTGCGACGCGCGGATCTTGACCAACTCGATCAGCGTCGGCTCGAGGCTGCCGGCGGCGGCGACCGACACGGTCATCCAGTGCTTCATCAGCGCGGGGGCGGCGGCAAACGGATTGAGTTTCGCAGTCATGGTGGCTTCTCCTTTCGTGTGGGTTCCGCCGATATGACGAGCGAGCCCCCCGCGGGTGTGACATCGATGCAAAAAATTTTCGGAACCGTCGAAGCGCGCAGCGGCAAGCGAAGGGCGAAGCCGTCGAGCAGGGCGCCACAGGACGCGATATCGACGGACGAATGGGGCGCATCGCGCCGTTCCGCCGACGAACGCGCGCCATCGACCTTTCATGCATGCCGTGCGGTTGTCACCGGACGTCAGCAGTGTGCAGTCGCGGGCACGTGCATTGCGTCCGTCGGCTCGAACCCGGCCGCGACGGCCACCGACGGTTCGTCACGCGTGCGACGCCCTCATCGAAAATGCTTTCATTTTTCTTTCTGCTTCGTTTCATCGGAAATCCGATTCGCGACGTTCACATTTCTGGACCATACTGTTCTGCACGGGCAGACGAAGTGACGCCGCATCCGCGGCCCGGCGCGCGCGCCGGCTGCCCGACGACGCAGCAGCAGGTTGCACGTCAGCCGCGCGCACGCCAGCGCAAGGCTTTCCCTTTTCCGGCAACGCAACGCAGCGAATCGCGACGTGGACGGTAAACCGATGAGCCTCCTTGCATCACAGCTTCAGCGCCGTTACCAGGACGTGCGCGCCCATAGCGTCGCGCTGACCGCGACGCTGTCCGCCGAAGACCAGGCCGTGCAGTCGATGCCCGACGCGAGCCCGACGAAATGGCACCTCGCGCATACGACCTGGTTCTTCGAAACCGTCGTGCTGATGCGCCGCGTGCCCGGCTACGCGCCGTTCGACGACGCATTCCAGTTCCTCTTCAATTCCTATTACGAAGCGCTCGGCCCGCGCCATCCGCGACCGCAGCGCGGGCTGCTCACGCGTCCGTCGCTGGACGACGTGCATGCGTACCGGCAATACGTCGACGACGCGATGCTGCGCGCGCTGGCCGACGCCGACGCGGCGCAGCTCGAGGCGATCGCGCCCGAGCTGGTGCTCGGCCTGCATCACGAGCAGCAGCATCAGGAACTGATCGTCACCGACATGCTGCATGCGTTCTCGTGCAACCCGTTGCGGCCGGCGTTCCGGCCGCGCACCGGCGCCGATGCGCAACGCGCGCTGGCCGCGGGCGACGCCGGCCCGTTGCGCTGGCTGCGTCAGCCGGGCGGGCTCGTCGAGATCGGCCACGATGGCGATGCGTTCTCGTTCGACAACGAGCGGCCGCGTCATACGGCGCTCGTGCGGCCGTACGAGATCGCGAATCGCCTCGTGACGAACGCGGAATTCGCGGCGTTCGTCGCGGACGGCGGCTATACGCGCCCCGAATTCTGGCTGTCCGACGGCTGGGCCACGGTGCAGCGGGAAGGGTGGCAAGGGCCCGCGTACTGGATGCCGGACGACGACGACGCGGCCGCCACGCGCGTGCGGCGCACCTTCGGCCTGCACGGCGTCGAACCGCTCGCGCCCGACGCGCCGGTGTGTCACGTGAGCTTCTACGAGGCGGCCGCGTATGCGGAATGGGCCGGCGCGCGGCTGCCGACCGAATTCGAATGGGAAACCGCGTTCGCGGCCGACGGCATCCGGCAGATGCTCGGGCATGTATGGCAGTGGACGCGTTCGTCCTACGAGCCGTATCCGGGCTTTCGGCCGCTCGCGGGTGTGGCGGCCGAATACAACGGCAAGTTCATGGTCGGCCAGCAGGTTCTGCGCGGCAGCAGCATCGCGACGCCGCCCGGGCACGAACGGCCGACGTACCGCAATTTCTTTCCGCCGGCGGCACGCTGGCAATTCACGGGAGTGCGACTTGCGCGAGACGTCTGACCTGACGGCCACGAGCGGTGGCCTGCAACCCGCCCGCGATGCGCGGCCGAGCGCGTTCGAGCGCGACCTGATCGACGGACTGTCGCGCACGCCGCGCAGCATTTCGCCGAAATACTTCTACGATGCGGCCGGCTCCGCGCTGTTCGACCGCATCTGCGAACTGCCGGAGTATTACCCGACGCGCACCGAGCTCGGCATACTGCGCGAGCGCGCGGCCGAGATCGCGCAGCGTGTCGGCCCGCATGCGGACATCGTCGAATTCGGCGCGGGCTCGCTCGAGAAGATCCGCATCCTGCTCGACGCGTTCGCGAACAACTACGCGAACGCGCCGGCGCGCTACGTGCCGATCGACATCTCGGCCGACCATCTGCACGGCGCGGCCACACGCCTGCGCGCCGCGTATCCGTGGCTCGACGTCGCGCCGCTCGCGGCCGACTACACGAAGGCCGAGCAACTGGCCGAGCTGACCGAAACGCCGCGGCGGCGCATCGGCTTCTTTCCCGGGTCGACGATCGGCAACTTCTCGCCGGAAGAGGCCGACACGTTCCTGCGCGATGCGGCGCGGCTGCTGCGCGGCGGCGGCCTGCTGGTCGGCGCGGATCTCGTGAAGGACGAGCGCACGCTGCACGACGCGTACAACGACGCGCAGGGCGTGACCGCGCAGTTCAACCTGAACCTCCTGGCGCGCGCGAACGCCGAACTCGGCGCGGATTTCGACGTCGATGCGTTCTCGCACTGCGCGTTCTACGACCGCGAGCGGCAACGCATCGAGATGCATCTCGTCAGCGACGTCGCGCAGACCGTACACGTGCGCGGCCACGCGTTCAGCTTCGAAGCCGGCGAGCGCATCCACACGGAGAACTCGCACAAGTTCACGATCGACGGCTTCCATGCGATCGCGCGCCGCGCCGGGTTCGAACCCGATACCGTGTGGACCGACGCGGACAAGCTGTTCAGCGTGCACTGGTTGCGCAGTGTCGACGATATCCGCGCGTAATGCGCGCTGCGGCGAACCGCTCGCGCCGCAAGGCCACGGCGGTTCGCTCCCCGTGCCCCGGCGTGTTCGATCCGATCGCCGGTTTCGTACCGAAAATTCCCTTTTTACCGACCCGATGCATCGCCGCAACGATGTCCGGCATGCCGCCTCCCCCATGCTCCATCAGGCTTTCCGGGCACCCGTAAACGTCCGTTACTGCTCTCGCAGACCCGTTTCACCTGTGTCGGCGTCCGGTGCCTAGACTCCGAACCGTAGTCACACGACGCACGACACGTGCAGGGAGTCGCGAAATGAGCAAGAAACTTATTCTCGGTGCAGTTCTCGGTGTAGCGGCGCTGGCAGCCTCGGGCGTCGCATCGGCCCACGTCGACCTGTCGGTCGGCATCGGCGTGCCGGGCGTCTATGCGGCGCCGGCGCCCGTCTACGTGGCGCCGCCTCCGCCCGTGATGTACGCGCCGGTCGGCTATCGCGACGACGGTTGGCGCGGCGACGGCTGGCGTCAGCGCGAATGGCGCGAACACGAGTGGCGCCGCCGGGAATGGCGCGAGCACGAGTGGCGCGAGCGCGGCGGCTGGCGTGGCGGCCGCTGGGACTAAGCGGCTCGATCGATCATTCGAGAGGAGAGTGAAAACACGATGCCCGTTCGATACATCGGACTACGTGCCGCCGCCGCTGTCGTTGCGCTCGCAACGATCGGCAGCGCGCACGCGGCGGGCTGCATGAAGGGTGCGGTGGTCGGCGGTGTGGCCGGTCACTATGCGGGGCACCACGCGGTGGTCGGCGCCGTGGGCGGCTGTATCGTCGGCCATCACATGGCGAAGCAGCACGCGCAAGAGCAGGCCGCGCAACACAAGGCCGCCGCGCAGGGCATGCAGCCGCCGCAGTAAGCACCTCGTCACCTGGGCGACGTCGCGGCATCGCCCAGGTGCTTCGCCCCCGCGTTCATGCGTGCCCGCAATTGATCCGACGAATGCGTGCCGCACGCGTCGTTACGATCATTTACAACGTCGTGCTGCGCGAATTTCTCGCATTCATAAAATGCAGTCACGCAAACGCGCTCAAGGGAGCACCAAATGAAACAGCAACGATATCTGTCCGTCCTGGCGGCCGCGCTGCTCGCGCTCGGCTCGGTGTCTGCCCATGCGGCGGCCGGCGGCAACGGCGGGGGCAATGGCGGCGGTCATGGCGCAGGCGGCTCGGGCGGCAACGCAGGCGGCATGTCGGGCGGCCACATGAGCGGCCAGGCGCTGAGCAACTCGAACGGCATGCACGCCGGCGACCGGGACAAGGGCCTGTCGCGCGCGGCCGACCGTTCCGACACGATCGCCGATCGCGCCGGCACGCAGCCGGGCCGCGGTCACTCGCACGCGCATGGCCATACCGCGCATGCGTCGACGTCCACGCATCATTCGCATCGCAACGCATTCGGCCGTACGCTGTAAGCGCAGCCTGCGGATGCACGGGAAGGGCGCTTCGGCGCCCTTTTTTCATGGCGAAAACGTAACGTGTCGGGCGAGCGAAAACATCGTGTCGACCCGATTTGCAACCAGCCGTAACGGCGTCGCCCGCACGCGAGTAATGCGATTGCTTTCATGCGGATGACGGAACGGGCGATGCGCGGGTACCCGGCACGATCGATAACGGCCGGGCCATGCCGATAAAAAGGGCGGCTCGTCGCCGCCCTTCGTGTCACCGTCCCGCGCCCGCCGGCGGCGCCGCAGGTTCGAACAGCGCATCCGGCTGCCCGACGCGCACGAAGCGCGCCGCGCCGTCGCCATCGGTCAGCGCACGGAAATGCGCTTCGCCGCACGCGAGCTTCGCGCGCTCGTGCTCGCTCGGCACGTGGCCGTCGGCATTCGGCGTATCGACGACGAAGTACAGCCGCTCGCCGCCGTCCTGTTCCGCGAGCACAGCCCAGTCCGGATGGTAGCTGCCGAGCGGCGTCTGCACACGGAACCACGCCGGCAGCTTCGCGTAGAGCTTCACGCCGTCGTGCGCTTCGAGCGCATCGGCGAACGCGCGCTCGGCGTCCGTCTCGCATACGACCGCTTCGTGGATCGACTTGCGCGCGTCCAGCCGCAGATTGCGCAGGTAACCGGTCAGCGCTTCGCTCTCGAACGATTCGAGCGCATGCACGTGGCGCTCGCCGAGCTTGCGGTACGCAATGCCCGCGACGAGCGCGAGCCGCTTGCAGCGGTTGATCGCGTCGGCCGCCACCGCAATGAACTGCTGCGGATTCACGCGGAAATCGTCGAGCCGGCCGCTGTCGGCGAGGATCGTCGCGAGCGAACGGCGCGTGAGCTGCGTCCGGTCCTGCAACTCGGTGAGCAGGTCGGGCAGCGGCAACTCGCCTTCGTCGAGCAGCACCGTGCCGGCGCCGGCCACCTCGATCGCCTCGATGCCGGCCTTGCCGATGTCGATCTCGGCCTTGCGCCACTGCAGCCGCGCCCGCGCGATGTCCGGCGCGGCGCGCAACGCGGCCGTGCAGTCGCGCACCAGCTTCGCGTTGTCGAACTCGACGCGGTACACGGTGCGATGGCGGATGCGATCCCACAGCGCACGGAAATCCGCGCCGAACACGACGGCCTTGCCCGACGCATCGCGCCGCAACGCGATCGCGCGGCGCTCGTCGGCGTTGCGCACCGCGAAGCGGCCCGACAGCTTGCGCAGCGTCGCGACGATCGGCGCACGCAGCCGCTCGAACGCGTCCGGCAGCACGAGCGCGCTCTGGCGCAGCGCATCCTTCAGCCGGTCGAGCACCTTGCCCTGCGCGTCGACGTAGCCCTGTTCGTGCAGATGGTTCCACAGCACGCGCGACAGCTCGACGCCGAGCGCATGCGCGGGGCCGCCGTCTTCCTGCACCGGCAGCGCCGCGAACTGGTGCTCCTCGACGATCCCGAAACGAATGCCGGTATCGGCCTCGATTTCCTTCTGCAGGTTCTCCGCGAACGACTCGTAGCGCTCGGTCGCGATCACGGTGAGCGTGTTCACGCCCGGGTCGCGCACGCGCTCGCCGTCCTGGTCGACGGCGAGGCGCAGCCCGCGGCCGAGCGTCTGGCGGCGTTCGCGCTCGGTCTGGATGTCGCGCAGCGTGCAGATCTGGAACACGTTCGGGTTGTCCCAGCCTTCCTTGAGCGCCGAGTGCGAGAAGATGAACTTCAGCGGCGTGTCGAACGACAGCAGCGCTTCCTTCTCGCGCATGATGAGGCCGTACGCGCGCTCCGCGTTCTCGCGGGCCGCCGCGCTGCTCTCGCTCGTGTCGGTCCAGCCGCCCTTGCGGTCGATCGAGAAGTAGCCGTTGTGCGCACGCTCGACTTCGACGGCCACGTCGACGCCGTCGAACAGCGCACGGTAAGCCGGCACGCGCGCCGCGCGCGCATATTCCTCTTCGAAGATCAGCGCGTAGTCGCCCTTCACGGGCATCCCGTTCTCGTCGTAGCGGCGATAGCGCTCGACCGAATCGACGAAGAACAGCGACAGCACCTTCACGCCGCGCTCGGCGAGGCGCAGCTCCTTGTCGAGATGCTCGCGGATCGTGCGGCGGATCATCTCGCGCTGCACGGCGAGCGTGTCGATGTCGCCGAACGCCTCGCCGAGCGACAGGAACGCCTCGCCTTCCGGATGACGCAGCTCGACGTACTCGGCGCCCTTGACCGCATGCACTTCGCCGATCCGCAGCCCCGCGTACAGCGCGCGCCTGGTCAGGCGCTCGAGATCGTCGCCATCGGTGGCCGACACGATCTGGCGTTTCACGCCGGCGGCCGTCGCGACGTCGAGCTCGAGGCGCGCGCTGATCGCGCCGCGCCGGTTCGACACGCCGACGAGCCGCACGTACGGCTTGTTGTGCGCATCCTCGACGATCGCCGACGCGATCTCGATCTGCTTGACGAGCTTGCGCTCGTACGCGTCGACCGCGTCGAGCCGGTACACCATGTGGTGGCGGTCGACGTGCGTGGCCGAATAGCGCAGCGTGCAGAGCGGCGCCATCGCGGCGAGCGCTTCGCGGCCGCGCCCCTCGAGGCCGCCGTCGACGCTTTGCGGTTCGTCGACGATCACGATCGGCCGCGTCGCGCGGATCAGGTCGATCGGTTTCTCGCCGCCGGTCTTCTCGCTGTCCTTGTAGAGGTTGTTGATCTCTTTCTTGTTGATCGCGGCGACCGTCATCACCATGATCTGGATCGCCGCGCTCGCCGCGAAGTGGCGCACCTGGCCGAGCTTCGCGGAGTCGTACAGGAAGTAGTCGTACGGCACGCCCGCGTACAGCGCGCGGAAGTGATCCTCGGTGATCGACAAAGTCTTGTGCACGCCTTCCTTGATCGCGATCGACGGCACGACGATCACGAATTTCGTGAAGCCGTAGCGGCGGTTCAGCTCGAAGATCGTGCGCAGGTACACGTAGGTCTTGCCGGTGCCCGTCTCCATCTCGACGGTGAAGTCGCGCGAGCCGGGCAGGCCGGACGGCGGCAGCCCGCCGCGCAACTGCACCTCGGCGAGATTGCGCGCGAGCGCGTCGTCGGTCAGCGACAGCCGGTTGCCGACGCCTTGCTCCGATACGGCGAAGCCGAGCGAACCTTGAGCTGCGGCCGTCGTGCCGGGCGCGGCGTTCGCGAGCACGCTGAAGTCGCCGCGATACGATTCCTGCCCGCGAAACAGGTCGCAGACGGCGTCGATCGCCTCGCGCTGGTAGTCGAGATCCGCCTCGAAATGCAGCCGCATCACAGGCTCCGCACGCGCTTCACGCCGTGCTGTTCGAGCAGCGCGGCGAGATTGAGCTTCGCGACGTCGTCGACGAAGCCGCTGTCGCGGAACAGGCACGTGACGTCGCGCGACGCGCCGGTCGCATCGAGCAGGTCGACGATGCCGTCGGCGAGCGGGCCTGCGTCGTCGCGCGAGATGCGCGCGTCGAAGCACGCGACGATCGCGCGGCCGATCAGGTGCACCGTCTTGCCGGCCACCGGGTGATGCTCGACCGGCGTGCACAGGTCGAGGCCGAGCTTCAGCGTCAGCTCGGCGAGCAGGTCGTCCTCGGTGCGGCCGGTCTTCACGTGCTCGACGGACGCGAACAGCGCATGGTCGAAGTCGTCGCGGCGCGGGTCCCACTCGATCACGTTGGTCGTGTCGAGCCGATACACGCGAAAGCCGAGGTCGCCATAGCTTTCCGGATAGTCGCGCGCGACCTGCTGCGCGGCGCGGCGCAGGCGTTCCTTCGTGATTTCCGCGAGCGTGAGCGGCTTCTTCAGCTTCGCGCAGAAATCGGCGGCCGCGGCTTGCGTCTTGTCGCGGCGGTCGAGCGCCTCGGGCAGTTGCACGAGGATGTAGCGGCGCGCGCCGCCGTCGGTCGCATTCACCTGCATCACCGCGTGGCCGGTCGAGCCGGAGCCGGCGAAACAGTCGAGCACGATGTCGTCGCCGCGCGTGCACCAGCCGATCACGGCCGCCGCGAAGTCGACCGGCTTCGGCAGGTCGAACGGGATGCCGAGCGACTTCAGCAGCGCGTCGTCGGAGCCCGCGAAAGGCAGCACCGACGGCACGTTCTCGTACATGTTCTCGTCGAGGTAGTAGATCCGCTGCGGCTGCGTGGTTTCATCCGGGCCGAATTCGATCTGGCCGCGCTCGAGCAACGCCTGCATCGTCGCGGGCGGGTTGCGCCAGCCGCGCGCCGGCATCGCGCACGGCTTGCCGGTGACCGGGTGGATCAGCGGCGTGAAATATTCGTCCGGTGCCTTCTTCTTGTTCGGCCACGCCATCGACACGAGGCGGTATACGCGGCCTTCCGCCGACAGCCGGTCGTACATCACCTCGCCGCCGGACAGGTTGGTCTGCGCCTTCAGCCACGCGCGGTATGCCTTCTGCGCGTCCTTCGGGTTGCCGCTTCGGTACACCGCGTCATGCGCGGCGTCGAGCATGCGCTGCGCGTTGCGCTTCGGGCGCTTGAGCGGCGCCCGTTCGAGCAGCGTCTCGGCGTTGCGCGCGAACAGCACCAGCGATTCGTGCTGGTACGCGATGCCGCGCGCGTCGCCCTTCGGGTTGCGCTTGTCCCACACGGCCACGCCGAGCTCGTTTTCCTCGCCGAAGATCTCGCGCAGCATCAGCACCAGCGCATGCACTTCGTGCTCGTCGATGTGCACGGCGATCAGCCCTTCGTCGGACAGCAGCGCATGCGCGAGCTTCAGGCGCGGATACATCATGTTCAGCCAGTCGGTGTGGAACCGGCCGTTCGCCTCGGTATTGGTGCTGCGCTTCACGCCGCCGTCGGTCTGGCCGGTCATCGCCAGGTAGTGGCGGATGCTGTCGCTGAAGTCGTCCGGATAGACGAAATCGCTGCCGGTGTTGTACGGCGGGTCGATGTAGACGAGCTTCACCTTGCCCGCGTAGCTCTTGTGCAGCAGCTTCATCACGTCGAGGTTGTCGCCCTCGATCACGAGATGGCGCGTGTCGTCCCATGCGACGCTGTCGTCGGGGCAGGGGCGCAGCGTGCCCGTCGACGGCGTGAGCGCGGCCTGGCGCGCGCTGCGCTTGCCGTGCCAGTGGAAGCCGTAGCGCTCGTCGGCGTCGCCGACCGTGCGTTCGCCGACCAGCGCCTTCAGCACGTCGACGTCGACCGACGCGCCCTCCGGGCCTTCGGTCACGAGTTCGGGGAACAGCGCCTTCAGGCGCGCGACGTTGTCCGCGGTGAAATCCGTCGACATCGCCTGCGGGCTGGCCGCATCGAGTTTCTGCATCGTCTTTTCCATCGGAGCCCGGCCGCGCGCGCCAGGACGTCGGGCGCGCTCACGGCACCGGCGGCAATGGCCGCCCGGGCAAACCCGAAACGCTAGCGAGTCGGTCGGCGCAGGTCAAGCGCCGATATGGGTCGAGCGTGCGCCCATCGGCCGCGATCGCCCGCCGGACGGGCCGCGGGCGGGTTCGGGCCGGTTGCCGCCCGGCCGGCCGACGGCCGTTGCGCAGGCGTCCGGCGGCCGTCCGGCAAGAAGGAAAAAAGGGCACGGTCGGCGCAAAGCGCCGGCGTGTTCGGTAGCCGGCCGGTTCTGGCGCTTGCCGCTTGCCGCTATCCCATTGGGTGCGCCGCCACCATTCCGGCCGAGTCGTCTCCCGGCGACTGAAGTCCGCGCAGCCCGTCAGCGCCAGCCGATCAGCACGCGCCCCATCGCATCGAGCCCCATGTCGAACAGGTGCGACACGAACGGCACGAGGTTGGGCACCATCAGTTGCACGAGCAACAGCCCGACGAGCATCGTCACCGGAAAGCCGACCTGGAACACGCCGATCTGCGGCGCCGCGCGGTTCAGGATGCCGAGCGCGAGGTTCGCGATCAGCAGCGCCGCGACCACCGGCAGCGCGAGCAGCAGCCCCATCTCGACCACGGTCGCGCCGAACGCGGCAAGCGTGCGCCAGCCCGGCGCGTGCAGCAGGTCGCCCGACACCGGCAGCGACTGGAACGACGCGGCGAGCGCGGCGAACACCTGCAGGTGGCCGTCCACCGCGAGGAACGCGAGCATCACGACCGCGTTCAGGAAGCGGCCCATCGCCGGTGTCGCGCCGCTCGTGTGCGGATCGAAGAAGGTCGCGAAGCCGAGGCCCATCGACAGCCCGATGAAGTCGCCGGCCGCCTCGACGGCCGCGAACACGAGCTGCATCGTGAAGCCCATCGCGACGCCGATCAGGAATTGCGTGACGAGGATCCAGATGCCCGGCGCGGAGAACACGGTGACGTCCGGCATCGCGCCGAGCGTCGGCGCGACGACCAGCGCCATGAACGCGGCCAGGCCGATCTTCGCGCGCACCGGCACCGCCGCGTGGCCGACGACGGGCGCCGTCGCGACGAGCGCGAGCATCCGCACGAACGGCCACAGGAACGCGGTGAGCCAGCCGTTGAGCTGCGCGTAGGTAACCGAGAACATCGCCGCCGGCGCTGTGCGCGGCTCAGCCGGCGCCGAGCGTCGCGACGTGCAGCAGCGTCTGCCGCAGGTAGTCGAGCATCGTCGTCAGCATCCACGGGCCGGCGATCACGAGTGTCGCGGCGACCGCGAGCAGCTTCGGGATGAACGACAGCGTCGCTTCGTTGATCTGCGTCGCGGCCTGGAACAGGCTCACGACGAGGCCGACCGCCAGCGCGACCAGCAGCAGCGGGGCCGCGAGCAGCAGGCCGACCATCATCGCCTGGTGCGCGAGCGTCATCACTTGTTCGGGTGTCATCGCGCGTGTTCCTCCGCTTAACTGAAGCTCTGCGCGAGCGAGCCGATCAGCAGTTGCCAGCCGTCGACCAGCACGAACAGCATCAGCTTGAACGGCAGCGACACGGTGGACGGCGACACCATCATCATCCCCATCGACATCAGCACGCTCGCGACGACCATGTCGATGATCAGGAACGGGATGAACACCGTGAAGCCGATCTGGAAGCCGGTCTTCAGCTCGCTCGTGACGAACGCGGGCACCAGCAGCGACAGCGGCACGTCCTCGGGGCCCTGCATCGGCGCGGCCTTCGAGATCTTCGCGAACAGCGCGAGATCGGTCTCGCGGGTCTGCTTCAGCATGAAGGTCTTGAACGGCGCGACGCCGCGCTGCACGGCCTGCTCCATCGGCATCGAGCCGTCGGAGAACGGCTTGTAGCCGTCGTTGTACGCCCGGTCGAGCACCGGCGACATCACGAAGAAGGTGAGGAACATCGCGAGGCCGACGAGCACCTGGTTCGGCGGCGTGGTCGCGGTGCCGAGCGCCTGGCGCAGCAGCGACAGCACGATGATGATGCGCGTGAAGCTCGTCATCATCAGCAGCATCGCCGGCAGGAACGACAGCATCGTGAGCAGCAGCATCGTCTGCACGCTCAGCGAATAGGTGGTGCCGCCGTGCGGGCCCGGGCTCGCGTTGAACGCGGGCAGGCCGTTCGCCTGCGCGCAGGCAAGCGCGGGCGCGAGACAGAGGATCAGCACGGGCGCGACGCGCGCCGCGCGCCGCAAGAATGCGTGTTTCATCGGAATGCGAGGTCGGAAAGAGGGCGCGGCGCCATGTCAGCGGTCCTTGCCGCGACCGAGGCGTTTCGCGGCTTCGCCCGCGAGCGCGTCGCGAAACCGCGAGCCGAACGTGCCGGGCAGGCCGGCGTCGGCCGCATCGCCGCCCGCGGCCGCGCCGGCCGGGGCCGAACCCGCGGTCGCGGCGGCCGCCGTCGAACCGGCCGGCAGCGTATGCAGCAGGCGCACGTTGCCCGGCGCGACGCCGAGCACGAGCCAGGTGTCGCCGATCTCGACGATCGTCGCGCTTTCCTTCGCGCCGAGCCCGACGCTCGACACGACCTTCAGCGGGCCGCCGCGCCGTGCGGGCTGGAAGCCGAAGCGGCGGGCAAGCCATGCGCACGCGAACACGAGGCCGATCACGACCGCGAGCCCGACGAGCGTCTGCAGCACCGCGCCGATGCCGAGCGACGGCGCGGCCGAACCGACCGTCACGCTCGACGCGATCGAACCGGCGTGGTTCACCGCGTTCATGTCGGCGGCGCCGGCCGGCGCGCACGCAAGCGCCGCGACGGCGGCCAGCGCCGGCGCCGCGATCGCGCCGCATGCGCGCTGGCCGGGCATCGCGACGTTCATCGATTCAGCTTCCGGATGCGTTCGGCCGGCGTGATGATGTCGGTCAGGCGGATGCCGAACTTGTCGTTGACGACCACGACCTCGCCCTGCGCGATCAGGCAGCCGTTCACGAGCACGTCCATCGGCTCGCCGGCCATGCCGTCGAGCTCGACGACCGAGCCCTGCGCGAGCTGCAGCAGGTTGCGGATCGCGATCTTCGTGCGGCCGAGCTCCACGGTCATCTTGACCGGGATGTCGAGGATCATCTCGATGTCGTTGTGCGTCGAGTTCGCCGCGGCCTTCGACAGCGGCTGGAACACGCCGGCGCCCGTCGCCCCCGCCTGCACCGGCTGCTGGTTCTGCTCGGCAAGCGCGGCCGCCCAGTCGTCCATGCCCGGATCCTCGTCGGCCGCGGCCGGCGCCTGCGCGTCGGCGGCCGACGCCGCGAGGGCCGCATCGGCCATCGCCTGCATGTCGTCGTCGGGCGTCTGGTTCAGCTCACTCATATCCACCTTCCTTCATCGAATCGCTCGCGCCGATCATCTTCTGCACGCGCAACGCATATTGACCATTGAAAATTCCGTAGC
Source organism: Burkholderia sp. MSMB1072 (assembly GCF_001524725.1). NCBI lineage: Bacteria > Pseudomonadati > Pseudomonadota > Betaproteobacteria > Burkholderiales > Burkholderiaceae > Burkholderia > Burkholderia sp. MSMB1072. Next base: position 21,418 of record NZ_LOYC01000016.1, read on the forward strand.
CGCATTCCATCACCGGCACGCCGTCGACCTTCGCGGTGATCGTGTCCTCGATCTCCAGCGGCAGCACGTCGCCCGCGCGCAGATTCAGGATCTTCTCGAACGTCGACGGGATCTCGGCCAGATTGGCGGTCAGCTCGACCTCGGCGGCCTGCACCTGCTGCGACAGCACGCGCACCCAGCGGCGGTCGACTTCGAGCGCCTCGCCCTGGATCGGCGAGCTGAGCACGTCGCGGATCGGCTCGATCATCGAGTACGGCATGCAGATGTGCAGCGTGCCGCCCGTCGGCCCGAATTCGATCGAGAACTGCGTGACGATCACGATCTCGTTCGGCGTCGCGACGTTCGCGAACTGCGTGTGCATTTCCGAGCGCACGAATTCGAACTGCAGCGGCCGCACGCTTTTCCATGCGGTCGTGTAGTGCTCGAACACGAGGTTCAGCAGCTTGCCGATGATCCGCTGCTCGGTGGCCGTGAAATCGCGGCCCTCGACGCGCGTGTGGAAGCGCCCGTCGCCGCCGAACAGGTTGTCGACGACGAAGAACACGAGGTTCGGGTCGAACACGAACAGCGACGTGCCGCGCAGCGGCTTCACGTGCACCAGGTTCAGGTTCGTCGGAATCGGCAGGTTGCGGGTGAATTCGCTGTACTTCTGCACCTTCACCTGGCTGACGGAGATTTCCGCCGTGCGCCGCATGAAGTTGAAGATGCCGATCCGCAACAGGCGCGCGAAACGGTCGTTGATGATCTCGAGGCCGGGCATCCGGCCGCGGACGATGCGCTCCTGCGTCGCGATGTTGTAGGGGCGGACGCCCGACGTGTCGCGCTGCTCGTCGACCGCATCGGTTTCGCCCGTGACGCCCTTGAGGAGGGCATCGACCTCCTCCTGGGACATGAACTCCTGGTGACCCATACGCGCTCCTTTCGCGGCCGCGTTACTGGACGACGAACTCGGTGAACAGGACGTCGTCGACCTTCGCGCGCTGGTTGCCCGGCTGCGTCGGCTGCTCGATCAGATCCCGCAGCTCGTTCGCGAGCGAACGTTTGCCGTCCGGCGTCGCGAGTTCCTCGGGATGCTTGTTCGACAGTGCGAGCAGGATCCGGCTGCGGATTTCCGGCATCCGCGCGGTCAGTTGTTCCTGCGCCTTCGGGTCGGTGAGCTTCAGCGACAGGCCGACGCGCAGGTAGTGCTGTGCGCCGTCGTCGGACTGCAGGTTCACGGTCAGCGGGTCGAGCGCGAAAAACGTCGGCGCGGCGAGCGGCGCCGGCTCGGCGGGCGCGCTCGCATGGCCGACGCCTGCCTTGCTCAGGAACACGTACATGCCGCCGGCGGCGGCGGCAGCCGCGCCCAGCGCGATGACGGCGATGAGCGCGATGCGCTTGATCTTGCCGGACGAAGCCGGCTTGTCGGCGGTCGGGGTTGCGGTCGTGGCCATGTGAATGCGTGCGTGATGTCTCGTAGCATGCATTGTTCGGCATCCGGGCCGAGGCCGATGGGCGGAAAAGAGGGGGGAATTGCGGCTATCTCAGCCGATTGTCCCGACGGTCGGCCGGGTGTCGGCTCGACGCCGGGCAGCAACGGCGGGAAAACGAGCAACGGGGCGAGGGTAGAGTGCGGCGGGCGGGAACCGGGCACGCCGGACGGAGCGAGCGGGCGCGACGGCAAGGCGGGCGGCGGCGCCCGCCCGTGCATCGTCAGATCGGCAGCAGCGTGAGCAGCGGCGCGATCAGCACCATCGCGACGCCCGCGATCATCATCGTCAGGCTCGACACGACGCCTTCCTCGCTGCCGATCTCGCGCGCCTTCGCGGTGCCCACGCCGTGGGCGGCCGCGCCGAACAGCGCGCCGCGCGCGAGCCGGGTGCGCATCGGCACGAGCGCCAGTACCAGTTCGCCGAGCAGCATCCCGCAGATGCCGGTCGCGATCACGAAGAGGGCGGTGAGATCCTTCGGCGCGTGGATCTTGTCCGACACGGCGAGCGCGAACGGCGTCGACACCGAGCGCGTCATCAGCGAGCGCTGCAGCTCGGGCGACAGGTGCAGCAGCTTCGCGAGCAGCAGCGACCCGCATACGCCCGCGGCGATCCCGACCGCGACGCCGACCGACAGCGACAGCCAGTGGCGGCGGATCAGCTCGCGATACTCGTAGATCGGCACCGCGAACGCGATCGTCGCCGGGCCGAGCAGCCACATCAGCCAGCGCGTGTCGCGAAAATAGACCGAATACGGGATGCCGGTCAGCAGCACGAGCAGCACCAGCACGCCCGGCACGAACACGAGCGGCGAGAACAGCAGCGTCTTCTTGTACGCATAGAGCCGCTTCGACGCGAAATACAGCACGACCGTCAGCACGAAGCAGCCGACGGAGATCGCGGTATTCACGCGATCGGCGGGCAGGTTCGACAGCGCGGCGAGCATGGGCGGCTCCGGCTCAGTGCGCGACGGCGCTCAGGCGCGTACGGCGGCGCTCGGCGAATACGCGCTGCGCGGCGAGCCGGCGTTCGAGCTTCGCGGCGAGATCGACCGCCACGGCCACCGCGACCATCACGAACGCGGTGCCGGCGAGCATCACCAGCGCGATGCGCCAGCCGTCCTCGCGGAACAGCCCGCCGTACTGCACCGCCGCGACGGCGGCCGGCACGAAGAACAGCAGCATGTCGGACAGCAGCCAGTTCGCGCCGTCCTTCACCCACGCCGGTGCGACGCGGCCCGAGAACAGCAGCACGAGCAGCACCGCGAGGCCGATCACGCCGGACGGAATCGGCAGCCCGACCTTGCGCACGGCCCAGTCGACCGCCATCCACAGCACGCCGAGCGCGGCGGCTTGCAGCACGATCCGGCCCGTGTGCGCGAGGCTGCCCGAAGCGGCGGGGCGGGCGGCAGCAGTGGCGGTCGGCTTGTTCATGACGGGCTCCATACGGATGTTTCTGTCGATGGCGTCAGTATAGGGTTTCCCCTAACCATAAATAAAATGACTTGTCTCTATCCTTATCATTCCAATTCGGAATTCGTTTTGATGTTGCCGCACCAATCTGGGGAGTGATCGATGGAATTGCGCGCGCTGCGGTACTTCGTCGAGGTGGTTCGCCAGCAGAGCTTCACCGCGGCGGCCGACAAGCTGTTCGTCACGCAGCCGACCATCAGCAAGATGGTGAAGGCGCTGGAAGACGAGATCGGTTCGCCGCTCCTGCTGCGCGACGGCCGGCAGATGGTGCTGACCGACGCCGGGCGGATCGTGTTCCAGCGCGGCCAGGACGTGCTCGCCGCGCAGGCGCAGCTGCAATCGGAGCTGAACGATCTCGGCACGCTCGGACGCGGCGAGCTGACCATCGGCATTCCGCCGCTCGGCGGTTCGCTGTTCACGCCGATCATCGCCGCATACAAGCAGCGCTATCCGAACATCGAGCTGAAGCTGTTCGAGCAAGGCGCGCGGATGATCGAAGCCGCGCTGACGTCGGGCGAGCTGGAACTCGGCGGGCTGCTCGAGCCGGTCGATCCCGGCACGTTCGAGCGGCTGCCGATGGTGCGCGCGCCGCTGTGGCTCGTCGCGCCGCGCGAATCGCGCTGGGAGGAGCACGCGGCCGTGCCGCTCGCCGATCTCGCACGCGAATCGTTCGTGTTCTATGCGGAAAGCCTCGCGCTGCACGATGCGGTGCTCGATGCGTGCCGGCAGGCCGGCTTCACGCCGTCGATCGTGAGCCGCAGCGGCCACTGGGATTTCATGGCCGCGCTCGTGCATGCGGGCGTCGGTATCGCGCTGCTGCCCGAGCCGTATTGCCGGCGGCTCGACGCGGGCCAGTTCACGTGCCGGCCGATCGTCGAGCCGGAAATCACGTGGGCGATCGCGCTCGGCTGGCTGAAGAAAGGCTACCTGTCGCACGCGGCGCGGGCATGGCTCGACGTCGCGCGGGCGACGCTGCCGCTCGCGGCGGGCGACGATCTGGCGTTCGGGGGGCTGCGGGCGAGGGATTGAGGGTCGCGCTCAGGCTCGGCGCGATCAGACGTGCCGAATCGGGCCCGGATACCGGGCAAGCGTATGGTCGTGCGTGAGCAACGTGACGCCTTCCGAAATCGCCTGAGCAATCAGGACCCGATCAAACGGATCACGATGCACTGCCGGCAGTTGTTCCACGGCGAGAACATGCTCGCTCGTGATCGGCAATTCGACGTAGCCGGCGTCGAGCAGATTGCGACGCAGCACGTGCGGATCGACTTGAAAATCATTGCGGTCGAGCCTGCGCTTGATCACGATCTCCCACAGACTTGCGACGCTGAACAACAGGGTATAGGCGGGATCCTCGATGAGCGTGCGGGCACGATCCGGCAATTCGGTCGCGTCCGCCGCCGCCCAAAGGATCAGGTGTGTATCGAGCAACAGTTTCACGCGTCGCCCTCGAACAGCTTCCGGATGGCCTCGTCGCCCATCGTGTCGAAGTCGGGCGGCACGACGATCTGCCCCTTCATGAAGCCGATCCGCGCCGGCTGGGGCGCCTCGGGCGCATCGATCGGCACGACCTTGACGAGCGGCTTGCCGGCCTTCGCGATCACGAATGGTTCACCCGCATGAACTGCCTCGTCAATCAGACGCGACAGGTTCGTCTTCGCGTCATGCATGTTGTAGGTCTGCATGGCATCCCTCAAATAAACTAAGTTCAATTGATATGTTAGCTTAGTTTATATGGAGTCTGCCCGCAAGACCGCGGTCGCCTGCATACAGGACTGGCCGTCAATGCCCCATCGCCGGCCCCGCGCCCTTCTTCGGCTTCGTGATCCACACGAGTGCCGCGAGCGCGATGAACATCACCGCCGACAGATGGAAGAAGTCGTTGGTCGCCATCATGAAGCCCTGCTGCGTGACGAGCTGGTTGAGCTGCGCATTGGCCGTCTGCCCGACGATGCCGAGCTGCGCGAGCGCGCCCTGGTAGTCGGTCGTGTTCTGCGCATAGACGCTCACCGATTCCGACAGCCGCGCATGATGGTAGATCGCGTCGTTCTCCCAGAACGTCGAGCTGGCCGCGGTGCCGATCGCGCCGGACAGCGTGCGCAGGAAGTTCGACAGCCCCGACGCGCTCGCGAGCCGTTCGTCGGAGATGCTCGACAGCGTGATCGTCGTCATCGGCACGAAGAAACACGCGACGCCGATACCCTGCACGAGCCGCGGCAGGATCACGTGGTTGAACGGCACGTCGAGCGTGAACGTCGCGTTCCACATCGACACGCCCGCGAACACGATGAACGCGAAGCTCGCGACCATCCGCAGGTCGAGCCGGTGCATGTTGCGGCCGATCAGCGGCGACAGCACGAGCGCGAGCAGCCCGACCGGCGCGGTCGCGAGGCCGGCCTTGCCGGCCGTGTAGCCCATCACCGTCTGCAGCCACAGCGGGAAGATCACGACCGAGCCGAAGAACGCCATGAAGCCGAACGAGATGATCAGCGCGCCGAGCGCGAAGTTGCGGTCCTTGAAGAGCGTGAGGTCGACCACCGGCTCCTTCTCGGTCGCCTCCCACACGAGCATGAACGCGAGCGACACGACCGCGATCAGCGCGAGCGCGACGATGAACGACGAGTTGAACCAGTCGCGGTCCTTGCCGAGGTCGAGCATCATCTGCAGGCACGACACGCCGATCACGAGCAGCGCGAGGCCGATCGCGTCGATCCGCTGCTTCGACGTCTTCGTTTCGCGGCCGCGCAGCAGGAAGTACGCGCAGGTCGCCGAGAACACGCCGATCGGCAGGTTGATGTAGAAGATCCACGGCCACGTGTAGTTGTCACTGATCCAGCCGCCCAACAACGGGCCGAAGATCGGCGCGACGATCACCGTCATCGCCCATAGCCCGAGCGCGAGCCCGCGTTTCGCGGGCGGGTAGCTGCGCATCAGGATCGTCTGCGACAGCGGCACCATCGGCCCCGACACGAGGCCCTGCACCAGCCGGAACGCGATCAGCGTCTCGAAGTTGGTCGCGAGGCCGCACAGCGCCGACGCGATCGTGAACGCGAGCACGGACAGCGTGAACAGCCGCACTTCGCCGACCCGCCGCGCGAGCCAGCCGGTGAGCGGCACCGCGATCGCGGACGCGACCGAGTACGACGAAATCACCCACGTGCCCTCGCTCGTCGCGACGCCGAGGCTGCCCGAGATGGTCGGCACCGCGACGTTCGCGATCGACGTGTCGAGCACTTCCATGAAGGTGCCGAGCGCGAGCCCGACGGTCAGCAGCGCGAGCGCGCCGCCGGTCAGCGGTGCCGGTTCGGCAGCGGGGGAGGGGGCGGATGCCGTGGTGGCGGACATCGGAATCTCCTAGACGCGGCGCGCGCGACGCGCCGGCACAACGCACGGACGCGCGACGCAGCGCGGCCCGGCCGGGTGGAATGAAAAAGGGGAAAAGCGGAGCGCGTGCCTCGTCATCTTCTGCCCAGACAGAGAAATAAGCGAACGTTTAACTGAGACATGAGAGGCTCCGCGCGCATCAGCAGTCGGCTTCGTCAGGCTTCGGGCAGCCGGTCGAGCCGAGCCCGTTGGCGATGAAGCGCTGCAGCAGGCCGGTGAGCGTCGCGAGTTCGTCGGCCGAGAAGCCTTCGAGCTGCGCGTTGAGCACGGTCGCGACCAGCGACGGCAGCGCGCGGGCGGCTTCGATGCCGCGCTCGGTCAGCGTCAGCTCGATCATCCGGCGATCCTGCTCGCTGCGCGTGCGTGCGATCAACCCCTTGCGTTCGAGCCGGTCGAGCATGCGCGTCATCGACCCGCTGTCGTACGACATCTTGCGCGACAGTTCGAACGGCGTGCGTGCGTAGCCGCGCGACAGCAGCAGGATCACGCCGATCTGCTGCGCGGTGAGGTCGAGCGGCTCGAGCGCACGATCCATCCGCTCGACGAGCGCCTGCTTCGCCTTCGACAGGTAATAGCCGAGGCTCGTTTCCAGCGCGATGTTCTCGGGATCGTAGAGGCCGCCGGTCATACGATTGCGCGCGCAGCAATAGTGCGTTTCGGGTTAAAACGCGTCCAGTATCTTGAAAAATGATTGCTTAGTCAATATTATTTGAGTCAACCAGTTACGACGTGCATGTTGCACTGCCGGAGACTATGTTCTGACCGATTGGCCCGCGCTGCCGGGCACCCGAGGATGTTCGCGATGCTGTTCCTGAAAAATGCCGCCGGCGCGCTGCGCCGCAACCTGACCGATACCGCTCATCATGTGTTTTCCGGGCCGCACCGCGGCTGGAAAATCGCGCTGTACGTGACGATGCTGGTCGTGCCTGGCGGCTCGCTCGCGGCGCTCGGGTTCGCGTGGTTCGATCATCGCCGGCAGCGCAACGCGAAGGGCGGTGCCCGCCGCACGAGCCAGCCGGCCGCGACGGAGCCGTCGACATGGCGGGCCGCCGCCGAACCCGTCCCGGCGCCCGTGCGCTGCCACTGACGCCGCACCGCTTCCGCGCGCCACCTATCCCGCCCGATTCCGGCCTGTCTGATCGCCGGCCGCGTCACGCGCGGCCGGCGTCGTACGCCCGTTTGCCCACCTGCCGTCCCGCAAGCAAGCCGTAATAGCCGGTAACCCGGCCGGCCGCGCCGGTAACACATCCGGGCCGCCGCGCACCGTACCCTTAGGGCTGCGCAGCTTTCTCGCCGTCAGTTACCATTTGTCCGCCAGCGGCATGACGACCGCATCGCGCGGCGCCGCTCGCCGGCCGCCACGCCCAGACAGGAAAACCACCATGCCGTACGCTTCCCTCCCGCGCGCCGTTCGCCCGCTGAGCGCCGCCGTCGCCATTGCGACGGCCGTGCTGCTCGCCGGCTGCGCCGTCGGGCCCGACTATCACCGGCCCGACACGTCGATCCCCGCCGCCTTCAAGGAAGCGCCGGCCGGCTGGAAAGTCGCGCAGCCCGCCGATCGCGCCGACCGCGGCGCGTGGTGGACGGTCTACAACGATCCGCAGCTCGATGCGCTGATCGGCAAGCTCAACGCGTCGAACCAGACCATCGCGCAATCGGCGGCCGCCTACCGGCAGGCGCGCGCGCTCGTCACCGAGGCGCGCGCCGCGTATTTCCCGACCGTCGGGCTGAGCGCATCGGGCTCGCGCGCGCGGACGCCGCGCACGTCGCTGTCGTCGGGCTCCTCGTCGAATTTCGGCAGCGGATCGACGGGGTCGATCAACAACAGCTACAGCATCGGCCTCGACGCCAGCTGGGAACCCGACCTGTGGGGCAAGGTGAGTCGCACCGTCAGCGCGCAGCGCGCCGGCGAAGCGGCCGCCGCGGCCGATCTCGCGAACGCGCGGCTGTCGCAGCAGGCGCTGCTCGCGCAGACCTATTTCCAGTTGCGCACGTCCGACGCGCTGCAAAAGCTGCTCGACGACACCGTGAAGTCGTACGAACGGTCGCTGCAGCTCACGCAGAACCAGTACGCTCAGGGCGTCGCCGCGCGCGCGGACGTGATCCAGGCGCAGACGCAGTTGCAGAGCGCGCAGGCCGCGCAGATCGACAACGGCGTCGCCCGCGCGCAGTACGAGCATGCGATCGCGACGCTGATCGGCGAGCCGGCGTCGACCTTCTCGCTGCCGCCGGCCCCGCTCGCCGCCGAGCCGCCGATCACGCCGGTCGACGTGCCGTCCGCGATCCTCGAGCGCCGGCCCGACGTCGCGGCGGCCGAGCGCCGCGCGGCGGCCGCGAACGAGCAGATCGGCGTCGCGATCGCTGCATTCTTCCCCACCCTGACGCTGTCGGCCAGCGGCGGCTTCCAGAGCTCGGTGTGGTCGCAACTGTTCACGCTGCCGGCGCGCTTCTGGACGGTCGGCCCGCAGCTCGCGGCCACGCTGTTCGACGCGGGCCTGCGCGCCGCGCAGACCGACGCCGCGCGCGCGACCTACGACCAGGACGTCGCCGCCTATCGCCTCGCGGTGCTCACCGCGTTCCAGGACGTCGAGGACAACCTCGCGTCGCAGCGCATCCTCGCGCAGGAAATCGACGTGCAGCGGCAGGCCGTCGACAGCGCCGAGCACGCGCTCGCGATCGTCACGAACCAGTACAAGGCCGGCACGGTCGCGTACCTGAACGTGCTGACCGCGCAGACCACCGCGTTTACCGCGCAGCAAAAGCTCGCGACGATCGCCGGGCAGCGGATGGTGTCGTCGGTCGGGCTCGTGAAGGCGCTCGGCGGCGGCTGGAACGTAGCGGAGATGGCGCGCGAGAACGGCGACATGGCGGCGCCGGCGCCTTTGCCGGCGTCCGGTGCGGCCGCGCCCGCGGCCACCGCACCGTCGGCGGCCGCGCCGCTCGCGCAGAAGTAGGAAGGGAAGCGGCTGACGCGCGCGTTCAGCGCTGCGCGTCGCCGAAGATCAGCGACACCTGGTTGTTGCCGATCGGATGCCCGAGCAGGTTCAGCAGCCCGGCGAGGTTCGCCTGCTGCTCGGGCGCCGCATGCGCGGTCCCGCGGAACGATCCCTGACCGGGGCCGAAGCTGCCGTGCCCGTCGAGGAACAGCGGGCCCTGCGTCGTCGACAGATCGAGATCGGCGCCCGCACCCTTCGCCTGCAATACCGCCCGGTACGAACCGAGCGGCTTCACGCGCGACACGCGCGAACTCATCGAATCGATCGTCACCGTCAATTGGCCGAACGCGTTGTTGCCGATGAGCCGCCAGTCGCTCCAGCCGAGCCGCACGTCGCCCTGCAGGTCGAGCGTGTTGAACGGCGTGCCGAGCCCCGCGAGCAGCGACGCGGGCACGGCCATCGTGCCCGCCGACAGCACCGCGCCGCGCCACGTCGCATCGAGCGTGACCGCATCGGGCATCGCTTCCGTCTGCCGCATGCGCATCTGCACGCGCCCGGTCAGCAGCGGCCAGAAGCGCGTGGTCCATTCGACCCGGCCCGGCAGCAGCGTCGCCGCGCTCTGATCGGCGCCCGGCGCGAGCATCAGCGTGCCCGAGCCATGCCACAGCGATCCGTCCGGATCGACGAGATTCACGTGGCCGCCGGTCGCACGCGCGAACTGCGGCGCGATCCACGCGGCCGGCGCGAGCGCGACGAGCGTCACCGCCGTCGCCAGGCCGCCCGCCAGCACCCACGGCAACACGGCGACGAGCCACCTTGCCCACGGCCGCATCGGCCGGCCTTCGTTTGCCTCATCCACTGCCGTCATCTACTTCTGGACGGAAGGTTGCATCACGGCCGTCAGGTCCACCTGGCCGTCTTCCTTCAGCGCCGTCGCGTGCGCTTCGCCGACCTGCACCTTGAACTGCCGGCGCGCATCGTCGAGCCACTGGGTCCATGCCGGGAACGACACGTTCTTCATCTGGATCTGCACGCCGTTGCCGACGATCTGCACCTGCGCGCCCTGCAACCCGTGATCGGACAGCGACGCGGTCAGCGCGTCCTTCAGCGCGAGGCCGGTCGGCGCGACGCCCTGCGCGGCGGCCGTCAGCGACTTCGCTTCGTTCGCCTGCGCGGTCATCTGCGCGAGTTCGCGACGCATCGTCGGCAGTTCGCGCTGGATCCGCGCGCGGCCTTCCTGCGCGGGCGACCACAGCACCGAATACGCGATCGCGACCGCCAGCACGGCGCCGCCCCAGCCGAGCAGCATCTTCTCGCGCGGCGAGCGCTCGCCCCAGAACTGGGTCAGCGTCTGGTTCAGTTGTTCGGTTTTCATGAGCGGCTCCGGATCGTCCATTTGCCCGTGTTGCTGTCGACTTCGCCGGACAGTCCGTTACGCGCGAGGCGCTGCGTGAAATCGGGATCGACCTTGACCTCCGGCTTGAAGCCGACGTCGAGCCGACGGTCGTGATAGTCGAGCGACGCGATGCCGTTCAGCGGCAGCGCGCCCATCGAGCGCGACAAGCCGCTCGACAGCGCGAGGAAATCGTTCGGCGACAGCTCGCCGGCCGCGAGGCGCAGCTGGTCGAGCTGACGCTGCATCTGCGCGGGCGGATCGAGCACGGTGGTCGTCTTCGGGAACGCGGACAGCAGCGTCTCGGTGATCTGCGCGGACAGCGCATCGCGCTCGCGCGACAGCTTCCACCAGTGCAGGTTCATCCCGATCACCGCGACGCCGAGCGTCGCCGCGGCGAGCGCGATCGGCACGCGCAGGCGCTTGAGCGTCGCGCGGTCGAAGCGCCACGGCTGCGATTCGAATTCGAACTGGCACAGATCGAATGGCTCGGTCAGCGCCCGGCGCGCGAACGTGTCGAACGACAGCGGCGCGGCGCCCGGCAGCAGCGGGCCGTCGGTGCGGCCGACCGATGCGAGCCGCGGCTCCGCGCCCGGTTCGCCGAGTTCGTACAGTTCGATGTCGCCGCCGCCGGCGAGCGCGGCCAGCGTGCCGGCCGCGCGCGACGCGGGCGCCGCGAAGCCTTCGCCGAGCGCGCCGCGCGCGACGGCCAGTTCGAGGCGCGGCGCACCGGCCGCCGCCGGCAGCGCGCCGGCTTCGACGAGCGCCGGTTCGACCGCCGTCGCGAGCCCGAGCACCGCGGCGACCGTCGTCGGGCGGGCAGGTGGCTCGGCCGCGGCGAGCGGAGCGGTGTCGATGGCCTCGTCGTCGGCCGCCGGCGCGACGGATGCCGCTTCGGCCGGCGCGCGCGGCGCCGGCAGGCAGCGGGTCGCGGGCACCGCGCTCAGGTGCCGGTGGCCGGCCGCCGTGAACGCATCGCAGATCGTGCGGAACCACGCGCGATCGACGACGGCCAGCACGCGGCGCCCGTCCGGCAGCGCGGCCGGGTCGAGCGCGATGTGGCAGCCGAGCGGATCCTGGATCAGCTGATCCTCGACGATGTTGGGCAGCGCCTGGCGCAGCTTCGGCCCCTTCAGCGGCGGCACGGTCGCGGCCAGCAGCAGCACGTCGCGCGCGGCGACGATCAGCACCGTCGCGTTCGCCCGCGGCAGCAGCGCCAGCGCGGCGCGGCCGGCGCGCTGCACCTGGCCGGCCTTGTCGACGAGCATGAACGGCAGCTCGGGCCACTGCCATTCCTGCAACGGCACGGCAGGCTCGCGCGGCGGCAAAGAAACAATCAACGTGCTCACAAGAGCTCCTCTCCCGATTGGCGTCGTTATAGCTGGTCGCGGATGCGCACGACCCGCGTCGAGTGCGTGGTCGGATCACGATACACGAGCGAGGTGCGGTCGACCTCCGCGCGTTCGTGCTGGATCCGTCCGTGCACGATGAAATAGCTCGAATTGACGTCGACGAGGCTCGAGTCGATCGTCACGTTCGGCGGCGCGCCGGCGCCGCGCAGCGCGAGCTGCACGTCGCCGACGTTCCGGAAAAACACCGTCTCGCGGCGCGACACGAGCGCCTGCGCGGACGACACGCTCATGCCCGGCATCAGCGCCGCGATCACTTCGGCCGGCGCGGTGTTCATGTTCACGGGCGTCGTGGTCGGCAGCACGGTGACGAACGGGCGCAGCCGCGCGACCATCTCGGGCGTCACGCCGTCGACGTCGAGCAGGCTGTCCACGCGCGTCATCATCAGCGGCGCGGGCCCGCGGTCCCCGCCGGCCATCCCGGGATCGTCGGTGAAGCCGCTGCCCTGCATGTCGCCGCTCGTCACCGGTGCGGTCGCGGCATTCGCGGCGGTCGCGCCGCCGCCGGGCAGGTTCGGCATCTGGAACCGCGTGGCCGAATGCAGCAGGCCCGCGCGCACCTGGAGCGCGATGCGCTTCGCGAACGCGCTGTCGTAGCCGAGCGTCGTCAGCAGGCGCTGGAACGCCTGCATCTGCGTGACGTTCAACTGCAGCACGCCGGGCGCCGGCGACGACACGAGGTTGCGCAGGTTGAACTTCGCCTGCGCGTCCTCGATCGAGCCGGAGATATAGGTGTCTTCGCCGCCGCCATCGTTGGGCGAGCCGATCCGGCCGAGGAAATCCGACAGTTTCGTTTTCGCGATCGGCACGCCCCAGATCCCGCCGAGATACGTGATGCCGGGCGCCGTATCGCCTTCGGAGCGCAGGATCATCCGGGTCCAGTCGAGCGCGCCGCGCGCGACCCACTGCGCCTGCGCGATCGTGCGCTGGTTCTCGATGCGGCGGATCTGCACCTGCTGGCGCCACAGCATCCCCGACACGAGGATCGCCGACAGCGCGACCACGAGCAGCGCGGTGATGATCGCGGCGCCGCGCTGGCGGCGGGCGGGCATTCGGCGGGCAGGGCGCGCACGCATCGTCATTCCCCGACGAGGAAGATGCGCGTGACCGGCACGCGCAGCGACGTCGCGCCGATGCTGACCTGCAGCCCGGTCACCGCACGCGCGGGCGGTGCGTTGCCGATCTGCGGCACCTTGAGCGCGTCGTTGTTCTGCGCGAGCGCTTCGTCGGCCGTCTGCAGGTTGGTGGTCCAGCCCACGCGCGGCACGTACAGCTTCGCGTCGATCGCGCCGACGCCGCCCATCAGCGCGACCCAGCTCCAGCCTTCGACGCTGCTGTCCTTCAGCAGGGTGCGCAACCGGTTCGTGTCGTCGATCGGCGGCGATGCATAGCGCACGACCCGGCCGCCGGCGATCCGGTAGCGGACCACCTGCAGCCGCGGCGCGACGCCCGGCACGTCGAGTTCGCGCACGATCTGCAGCGTATTGCCGGCGACGCCGATCGCCGGCTGGCCAGCCTCGTCGTCGGTGGCGGCGAGCCGTGCGTCGATGCGCATCTGGTCGAACATCTGCGCAAACACGCGCTCGTCTTCCATCGCGGACGCGACCTTGTCGCGGCCGCGCATGATCTGGTCGAGCCCGCGCCACGCGAGGATCGCGACCACCGCGAGAATCGCGATCGCGATCATCAGCTCGATCAGCGTGAAGCCGCGGGCGGGCCGGGCCGGGGGAGCGGACAGGCGGCGCATCGGCGCGTCAGAGCGGACGGCTGGTTTCATTCGCGACCACCGTCACCATCTGCGCGAGCACGCCGGCACGGCCGGGCATGCTCACCGAAATCCGCACGCGCCGGAACACCGGGTTCGGCGTGGTGCTCACGCGCTGCGTGCAGACGAGCTGCACGTTGCCTTGCGAGCAGTCGAAACTCTGTTCGCCGACCTCCGGCCACGCATGCGTGAGCCGCAACTGCGCGAGCGCGTTGTCGGCGCTCCAGCCGGCGAGCAGCCGGCGATGCAGGTCGGACGCGTTGGTCGCCATCGTGCCGACCGCGCGGATCGACGCGGCGAGCGCGACCGCGATGATCGCGAGCGCGACCAGCACCTCGATCATCGTGAAGCCGCGGGATGAAGCAACGGGAGAGGGCAGGCGACGACGCATCGTCATTGCACCTCGTAGCGGCCGTTGCCGGTGCCGACGATCGTCGCGCTGCCGGCGGCCGAATGCAGCGTCACGCGCACCGGCGTGTCGATGCTCTCGGTGCCGAACACGACGCGATTCGCGTGCGTGTCCGAGCCCGGGTAATCGATGTCGGCGCCGGTGACGCCGCCGTCCCAGTCGCGCGGGCGCAGCAGGTCGTCGCGCAGCGTGCGCCAGCCGTCGGGCGAGCTCACGTCGAAACGGAAACCGTGCGCGGTCGGCTGCCACGCGATCGGCCGCGCGCGCACCTGCGCTTCGTCGCCGGCCGTCTCGAACAGCAGCGCGATGCGCTGCGCTTCCTCGCGCAGGTCGGTGCGCGGATTGCGCGTCAGCGACAGCGACGCGAGCGACACGAGCAGCCCCGCGATCACGAGCACGACCAGCATTTCGAGCAGCGTGAAGCCGCGCGCGCGACGCCGCGCCGCGCGGCGCTTCGTCAAGCCGCCATCGGCACCTGCCGGTACGGACGGCACCGCACCGCGACGCACACGGCGATCGCGGCCGCAGCGGGAGGTCGTGCGAATGGCGAGCATGAAGAGCGGGAATGAAACGTCGGGTCGATCAGCGCCGGCTTATTGCCACGAGCCGATGTCGGAGTCGTTGCTCTCTCCGCCTTCCTTGCCGTCGGCGCCGTAGCTGAACACGTCGATCTCGCCGTGCACGCCCGGGTTCAGGTATTTGTACCCGTTGCCCCACGGATCGTTCGGCAGGCGCTCGAGATAGCCGCCGTCCTTCCAGTTGTTCGGGATCGGATCGGTGGTCGGCTTCTGGATCAGCGCGTTCAGGCCCTGCTCCTGGGTCGGATAGCGGCCGTTGTCCAGACGGTACAGCTTGAGCGCCTGCATGATCGTGCCGATGTCCTGCTTCGCGGCGATGCGGCGTGCCTCGTCCGGGCGGCTCATGATCTTCGGCACGATCAGCGCCGCCAGGATCCCGAGGATCGCGACCACCACCATGATCTCGATCAGCGTGAAACCGCGCTGACGACGCACGGCCGCGTTGCGGCGAGTGATCCACGTTTGCATGACTGACTACCTCTTTCCAAAAAATGTCGTCGATTGAGTGACGCACCCGGCGCCCCGGACGGTCGCCTGACAGCAACCTTCCGGACCGGCGGGCGCGGAGCACGCATTGTAAGGCGCGCATCGCCGAGGGCTTTCACCCAACGCAAATTTCATATACATCCGTACAATAGCGCGCATGAACGCGCTCTCGATCCGGATCCTATCCCTCGCCCTCTTCGCGGGTTTGTGCGCGACGGCCACCTACTGGGTCGTCACGCTGTCGGCCCGCGAAGCGCCGCTGCCCGCCGCCGCCGCGCGGCTGCCGATCCGCACCGAGGACGCCGCCGCGCTCTTCGGCGGTCAGCTCGACAAGAATCCCGTCCAGGACATCCACCTGTTCGGCATTCTCGCGCTCGATCACGGCGGCGCGGCGATCGTCGGCATTGGCGGCGAACCGCCGCGCGCCGTGTCGCTCGGCGCGGAAGTCACGCCCGGCGCGAAGCTCGCCGAAGTGCGCCCGCGCTCGATCGTCGTCGACCGCAACGGCGCCCGCGCCGAAATCCAGCTCCCGGCCAACACGCCGTCCCCCGCGATCTACATGCGCTGAACGGCGGCGGCCCGGCAAGCGGGCCGCCGCGTCACTGCACCATGTTGTTCAGCTCGATGATCGGCAGCATCACGGCCAGCACGATCACGAGCACGATGCCGCCCATCGCGAGGATCAACAGCGGCTCCAGCAGGCTCGTCAGGAACATCGTGCGGCGCTCCAGCTCGCGCGCTTCGCCTTCGGCCGCGCGATCCAGCATCGTCGTCACGTCGCCCGTCGCTTCGCCCGAACGAATCAGGTGCACGAGCACCGGCGGAAACGTCTTCACGTTGTTCAGCGCGCGCGACAGCGCGGAGCCTTCGCGCACGCGCACGATCGCGTCGTCGATGTTCGCGCGCATCGCGCGGTTCGACAGCGTCTCGCCGGCCGCCTGCAACGCGCGCAGGATCGGCACGCCGGCCGCGGTGAGAATGCCGAGCGTGCTCGCGAAGCGCACCGTGTTGTAGCCGCGCACGAGCTTGCCCGCGAGCGGCGCGGTCAGCACCCAGCGATCGAATGCGAGCCGGGGCCCGGCGCGTGACAGCGTCGCCTTCACGAACCACACGACGAGCGCGACCGCGATCAGGATCGCCCACCACCAGTGCCGCACGAATTCCGACAGCGCCATCATCACGACCGTGAGGATCGGCAGCTGCTGCTTCGTGCTCGCGAACACGTTGACGACCTGCGGCACGACGTAGCTCAGCAGGAACGTGACGATGCCGAACGCGATCAGCGTGACGATGCCCGGATACGTGAACGCCAGCAGGATCTTCTGCTTCAGCGCATTGCTCTGCTCGATGTAGTCGGCAAGGCGCGACAGCACGATGCCGAGCTTGCCGGTGTGCTCGCCGGCCGCGACCAGCGCGCGATAGATTTCCGGAAAATCGCGCGGATGCTGACCCAGCGCATTCGCGAGCGAATGGCCGCCGAGCACTTCCGCGCGGATCGCGGCCATCAGTTCGCGGATGTAGTCGCGCTCGGCCTGCTCGGTCAGCACGCCGAGCGCTTCGTCGAGCGGCAGCCCCGCAATCAGCAGGCTCGCGAGCTGGCGCGTGAGGATCGCCTGTTCGCGCTGCGACAGCTTGCGGCCGAACGCGAGCCGCTGCGAGCGCGCGCCGCGCGTCGCGCTCGCGGCCGGCTCGACGACGAGCGGGGTGAGCCCCTGCGTGCGCAACTGGCCGCGCGCGCTGCGCGCACTGTCGGCATCGATGACGCCTTTCTGCGCGCGTCCCGCTGCATCGATCGCTTCGAAACGGAATGCCGGCATCGCGCTATGCGCCTCCCGTCACGCGCAGCACTTCCTCGAGCGACGTCGCGCCGGCCGCGAGCCAGCGCTCCGCGTCGTCGCGCAGCGTGCGCATGCCCTGCGCGCGGCCGGCGGCCAGGATCTCGGCATCGGCCGCGTTGCGGTGAATCAGCGTGCGGATCGACTCGTCGACCAGCAGCAGTTCGTAGACGCCGCGCCGGCCCGCGTAGCCCGAATGCCCGCACTTGTCGCAGCCGACCGGATGCCACACGGTGCGGCCGTCCTCGTGCCGCTCCTCCTTGCAGACCGGGCAGAGCTGGCGCACGAGGCGCTGCGCGAGCACGCCGAGCAGCGACGACGCGAGCAGGTACGGCTCGACGCCCATGTCGGTCAGGCGCGTGACGGCGGACGCCGCATCGTTCGTGTGCAGCGTCGCGAGCACGAGGTGGCCCGTCAGCGACGCCTGCACCGCGATCTGCGCGGTTTCGAGGTCGCGGATTTCGCCGATCATGATCACGTCCGGGTCCTGGCGCAGGATCGAGCGCAGCGCGCGGGCAAAGGTCATCCCGATCCGCTCGTTCACCTGCGTCTGGCCGATGCCGGACAGGTCGTATTCGATCGGGTCCTCGACGGTCATGATGTTGGTCGTCGCGGTTTCGAGCCGCGACATCGACGCATACAGCGTGGTCGTCTTGCCCGAACCGGTCGGGCCGGTGACGAGCACGATGCCGTGCGGGCGCGCGATCAGCTTGTCGAACTGCACGAGCGTGTCGCGGCCCATCCCGAGCGCTTCGAGGTTCAGGCGCTGCGCATCCTTTTCCAGCAGACGCAGCACCGCGCGCTCGCCGTGCCCGGTCGGCAGCGTCGACACGCGCACGTCGACCGGCCGGCCGCCGACGCGCAGCGTGATGCGGCCGTCCTGCGGCAGGCGCTTCTCCGCGATGTCGAGCTGCGCCATGATCTTGATCCGCGAGATCAGCGCGCCGTGCAGCGCCTTCTTCGGGCGCACGACGTCGCGCAGCGTGCCGTCGACGCGAAAGCGCACGACCGACGCGTTCTCGAACGGCTCGATGTGAATGTCCGACGCCTGTTCGCGCGCCGCTTGCGTGAGCAGCGCGTTGATCATCCGGATGATCGGCGCGTCGTCTTCCGATTCGAGCAGATCCTCGACCTCGGGGATGTCCTGCATCAGCCGCGACAGGTCGACTTCGCCTTCGACCTCGCCGACCACCTGCGCGGCGCTGCCGTCCTGGCGCGCATAGGCCTGGTTGATCGCCTGCGCGAGCTCGTCGGCCGGCACGCGATGCACGGCGATCGAGCCGAAGTTGCGCGCGATTTCCGCGAGCGCGGCGTCGCTCGTGCGTTCGCTGATCCACACCTCGAGCGTATCGTCGAGCTGATGCGCGATCAGCACCTGGCCGCTCTTCGCGAAGCCGTACGGCAGCAGGCGCGCGGCGAGCGGCGACGGCGGCTGGCGTTCGCCCGGCGCGCCGTCGTGAGTGGAAGACGCGAGCACGTCGCTCACTGCGAGGCTCCCGGCGCGGTGGTCAGCGGCTGTTGCGGCACCGCCTGCTGCGGCACGCTCTGCGGCTGCGCGGGCGTCGCCTCCGGCAACGGCTGGGCCGGCACCGGCGCCACCTGGCGCTGCAACTGCTGGCGACGCATCTTGTCGAGATCGAACAGGTTCCCCGCGGCCGTGCCGCCCTGGCTCGGGCCCAGCGGCATCGGCGGGACGACCGGATCGTCCTTGTCGCGGATCACGTTGTTGTCCGACTTGTACGCGCCCGTCACGCCCTGGATGTAGTCATAACGATTGGCCGTGACTTCCTGCGCTGTGCCGCGATCGGAAATGATCACCGGGCGCAGGAACACCATCAGGTTGGTTTTCGCGCGCACCTTCGATTCCGAACGGAACAACTGGCCGATCCACGGGATGTCGCCAAGCAGCGGCACCTTGCTGTTCGATACCTGGTAGTTGTCCTGCATCAAGCCGCCGAGCACGATGATCTCGCCGTTGTCGGCCAGGATCGTCGACTGGATCGAGCGCTTCGTGAAGGTCGGGCCGGTCTGCGCGTTGGTCGTGCCGGCGACCACCGCCGAATCCTCGGTATACAGCTGCAGCTTCAGGATCCCCCCGTCGGTGATCTGCGGCTTCACGTGCAGCGTCAGGCCGACGTCGCGACGGTCGTAGGTATTGAATGCGTTGCTCGTGGTGCCGCTCGTCAGGTTCGAATACGAGCCGGTCGCGATCGGCACGTTCTGGCCGACCACGATCTTCGCTTCCTCGTTGTCGAGCGTGATCAGGTTCGGCGTCGACAGCACGTTCGCGTCGCTCACGCCCGCAAAGTACTGCAGCAGCGCGCCGAGCCCCTGCACGCCGAACATGTTGTGCAGCCAGCCGATGTTGAGCCCTTGGGACAACTGCCCGAGATTGGAGGCCAGCCCGCCGCCGGTGATCCCGCCGGCCGCGTTGGCCACCCCGCCGGCCGTCAAGTTGATGATGCTGTTGCCCAGGCCCAGCCCGGGGTTCAGGTTCGTACCGCCGAGGAACTGGCCGCTCGCGACCTGCCACTGGATGCCGAGGTTGCCCTGCGTCGTCGAATTCAGCTCGACGATCAGCGCTTCGATATAGACCTGCGCACGCCGTGCGTCGAGCTGGTCGATCACCGAGCGCAGGTTCCGGTAAACCGGATCGGACGCGGTGATGATCAGCGAGTTGGTGGCCGAATCGGCCTGGATCATCCCGCCCGGCTGGTTGTCGTCGCTCTTGTCCTTGTCGCCGCCGAGCAGGCCGCCCGTGCCGAGCCCGCCACCGCCGGACGAGCCGCCGCCGTACGCAGACGAAGACGACGAACCGCCGAGGCCGCCCGACGGCAGCGGCGGGGTGCCCGACGTGCCGGTCGAGAAGTTGCCGCTCGACGACGAGCCGCCGTTCTGGTTGAAGCTGTTCGCATCGTTGGACGAAGCCGACGAGCCGCTGTCGTTGCCGCCCTTGCCGAGCATCCCGCGCAGCGTCTTCGCGAGCTTGACCGCATCGGCGTTGCGCAGCGGCACGACGTGCATGTTGCCGGGCACCGCGCTCGGTGCGTCGAGCTGCTGCACGAGGCGCTTCGCGGCCGCGAGGCGCGACGCGCTCGATGCGCGCAGCATCAGCGAGTTGGTGCGTGGGTCGGCCGTGACCGATACCTTCAGCGTCGCGTCGCTGTTGCCGATCGCGCCCGGGTCGAGCATCTTCTGCAGCTGCGCGGCGAGGTCGATCGCGTTCGCGTTGCGCAGCGGCACGACCTGCACCTGCGCGCCCGCGGCGCTGTCGACGCCCGCGATGATCTGCGCGATGCGGCGCACGTTGTCCGCATAGTCGGTCACGACGATCGTGTTGTTCGCCGGGTAGGCCGTCACCGTGTTGTTCGGCGAGATCAGCGGCCGCAGCACGGGCAGCAGGTTGTTCGCCGATTCGTTGTGCAGCTCGAACACCTGCGTGATCACCTGATCGCCGCGCGCCTGCGGCGCATTGCCGACATAGGTCGGCACGCCCTGCAGCTTCGCGTCGGCTTCCGGCACGACCTTCAGCACGCCGTGATCCTGCACGAGCGCGAAGCCCTGCATGCGCAGCGCGGACTGCAGCGTCTTCAACGCCTGATCTTCCGGCACCGGCCGTTCGGCCACGAGATTGAGCTGCCCCTTCACGCGGGGGTCGACGATGATGGTCTTGCCGGTCGCGGCGCCGATCGCTTTCGCGACCTGGTCGATATCCGCATTCACGAAGTTGAGCGTGACCTGAGCATAGGCGGCCTGCGAGACGATGATGCCGGCCACGAGCAGGGTCGTGGCGATACGCCGCATAACGAAGCGATTTCTTGTCATGGATGAATGGGTCGATGCCGGCTCAGGCCACTTCCGGCGGTAGTGCTGGGATCCAGGTCCGAAAGAGGCGACATTAGCAGTTTTTCATGTCCGAAATATCACATTGATCCGAAGACTGTCTCACATACGACATGTATCCGGCGAACCGTATGCAATATGTAAGGATTGATGTCACACTCCGCATGCCGGCCGTCGCCTCCGCCGTCGCTTCCATTTCGCGATGAACCGACACGGAAATGCGGTATAACCGGCCTGTCGTATTCCTGCCTGTCGCAATCCGGCTGTCTGCCGGTATGATACGGGCGGCGCGTTTCTCGTCGCACGAATAACGGCCACGGGTTTTCCCCGAGCTCCGCGCAATTCCTTTTCGTTTCCGCACGATGGACAAACGGTTCGCTTCGATCGCGTTGATCGCCGCCGGCGCATGGTTCGCCAGCGGCAACGCACGCGCGGATTGTTTCGACGAAGCGGCCAAATACCAGCGGGTCAATCCGCTGATCCTGCGCGCGATCGCGTGGCAGGAGTCGCGCAACCGGCCCGATGCGCTGAACAAGAATACGAACGGCTCGGTCGACTACGGCCTGATGCAGATCAATTCGATCCACCTGCCGACACTGTCGCGCTACGGGATCGGCCGCGACACGCTGATGGAACCGTGCAAGAACGTGTACATCGCCGCGTGGCATCTCAGACAGAAGATGAACCGCTACGGCAACACGTGGCAGGCGGTCGGCGCCTATCATTCGGAAACGCCGTCGCTGCGCGACAAATACGCGCGGCAGATCGCCGGCATCCTGACGCAATGGAAGCTGCTGCCGCCTACGCAGACCGCTCAGGCCACTCAGGCTGCTCCGGCCGCGCAGTGATGCCGCGCGGCATCGCCGGCTGACGCCGCGCCGGCCGGCCGGCGCGCGTTTGATGCACAATGCGGGCTGACGCCGCCGTTTCGTCCGCGTGCGGGCCGATCGCGCCCCGGCAGGGCGCCGCGGCCGCTTTTTCATCTTTTCCGTTGGTGCATATCATCATGAATCCGGCAATGAAACAGCCGTTGCCCGTCACCGTGCTGTCCGGCTTCCTCGGCGCCGGCAAGACCACGCTGCTCAACCACGTCCTCGCGAACCGCGCGGGCCTGAAAGTCGCGGTGATCGTCAACGATCTCGCGGCGGTCAACATCGACGCGTCGCTCGTGCGCGATGCGCAGGCGCTGTCGCACGTCGAGGAACGCCTCGTCGAAATGTCGAACGGCTGCATCTGTTGCACGCTGCGCGACGACCTGCTCGTCGAGATCCGCAACCTCGCGTCCGAAGGCCGCTTCGACGCGATCATGATCGAATCGACCGGTATCGCGGAGCCGATGCCGATCGCCGAAACGTTCACGTTCGTCGACGACGACGGCACGTCGCTGTCGGCCATCGCGCGGCTCGACACGCTCGTCACCGTGGTCGACGCGTACAACTTCCTGCGCGACTACGGCTCCGACGACGCGCTCGCGACGCGCGGCATCGCCGCGTCGGAAGACGACGACCGCACGCTCGTCGAGCTGCTGATCGAGCAGATCGAATTCTGCGACGTGCTGGTGATCAACAAGGCCGACCTGGTCGGCGCGGACGATCTCGCGCGCCTGCAGCACATCCTCGCGCGCCTCAATCCGCGCGCGCACCAGGTCGTGTCGACGTTCGGCAACGTGCCGCTCGACGAAGTGCTGAACACCGGCCGCTTCGATTTCGACGAAGCCGCGAATGCGCCGGGCTGGCTCGCGTCGCTCGACCGCGATCACGCGCATTGCGACGATCCCGACTGCCAGGACGACCATCATGCGCACGTGCACGGCGAAGCCGACGAATTCGGGATCGGCAATTTCGTTTACCGCGCGCGCCGGCCGTTTCACCCGGCACGGCTCTGGGCGCTGCTGCATCAGGAGTGGCCGGGCGTGCTGCGCAGCAAGGGTTTCTTCTGGCTCGCGACGCGCAACGACATCGCGGGTTCGCTGTCGCAGGCGGGCGGCGTATGCCGGCACGGGCCGGCCGGTTCGTGGTGGGCGGCGCAGGATCGCGCGGAATGGCCGGACGACGACGAGCTGCTCGCCGAAATCCGCGCCGAATGGCTGGGCGATCTCGACGATCGCACGGTCGGCGATCGCCGACAGGAACTCGTGCTGATCGGCATCGCACTCGATGCCGACGCGTGGCGCGCGAAACTCGACGCGTGCCTGCTGACCGATGCGGAGTTCGCGCTCGGCGCGACGGGATGGGCGGCGTTCGACGATCCGTTCCCGGCGTGGGACGTCGATTCGCACGACGACGATCACGGCGACACACAAATCGTGCACGCGTGAAGCGCGTGGTAACGGCTCGTAAAAATAACCGTTAATTTTTGCAAGAGCGACGCAGACTGTGGCGAAAATGCCGCGCGCGCCCAACAAAAAACCCGCCTCTCGGCGGGTTTTTTTTGGAACAGGCGCGGGTTTAACGCTTGTTGACGGCGTCCTTGAACGCCTTGCCGGCCGTGAACTTGACCGTCTTGGCTGCCGGGATCTTGATGGTTTCGCCCGTCTTCGGGTTGCGGCCCGTACGTGCTGCGCGCTTGCCCGAACCGAAGCTGCCGAAGCCGATCAGCTGAACCGCATCACCCTTCGACACGGCCTTCTTGATGACTTCGAGCAGCGTGTCCAGCGTTTCGCCGGTTTGAGCCTTGCTGGCGCCCGTTTGGGCGGCGACGGCGTCGATCAGTTCCTGTTTGTTCATTAAGGTTCCTTTATCAGGTTAGGTTGACACGAACAGCGCGAACGCGCCGATTATACGTGCGCGAACCGTGCCGTCGAGAGTCAGACTCCGACGACACAGCGCCGAATCCTGGCCCGCGCGACGCGCCCTCCGGCTTGCCGGCGGCCACCCCGCGGTACGGCGTTGCTATGATAGCGCAGCGCAAACCCAATAACGACAAGGGTTTCAAAGATTTTCATCGGTATTTCGCCGAATGAATCGTCGATTGCCCGTTTTTTGACCTGCGCCAACCGGACAGGATACGCAGCGTGGTCCGCCCGTTCGTCGCCCCGTTGCCCTTTTCCAACGGCCGGTCGGACGGCCTCCCGCAATCCCTTGCCAGGCTTGGCTGCCACGTTTTTTGTTTCGCATGCCCGACCGACTTGTTTACGCCACGCTCGCGCTTCGCGACGACGGCACGCTCGTCTCGCCCGAGTTCGGCGAGCTTCATCGCGGCGCATCCGGCACGCTCGCGCACGCGCATCGCGCATTCGTCGCGGGCAACGGGCTGCCCGCGCGCTGGCGGCGCCGTCGAACGTTCACGATCGTCACGACCGAATTCGGCGCGGGCGCCGGCTTCCTTGCGGCCTGGGCCGCGTGGCGCGACGATCCTGCGCGCTGCGAACGGCTGCATGTCGTCGCGCTCGAGCCGCACCCGTTCTCGCGCGACGACCTGCGTCGCGCGGTTTCGCATATGGTTGCAGACACAACCATATCGGCGGACGCCGATGCATTGATCGATGCATGGCCGATCCTCGTGCCGGGCCTGCACCGGCTCGAATTCGACGAAGGACGCGTGGTGCTCACGCTCGCGTTCGGCGATGCGATCGACCTGTCGAAGAAGCTCGTCGCGCGCGCCGATGCGTTTTTTCTCGACGGCGCCGCGGCATCGGCCGACGGAATCCGCGCACTCGCGAAAATCGCCGGCGAACACGCGACGTTTGCGACCCATGCAAAGTCCGCCGACGTGAAACACGCGCTCGGCGAAACAGGTTTCACGTTCCGCGAAGTCGACGATCGTCTCGTCGGCGAATATGCGCCGCGCTGGCGCGCGCGCCGACACGAGCCGCCGCGTGCACTGCCCGTTGCAGCGCGCCGGGCGATCGTGATCGGTGCGGGCCTCGCCGGCTGCGCAGTGGTCGAACGCCTGGCTGCACGCGGCTGGGACGTCACGCTGATCGAGCGGCACGAACGGATCGCCAGCGAAGCGTCGGGCAACCCGGCCGGGGTTTTTCATCCGTTGATGACGCGCGACGACAACGTCGCGAGCCGGCTCACGCGCGGCGGCTTCCTGCACGCGATCGCACGCTGGCACGCCCTCGAACGCGCAGGGCATGCGTTCGCGCGCAGCACGCACGGGATGATCCATCTCGCCGAATCGGCCGACGATTTCGCGCGGATGCGCGACGCGTTCGATGCGTTCGGCGCGCCGTCGGACTATGCAACCCTGCTCGATGCCGATGCCGCGCGTGCGCACCTGAATCTGCCGGTCGAGCATGGCGGCCTGCTGTTTCCGCACGGCGGCGCCGTCTGGCCGGCCGGGCTGTGCGCCGCGCAATATGCGGCGGCGGGCGAGCGCGTGCGCCTGCTTGCGTCCACCTGCGTCGCGCGGCTAGAACGACGGGGCGACACCTGGCATGCGCTCGACGATACCGGCGCCACGCTGGCCGATGCGCCCGTCGTCGTGCTCGCGAACGCGGGTGACGCCGCGCGTCTTGCCGGGCTGCGGCATGTCGCGCTGCAACCGGTGCGCGGCCAGCTCACGCTGCTGCCACCGGGCACGACGTCGCCGCTGCCGTGCCCGACGATCGGCGACGGTTACGCGGTCCCGCTCGCCGACGGCACGCTGCTGATCGGCGCAACGTTCGAGCCCGACGACACCGATCCCGCGATGCGTACGGCCGGCCACGTCGAAAACCTCGAGCGCGTGCGGCACCTGCTGCCGGGCCTGATCGGCGACCTGCCGGACCCCGCCACGCTGCGCGGGCGCGTGGCGTTGCGCTGGGTGGTCGGCGACCGCCTGCCGCTCCTCGGCCCGCTGGCCGACGAAGCGCAGGCCACCGCGAACGCACGCGCGCTCGGCGGTGCGCAGGCGCGCGACCTGCCGCGCCTGCCCGGCCTCTACGGCGCATTCGGCTTCGGTTCGCGCGGCCTCGTGTGGGCTGCGCTCGGCGCCGAGCTGATCGCCTCGCAACTCGAAGGCGAGCCGTGGCCGCTCGAGCGCGAACTCGCCGACGCGGTCGATCCCGCCCGTTTCCTGATCCGCGCGCTGCGCGCACGCCGCGTCGGTCCGACGAGCTGATCGGCCGCGCCTTTCTCACAGTTTCCCGATTTTCCTGCGCAAGGTTATCCACGCGATGCTGTGGATAACCACGCGGAATCCGCGCGTACTTCGTGTGCAATCACAGTGGACGTAAACTGGGCAACTCCGCACAGCTGTGAAGCGGCCCGAAAGTTGCTCAACTCAAACGTCTGTGCACGAACAGCCTGTGCAACCGGTTATGGTTTCGCCAACGCATTGATCCAACAGCGTAAACCGGAGTTATCCACAGAACTGTGCGTCCTTTGTTAACTTCTACTACGTATATATACAAGTAAACCTTTGAAACCAAAGACCTGTGGTGCCGCACAGCGCCGCAAGTCGATTCGGTCGGTTCCGGAGCGAAAAAGCTGTGGCACAATCGGTTTCCTTCGCGTTCGTTCGGCCAGGCGCCGGACATGCTTCAATGGAACGGTCGGCATGATTTCGAATCTGAACCTTCGAGTCCGCCAGTCCGTTCACACACCAGGCCGACAATCCAGATCGGCAACCTGAACGACGTTCCACCCTGTGGCGGAACAGGCGGATCCCATGTACCGCCGTCGTCGAGCACAACAATCACATTCGGGGCAATACCCAGCCGGCGCGCATCCATTCCTGTCGCTTGACCCGTGTCGCTGGCGGTTGCTTCCAAAGGAGAAGTCACCACGATGAAGTCGGCGTTCTCATTCCTGCCCAACTGGCCGCTCGCGCCGGATGCCGTGTTCTGGGCCGGGCTCGCGCTGTTCGCCGCCGGCCTGTGCGGCGAGCTGTGCTATCGCGCGTGGCGTCTGCCCCGCATCACCGGCTATGCCGTAATCGGCCTGATCGCCGGTTCGTTCGGATTCGGCGTGATCGACGCGAGCACCGACGAAACCTCGCGGCTGCTGATGGACGTCGCGCTCGGCCTGCTGCTGTTCGAACTCGGCAGCCGCCTCGACCTGCGCTGGATTCGGCGCAATCCGTGGCTCGTCGCGTCGAGCCTCGCGGAAGCCACGCTCACGTTCGTGCTCGTACTGTTCGTGATGCTCGCGCTCGGCGTATCGGGGATGGTCGCGCTGGTGCTGTCGGCGATCGCGATCGCGACGTCGCCGTCGATGGTGATCCAGCTCAAGACCGAACTGCGCGCGGAAGGGCAGGTGTCGCAACGCCTCATCACGCTCACCGCGCTGAACAGCGTGTACGCGATCGTGCTGACCAAGCTCGTGACGAGCTGGCTGCACCAGGAAGCGTACGGCAACGTTTTCGCTACGATCCTGCAACCGCTTTACCTGCTCGCCGGTTCTTTCATCGTCGCGTATCTCGTCGCGCGTTCGTGCAATTACCTGTTCCGTCACATGACCGCGACGATGCGCGACGAGCATTCGTTCGTCGCGCTGTTCGGGCTCGTGATGCTCGCGATTGCCGTCGCGCAGGCGTTGAAGCTGTCGACGCTGCTCACGCTGCTGCTCGCCGGCATCATCGTGAAGAACCTCGAAGCGCGGCCGCAGCTGTGGCCCGAGCATTTCGGCACGGCCGGCTGGCTGCTGACGGTGGTGCTGTTCGTGCTGACGCTCACGTCGTTCACGTGGGGCGACATCGCGCTCGGCGGGTTGCTCGCGATCGTGCTGATCGTCACGCGGCTCGCCGCGAAGCTGGCCGGCGTCGTCGCGTTCGCGAAGCCGAGCGGTCTCGGGATGAAGCAGGGCGTCGCACTCGGCATCGCGCTCACGCCGATGTCCGCGCTGTCGTACCTGCTCGTCGACGACACCTACCAGCTCTACCCGAATTTCGACCCGCACCTGCGCGCGATCGTGATGTGCTCGATCGTGATCCTGCAGCTCGTCAGCCCGTTCGTCGTCTACCGCTGCCTGTCGGCGGTCGGCGAACGCAGCGACGGCAACTGATTCCGGAACCTGCCATGGCACTCGAAACCTTCGTCAATTCCGAACCGTTCACGTTCGGCGTCGAACTGGAGATCCAGGTCGTCAATACGCACAATTACGACCTGACCAAAGCGGCATCCGACCTGATGCGCCTGATCCAGGGCGAGACCTTTCCGGGCAACATCACGCCGGAAATCACCGAAAGCATGATCGAGCTGTCGACCGGCATCTGCCATTCGCACGAGCAGGCCGTCAGCGAGCTGCATGCGATCCGCGACGTGCTCGTGAAGGCAGCCGACCAGCTCAACGTCGGGCTGGCCGGCGGCGGCACGCATGCGTTCCAGCAATGGAGCGACCGGCAGATCTACGATGCGCCGCGCTTCCAGTACATCTCCGAGCTGTACGGCTATCTCGCGAAGCAGTTCACCGTGTTCGGCCAGCACGTGCACATCGGTTGCCCCGATCCCGACAGCGCGCTGTTCCTGCTGCACTCGATGTCGCGCTTCATTCCGCACTTCATCGCGCTGTCCGCGTCGTCGCCATTCGTGCAGAACGTCGATACGGGCTTCCATTCGGCACGCCTGAATTCGGTGTTCGCGTTCCCGCTGTCGGGTCGCGCACCGTTCGTGCTGACCTGGGACAGCTTCGAGGAGTACTTCACGAAGATGGTGAACACGGGCGTCGTCAATTCGATGAAGGACTTCTACTGGGATATCCGGCCGAAGCCCGGCTACGGCACGATCGAGGTGCGCGTGATGGACACGCCGCTGTCGGTCGATCGCGCGGCGGCGATCGCCTGCTACATCCAGACGCTTGCACGCTACCTGCTGACCGACCGGCCGCTGAAGCTGTCGGAGGACGATTACCTCGTCTACACGTTCAACCGTTTCGAAGCGTGCCGTTTCGGGCTCGAAGGCACCTGCGTGAATCCTCAGACGGGCGAACGCCGCACGATCGCGGAAGACATCCTCGACACGCTCGACCGAATCGCGCCGCATGCGGCTGCGCTCGGTTCGCGCGCGGCGCTCGACGAGATCGGTGCGCTCGCGAAGGCGCGCGTGAACGACGCATCGTGGTTGAGAACCGTTTTCAAACAGGAAAAATCGCTGAACGAGACGGTCCGGCAGCAGTGCTTACGTTGGCGCGAGTGAAAAAATGTTTTGCAGATTGCGGGATCGACCGCGGCGCGATTCGCTGAATGGCGCTCGCCGCCGCGTCCGGCCGAACGCGTCGCCAGTCGTCCTGAAAATCTGTGGATAACCCGATATTCCACTGCAAAGTCAACGCTCTGCGGGCGGGATAACCCGGTGGATCATCAATGTGCGGCCGGTGGCCGATCCGAACAGGAAAATACCGGCGCGCCCGGCTTCGCGGGCTCGTGACATTGCGCGCACAACGAAAAATTGCGGTTATCCAGCGATTTTCCACAGAGTGCAGGGGATAACTTAGCTGTGCGATTTTCCGCTCTCGCTTAGAATGTCGGCTTTGCGGACACCGGAAACGATGCGTGTCTCTCCGGTCGCCGCGAATGCGACCGCCGCGTGTGCCTCGCGACGGCCGTGCTGACGCACTCGAAAGAGTGCGTCTGTTTTGAGACGGGATTCGATCTCCACACTACGGCCGCTCGGCCAACCGGGCGGCGGCAAAGCGAAAAGACTATGAGCGAAGGCGTTTACGGGAACCAGGCTGCGGGACGTGTGACCCACAGCCTGCTGCGGTTGAGCACGGCCATGCGGAGCGAGGCATGGGATTGGGCGGAAGGCGCTGGCCTCACGCCGACGCAGGGCGAGATTCTCGTGCTGCTGTTGCAGCGCAAGGGCCCGATGCGGCTCGGCGAGATCGCGCGCGAGACGCAGCTCACCGCGGCCACGACGAGCGATGCGGTCAGCACGCTCGAGACGAAGGGGCTCGTCGAGAAGCGCCGTGCGCTGGACGACGGCCGGGCACTGGCCGTGCGCCTGTCGGCGCGTGGCCGCACGGCCGCGAAGAAGGCGCTGCAATGGCCTGAATTCCTGACGAAAGCGGTGGGCAAGCTCGGCGCGGACGAGCAGGGCACACTGTATCGCGCGCTGCTGAAGACGCTGCGCGAGCTGCAGGTGGCCGGCGCGACGCCGCCGCAACGCATGTGCCTCACGTGCACGCATTTCCAGCCGGGCAAGCTGTCGAAGAAGACCGTGCATCACTGCGCGGCGCTCGACATCTCGATGTCCGACAGCGATCTGCGTCTCGACTGCCCGGTCCAGGAAGAAGCCGACGCGGCGACGCAGAAGAAGACCTGGAAGATTTTCGCTGGCTGACGTCCGTCGATCGACCGGGAGGCCGATGATGAACGCTGAAGTCGTGGCGATCCGCCACGTGCATTTCGAGGATCTCGGGAGCTTCGAGCAGGTGCTCGGCGAACGCGGTCGACGGGTGCGCTATGTCGATGTCGGATCGTCGCGGGTCGAGGTGCTCGACGTGCTCGAGCCGTCGCTGCTCGTCGTGCTCGGCGGGCCGCTCAGCGTGTACGACGATGCGCAGTATCCGACGATCGCGCCGCTGCTGGCGCTCGTGCGCCAGCGCATCGACGCGGGGCTGCCGATCCTCGGCATCTGCCTCGGCGCGCAGTTCATCGCGCGGGCGCTCGGGGCGCACGTCTATCCGGCCGCCCGGCACGAACTCGGCTGGGCGCCGCTGACGCTCACCGATGCAGGCCGCGCGTCGCCGTTGCGCCATCTCGACGGCGCGACGACGTCGATGCTGCACTGGCATGGCGATACGTTCGACCTGCCGGGCGGTGCGATCCATCTCGCGTCGACGCCGGCTTGCCGCCACCAGGCATTCGCATGGGGGCAGCACGTGCTGGCGTTGCAATGTCATCCCGAGATCCGTACCGATCGCTTCGAACCGTGGCTGATCGCAAACGCCGGCGAAATCGCCGCGACGCCCGGCGTCGACGCGCGCCAGTTGCGTGCCGATACCGCGCAGCACGGCCCCGCGCTCGAGACGGCTGCACGGCGCATGTTCGCGGAGTGGCTCGGCAGCGTCGGGCTCTGACGTCGCGGGCAGTCCCGTCCGCTGCAACGGTCGGAGCCGGCCTGCATCCGTTGTGGGGCCGGCGCATCGCCGTACACCGCACATTCCGCGCACCGCCGGCATCCCGGCCGGCCGTACCTGACCATCCGCTTACTGTCGTTCGCGCCGTCTGCACGCTTCGGGCGTGCGTGCTACGCTCGTCCGCTCTTTCCCTTTCCTGGCGAGCGGCTTCCATGACTGCGCTGTTTTCCCCGTTCACGCTGCGCGGCGTGACCCTTCCGAACCGGATCGTGATTTCCCCGATGTGCCAGTACTCGGCCGAACGCGGCGAAGCGACCGACTGGCACATGATTCACCTCGGCCATCTCGCGCTGTCGGGCGCGGGGCTGCTGTGCATCGAAGCGACCGCGGTGGAACCCGACGGGCGCATCACGCATGGCGACCTCGGCCTGTGGGACGACGTGACCGAAGCCGCGCTGAAGCCGGTGCTGGCCGCGATCCGCAAGCATTCGCCGGTTCGCGTCGCGATGCAGTTGTCGCATGCGGGGCGCAAGGCGTCGAGCGCGGCGCCGTGGGAAGGCGGCCAGCTCGTGCCGGTCGCCGACGGCGGCTGGTTGCCGCACGGGCCGTCGGCCGTGCCGCACAAGGACGGCGAGACGCCGCCGCTCGCACTCGATGCCGCGGGCCTGAACCGTATCCGGGAAGCCTTCGCGGCGTCGGCCAGGCGGGCTGCTCGGCTCGGCATCGATGCGATCGAAGTGCATGCGGCGCACGGCTACTTGCTGCATCAGTTCCTGTCTCCGCTCGCGAACCGGCGCACCGACGAATACGGCGGCTCGCGCGAAAACCGGATGCGGTTTCCGCTCGAGATCTTCGAGATCGTGCGCGCCGCGTTTCCGGAAGACCGGCCGGTCGGCGTGCGCGTGTCCGCGACCGACTGGGTCGAAGGTGGCTGGGAGCTCGACGATACGATCGCGTTCGCGCACGAACTGAAGCGCCGCGGCTGCGACTGGATCGACGTGTCGTCCGGCGGCGTGTCGCCGCTCCAGAAGATTCCGCTGTCGCCCGGTTACCAGGTGCCGTTCGCGCAGGCCGTGAAGCGGGCGGTCGGCATGCCGACGATCGCGGTCGGCCTGATCAACGAACCCGAGCATGCGGACCGGCTGATCGAGGCCGGCGATGCCGATCTCGTCGCGATGGCGCGTGCGATGCTGTACGACCCGCGCTGGCCGTGGCACGCGGCGGCCGAACTCGGCGCGCAGGTGACGGCGCCGCCGCAATACTGGCGCTCGCAACCGCGCGAGCACAAGGCGCTGTTCGGCGACGTCGCATTCGGCCAGCGCTGAGCCCATCGCGCAATATTGCGCGCGATGTTGAACGAAGCAATCGTGAACGTGTAGGATGCGGGTGATTCGCCGCATGCCCCGACGCGGCACCGACCGGTGCCGCGTTTTCGTTTGGCGCGGCGTCCGGCCGCGTTCGCGGTCGCTTCCATTCAAGTCGTCTTCACAAGGATTCGTTCGATGAGTTCACGCAGGATCGCGGTGCGCCGCTCGGGAGTACACGGCAAGGGCGTGTTCGCCGTGGCGCCGATCAAGGCCGGCGAGCGCGTAGTGGAATACAAGGGCGAGCGAATCTCGTGGAAGGAAGCGCTGCGTCGTCATCCGCACGACCCGAGCGAGCCGAATCATACGTTCTACTTCGCACTCGACGAAGGCGGCGTGATCGACGGCAAGATCGACGGCAACAGCGCGCGCTGGATCAACCATTCGTGCGCGCCGAACTGCGAAGCCGAGGAGGTCAAGGGCCGCGTATTCATCCACGCGCTGCGCGACATCGGCCCGGAAGAGGAACTGTTCTACGACTACGGCCTCGTGATCGACGCGAAGCTGACGAAGAAGCTCAAGCGCGAATACGCGTGCCACTGCGGTGCGGAGTCGTGCCGCGGCACGTTGCTCGCGACGTCCGACGAAAGCGGGAAGAAAAAAAAGAAGAAGGACAAGAAGGACAAGAAGGACAAGAAGGACAAGAAGGACAAGAAGGACGGCAAATCCGCGTCTGGTTCGAAGGACAAGAAGAACCGGAAGTGATGCAGGCGGCAGCGCATTTCGCGCTGCCGCTGTCGTTTCGGCCAACGGGTGGCGCGTCGTAGCGGGCCGTCGTTCGATTTCCTTCTCCGGCGGGCCGCCCGGTCGAAACGGGCCGACGGCCGCCCGCCGCGAATCGCTCAGTGCGTCGGCGCCGCAGCCGGCATTTCGCCGGCCGGCTTCTCCGTGCGCGCGGCGAGCGGCACCCTCACCACGAAGCGCGAGCCGCCTTCCGGTGCATCCTCGTACGACACGGTGCCGCCGTGCATCGCAATGATGTCGTGCACGATCGCGAGCCCCAGCCCGGCGCCCGTTTCGACGCCGTTGCCGCTTTGCGCGTCGCCGCGGAAGAAGCGCTTGAACAGGTCGGCCTGCTGGTTCGCGGGCACGCCGGGGCCGTTGTCCTCGACGACGATCTCGGCGGCAGGCTGGCTGTCCTCGAGCGCGGCGCGCGCGACGTTCACCGTGATCCGCGCGCCGTCCGGCCGCGCGAGCGGCACGTACTTCAGCGCATTGTCGAGCAGGTTCGCGATCACCTCGCGCAGCAGCACGGGGTTGCCGCGCACGATCAGCGTCTCGTCGTCGCCCGCGTCGTCGCTGCGCTGGAAGCCGAGGTCGACATGCGACGCGAGCGCGCGCGGCACCCATTCGGCGCCCGTCTCGAACGCCATCGCCGCGAGATCGACATCGACGAAGCGCGCGGCCTGTTCGCCCGGCTCGGCACGCGCGAGCGACAGCAACTGGTTGGACAGCCGCACCGCGCGATCCGCGGCCGCGCGCAGCTCGCGCACCGCGGCGAAGGTCTGGTGCGGGTCGCGCGCGACGGCCGCCTGCTCGGCATGCAGCTTCACCGCGGTGAGCGGCGTGCGCAACTGGTGGGCGGCATCGGCGATGAACTTGCGCTGCGCGTCGAGCGCGGTCTTCAGACGGCCGAGCAGCGCGTTCATCGCGCTCGTCAGTGGCCGGATCTCCAGCGGCACGTCGGTTTCGTCGACCGGTTCCAGCGACGTGTGGGTCTGCCGGTTCAGCGAATCGGCCAGATGCGTGAGCGGGCCCAGTTGCTGGTTCACGACGCGCCACACGATGCCCCAGCCCGCGAGCAGCAGCAGCAGCAGCGGCATCATGATCGCGACGAGGAATTCGGCCGCGATCCGGTAGCGGTGCCGCACCGGCTGCGCGACTTCGACGACCATCGGCCGGCCGCCTTCGACGTTGTCGACGCGCACCTGCGCGACCCGCACCGCGCGGTTGTCGTACTCGGCCTCGAACACGTACGCGTGATGCATGCGGCGCACGTTGATGCCCTGCAGCGGCAGCTTCGGATCGCCGGCGAGTTCCTGCTCGCCGTCGCTGATCCGGTAGATCAGCGCTTCGGCCGGATCGGAGAACATCGCCTGCGCGAGCGGCGGCACCGTGAACGGCGCGTCGGGGCCGGCGATCTGGATCTGTTTGGAGATGGCGGTCGCGAGATCGGCGAGCGAGCGGTCGATCACGTGCTGCGTGTATTGCCACGCGAGCCAGTAGGCGATCAGGCCGCTCATCAGCGCGAGCATCGACAGCGGAGCGGCGAGGCGCCGGAGCAGCGAGCGGCGCAGGCTGGTGGTCACAGCCGGATCAGAAGACATTTCGACGGGCAAATGGATAGGCGCCGCTCACGGGGAGCGGCGCGGTCGTGCGCCGGGAGCGGCGACGCGGAGCAGCACGCATGCGCCGGCGGCACGCGGCCCGGCCGGCGCGCGGCGTCGCTTAGACGCTCGCCGTCTGGCGGATTTCCTGCAGCAGGTAGCCGAAACCGCGCACCGTGACGATTTCGACCCGGCACTGTTCGAGCTTCTTGCGTACGCGGTGCACGTAGACTTCGATCGCGGTGTCGCCGAGATCGCCGCCGAAGTGCGTGAGGTGATCCTGCAACTGGGCCTTGCTGACGACGCGGCCGTGACGCAGCAGCAGCATCTCGAGCACCGCGAATTCGCGCGGCGACAGTTCGAGCGGCTTGTCGTCGTTGAAGATGCGGCGGTCGACGCCCGACAGCCGGACGCCGCCGAGCGACACTTCCGGACGCGGCATGTCGCTGTGCGGGCCGCTGCGGCGCATCACCGCGCGGATGCGCGCTTCGAGCTCGGCCGGCTCGAACGGCTTGAGCATGTAGTCGTCGGCGCCGGAGTTCAGGCCCTGGATCCGGTCGTTCAGCTCGTCGCGCGCGGTCAGCACGATCACGGGCGTGTGACGGTTGGTCTGGCGGAAGCGCGTGAGCAGGGTCATCCCGTCGATGCCCGGCAGGCCGAGGTCGAGGATCACGAGTTCGTGGCGGTTCTGTGCCAGCGCCTGTTCGGCAAAAATGCCGTCATGCACCATGTCGACGGTGAAGCCAGCCTGCTCGAGGCTGCTCTGGATACCGCGTGCGATGGGGCGGTCGTCTTCGATCAGAAGGAGTCGCATGAAGTTCGCTCAAGTACAATGGGTTGGCGGTTCAGGCACGCGGACAGCACGAAGCCGTTTCCACAGGGACGCCGCATCGCCTGACATCAAGCATGGCGGCCAGCGAACGATTAGATCCAATCATGTCCGATATTTCGATCCACGACCTAGAAGCCGCGATCAATTTCTGGCGCGCCCGCTCGCCGTCGAGCGGCGACGAACTCAAACTCTGCGAAGAGGCCAGCGCGCTCTCCAAGCCGTATGCGCTGCTGATTGTACAGCGCGAAAGCGCGCTGCAACTGGAAGGATTGGACCCCAAGGCGCGGAAAGCGTACGAGACTTACGTGCGCCTTAAGGATGGCTTGGAAAGCTGAAGGCTTTCGCTGAGTACATCCTAGAAAACGTTTAGCGAAATGAAAAGTTGACGCGCCGCGCATCGAAAGGAGGCGCGGCGGTGGAGGCGATACTCAGGCGCCCGGTTGCGCGTGTGCGGCGGCACCGTCGATGAACCGCGCGAGTTCGATGTCGCGTTCGGTCAGCCCGTCGGCATCGTGGGTCGACAGCGTGACGTCGACGCGGTTGTACACGTTGAACCATTCCGGATGGTGATTCATCTCCTGCGCCTTGATCGCGACACGCGTCATGAAGCCGAATGCCTCGTTGAAATCGGCGAAGCGCAGGCGGCGCTGGATCGCGTCGCGGCCCGGCACGGCCGTCCAGAGCGGCAGGCCTTCGAGCCGGGTCTTGCGTTCTTCGGATGTGAGCTTGTGGATCATCTTGCACCTCTCGTTCGGTAACGGTGTCCGCCCGCGGCTGCGCCGCGCGGCGAAGCCGGCATCGTTCATTGTTTCATAGTTGCGGGAAGGGCGACGGGCAGCCGGCGACGGGCAGCCGGCAGGTGCCGCGCGCGCAGCGCATCACGCGTCGTCGTCGTCCGACCAGCCTTCGCCCGTGCCGCGATGCAGCACGCGGTCGGTCTCGAGCACCGCGCCGGCCGCGAATTCGGGCAATGCCGCGAGCCGGCCAGCCAGTGCGCGGCCGTCGACGTCGGCGAGCGCGAACAGTTGCGCGAAATCGTCGATCACGAAGTAAGTCTTCTGGAACGTGTCGATCCGATACTTCGTGCGCATCACGCGCTCGAGGTCGAACCCGAGCCGGTTCGGCGCCGCGCTTTCGAGGCTGTACAGGCTTTCGCCCTTGCTCGATACGATTCCGGCGCCGTAGATCGACAGCCCGTCGACCCCGCGCGGGTCGCGGATCAGCCCGAATTCCACCGTATACCAATAGAGGCGCGCGAGCCGCGCCAGCGCCGCTTCGTCGT
Organism: Burkholderia sp. MSMB1072; assembly: GCF_001524725.1. Classification (NCBI taxonomy): domain Bacteria; kingdom Pseudomonadati; phylum Pseudomonadota; class Betaproteobacteria; order Burkholderiales; family Burkholderiaceae; genus Burkholderia; species Burkholderia sp. MSMB1072. The sequence continues at coordinate 58,146 of NZ_LOYC01000016.1, forward strand.
CGGCAACCGCGAGCGCGGTGCGGCCATACGCCTGCATGTAGTCGGCGAACACCGGATCGATCAGCAGCGGCACGTGGCCGAACAGGTCGTGGAAGCAGTCGGGTTCCTGCAGGTAGTCGAGCTGGTCGGGACGGCGCATCCACCAGGTGACGGGAAAACGCCGGTTCGCGAGGTGCTCGAAGAACACGCGGTCGGGCACGAGGCCCGGCACCGCCACGATTTCCCAGCCGGTCACGGGCTTCAACTGGCGGTTCACGTCGGCGAACGACGGCACGCGATCGGCCGGCAGCTCGATCTTGCCGAGCCCGGCGACGAATGCATCGCACGCGCGGCCGCGCAGCAGCGCTGACTGGCGCGCATAGAGCTGCTTCCACACCGCGTGGTCGACCCGGCCGTAGCGCTGAAGCGGCTGGTCGATGGTGAAATCGGCGCGGGTTTCGAGGCCCGCGTCGAACTGCTCCTGCAGTTTCGCGGTGACGACGGTGGACATGATCAGGCTCTGCACGCTGTGGTTGGGATCATGCAAGTGTAGAGCGGGCTGTGCGCGGATTGGGCGCATAGTTGGCGTTGAATTGCTTGATAATGCGATAATCGCGCATCAAATCAGGAATCGATGCGGAGAATACTCATGCTGGAACTCGATCACTTCGATCTCGCGCTGCTGGACGTGCTGCAGCGCTTCGGTCGCGCGACCCATCAGCAGCTGGGCGAGGAGGTGCCGCTGTCGCCGTCGCAGATCGGCCGGCGGTTGCAGCGGCTCGAGGCGGCCGGCGTGATCGAAGGCTACCGCGTGATGCTGCGGCCCGAAAAGCTCGGTCTCGGCGTGACCGCGTTCACGAGCCTGAAGCTCAAGCATCACGGCGATTCGATCATCGAGCAGTTCCAGCAGCAGATCGACGTGCTGCCGGAAGTGCTCGAATGCCATGCGGTGGTCGGCGATGCCGACTACCTGCTGCGGATCGTCGCGCCGGATCTCAACGCGCTGTCGCAGTTCGTGATGAAGAAGCTGATGCGCGTACCGGGCGTCGACAGCGTGCGCTCGAACATCGTGCTGACGACCTTCAAGCGCAACGGCGCGCTGCCGCTCGCGCATCTGGCGCCTGGCGCCGCGTGACGGGGAGGAGCCGCGGCGCCGGCGCCGAGGGCGGCCCGCGCGGGGCGCCCTCGGTGGGGCCGGATCAGGCCGTTTCGGGGCGGGTGTCGGCGTTCAGCAGATCGACGTACGCGACCGCGACGAGATCGTCCTGAGCCACGCCGAGCTTCGCGAACACCTCGTGCGCTTCGGCTTCGCCGCCGGCTTCGTCGTCGTCCGGGCCGAGCACGACTTCGAGCTCGATGAAATCGCCGAGTCCGTCGACGCGGTCGAGGTGGATGCGCGTACGGCCCGCGAGGTACACGTGCCGCTCCTTCGTCACGATCCCGCGCGTGGTCAGCGCGGTTGCGAGCAGCGAATGCATCGCATCGGGGTTCGTCACCGGGCTGCGCGTGTAGTACGACGCCTTCGGGCCGTCGCGGTCGTCGCGCTGATAGAAGATCAGCTCGGCCGGCGTGCCGTCCTCGAAGCGGCGCAGCTTCAGTCGGCCGCGCGGTACGTCGTAGAAGAAATCCTGCTGGCGGTAGAACAACGGCGCTTCGGTCGCGAGCTGAGCCGCCTGTTCGCGTAGCCGGTCGAATTCACGGGCGCGGGCTTTGATCTCGATGTTGCGGGCCATGCGGGTCTCCTTCAATCGGGGTCTCGCGGTGTGCGAACGCACAATCTAGCAAAAAGCCTGCGATGGCGGCGTGACGAGCGGACGGCACGCGGCGACACGACGCGGGGCGGGCAATCGATCCGTAACGGCGACCCGCGGAATGCGTCGGGCGCCGAAACCCGCTGCGCGAGCGGCCGCGTCGACATCAGCAACGCTCATATCGCCCACTGTGCTTCGATCAGCCGCAGCGCGGCCGCGATCGCGGGTTCGTCGCGCCGCTCGGCGAGCGTCACGAACGTCAGTTCGGTCGGCACCGTCACGCGCTCGACGATCGTCAGCGCATGCGCGTGCGCTTCGGCCAGCGCAGTCGAATCGCGCGCGAGCGTCAACCCGATCCCCGATTTGACGAGGTCGAGCATCGATTGCTCCTGGTCGACCTCGGCGACCTTCACCGGCTGCGCACCGGCGTCCGCGAAACGCCGCGACAGCAGCCGGTGGTGCGCGGACGCCGGCGGCGTCCAGATCCACGGCAACGCGGCGAGCGCGCGCCAGTCGTGCGCGCGCTGCACGCGCTCCTTCCAGCCGGCCGGCGCGAGCACGCGGTACTGGAAATGGGTGAGCGCGAGGGTGTGGAACAGCGCGCCGTCGAGCGGATCGTCCTCGCCCGGCCGGCCGATGTAGTAGCCGACGTCGAGCGCCTGCGCGCGCACCTGTTCGATCACCCAGCCGGACATTCCGTGCCGCAGCGCGGTCTCGATTTGCGGATGGGTCTCCACCAGCGCGCGGAGAAAGCCGCCGAGCCGCAGGAACTCCGGGTCGAGAATCGTGCCGATCCGCAGCCGGCCGCGCACCTCGTGCCGCAGCGCGGCGGCGGCGCGCTGCACGTCGGCGGCCGCGGCGAGCGCGCGTTCCGCATGCGGCAGCAGCGTCTGGCCGTCGCGCGTGAGCGCGAGCCCGCGCGACGTACGCGTGAACAGCGCGACGCCGAGCGTTTCCTGCAGACGCTTGATCTGCAGGCTGACGGCCGGCTGCGTCAGGTGCAGTTGCGCGGCCGCGCGCGTCAGGTTGCCTTCGCGCGCGACCGTCGCGAACGCGCGGAGCAGGGTGAGATCCATCGTCGTGATATGAGCGCGGCTTATAACGCAGTTCAGCATAACTCATTGGATCGGCGGCTGGCGCCCGGAGTACGCTACATCGATCGCGTCGCCCGCGACGCATAAAAAAAGGAAGGAGACACGCCGTGAGTACTCAACGCACGCTCGAGGGCGAATTCGACTACGTGATCGTCGGCGCGGGCACCGCGGGCTGCGTGCTCGCGAACCGCCTGACCGAGGATCCCGACATCAGCGTGCTGCTGCTCGAAGCGGGCGGCAAGGACGACTATCACTGGATTCATATCCCGGTCGGCTATCTGTACTGCATCGGCAACCCGCGCACCGACTGGCTGTACAAGACGCAGCCCGAAGCGGCGCTCAACGGCCGCGCGCTGTCGTATCCGCGCGGCCGCGTGCTGGGCGGCTGCTCGTCGATCAACGGGATGATCTACATGCGCGGCCAGCGCGAGGACTACGACAACTGGGCGCAGGAAACCGGCGACGCCGGCTGGTCGTGGGACAGCGTGCTGCCGATCTTCAAGCGCAGCGAGGATCACCATGCGGGCGCGAGCGACGCGCACGGCGCGGGCGGCTACTGGCGCGTCGAGAAGCAGCGGCTGCGCTGGGAGATCCTCGAATCGTTCGCACAGGCCGCGCAGCAGACGGGCATCCCCGCCACCGACGATTTCAACCGCGGCGACAATGCCGGGGTCGGTTACTTCGAAGTGAACCAGAAGCGCGGCGTGCGCTGGAATACGTCGAAGGCGTTCCTGCGGCCCGCGATGGCGCGCCCGAACCTGACCGTGATCACCGGCGCGCACGCGCAGCGCGTGATCTTCGACGGGCGGCGCGCAGTCGGCGTCGAGTACCGCGGCGGCGGCACCGATTACGTCGCGCGGGTGCGGGCGGAAGTGCTGCTGACGTCGGGCGCGGTGAATTCGCCGCAACTGCTCGAACTGTCGGGCATCGGCGATGGTCGGCGGCTGCAGGCGCTCGGCATCGACGTCGTGCAGGATCTGCCGGGCGTCGGCGAAAACCTGCAGGACCACCTGCAATTGCGGATGGCGTTTCGCGTCGACGGCGTGCGCACGCTCAACACGCTGTCCGCGCACTGGTGGGGCAAGCTGATGATCGGCGCCGAATACGCGCTGCTGCAGCGCGGGCCGATGTCGATGGCGCCGTCGCAACTGGGCGCATTCGCGAAATCGGACCCGGACGATCCCGCACTCACGCGCCCCGATCTCCAGTACCACGTGCAGCCGCTGTCGCTCGAACGTTTCGGCGAGCCGCTGCACGGCTTCAACGCCTTTACGGCGTCGGTCTGCCATTTGCGGCCGACGTCGCGCGGCAGTGTGCACGTCACGAGCGCCGATCCGGGCTGCGCACCGGCGATCGCGCCGAACTATCTGTCGACCGATCACGATCGGCACGTCGCCGCGAACGCGCTGCGCCTCACGCGCCGGATCGCGTCCGCGCCGGCGCTCGCGCGCTATCGTCCCGAGGAAGTCCTGCCGGGCCCGCAGTACCGGACCGAGGCCGAACTGATCGATGCGGCCGGCGCCGTCGGCACGACGATCTTCCACCCGGTCGGTACCTGCCGGATGGGGCGCGCCGACGACGCGCGCGCGGTAGTCGACAGCCGGCTGCGCGTGCGCGGCATCGCCGGGTTGCGGATCGTCGATGCGTCGGTGATGCCGTTCATCACGTCGGGCAACACCAATTCGCCGACGCTGATGATCGCCGAGCGCGCGAGCGACATGATTCGCGCCGACCGCCGTGCGGCGCGCGAAACGGCGCCGGTGCTCACCGAGGCCGCGGTGACGGCTGCATGACGGCCCGCTGAGACGCGCGCCAGCGGGCCGTCATGCGAATCCCGCTCGCTGATTCGATATGCGAAACAAGCTGCCGTCGCTTTCGCTCGAACGGCAAGATCCGTGCAAGCCGCGCCGTCGCGCGGTTTTTTTCGGCGCGTGGGTGCCACGTCCTGCAACAGGTCAACGCGTGATGATGCACGTATCAAAAAAACGCGGTGAAAAACCGTGCGCAGCCGCGTCCGACAAGGCGGCCACCCCTATAAGTGCAAATCCCGATGATTGCACTGCACCAACGGCGCGACAATGTTGCGCAATGTGCATACGCGTCGGCGCGGGAGACCAACCCTCGAGGCGTACCACGGCGCCCGGGGGCAGCCCGCTGATCCGCTGACCCGTTCGCGGCCGCTCGCGCCAGGCTTCCCGGTGCTTCGCCTGACTTCGTACGGAAGGGAACATGATTCTCGGCGACACGATTCTGGAAACACGCGGACTGACGAAGGAATTCAGGGGCTTCACCGCCGTGAATGGCGTCAACCTGCGTGTGCGGCGCGGTGCGATCCACGCATTGATCGGGCCGAACGGCGCGGGCAAGACCACCTGTTTCAACCTCCTCACCAAATTTCTGACGCCGACAGCCGGCCAGATCGTCTTCAACGGCATCGACATCACCGACGAGCGGCCCGCGCAGGTCGCGCGGCGCGGCATCATCCGCTCGTTCCAGATCTCGGCCGTGTTTCCGCACCTGAGCGCGCTGCAGAACGTGCGCATCGGCCTGCAGCGGGCACTCGGCACCGAATTCCATTTCTGGCGCAGCGAACGCACGCTGAAGCGGCTCGACGATCGCGCGATGGATCTGCTCACGCAGGTCGGCCTCACCGATTTCGCACACGTGCCGACTGTCGAGCTCGCCTACGGCCGCAAGCGCGCGCTCGAGATCGCGACGACGCTGGCGATGGAGCCCGAGCTGATGCTGCTCGACGAGCCCACGCAGGGGATGGGCCACGAGGACGTCGACCGCGTGACCGCGCTGATCAAGAAGGTCGCGAGCGGCCGCACCATCCTGATGGTGGAACACAACATGAACGTGATCGCGGGGATCTCCGACACGATCACCGTCCTGCAACGCGGCGAGGTGCTGGCCGAAGGCTCGTATGCGGAAGTGTCGAAGAATCCGCTCGTCATCGAGGCCTACATGGGCAGCGCCGATGCAGCGCTCGCGGGGGCGCACGCATGAAGCACAGCGAACGGGAGGAACGCGAATTGAGCGGCGTCGAGAGCGGTACGCCTGCGCTGGAGATCACGGGCCTGGAGGCCTGGTACGGGGAATCCCACATCTTGCACGGCGTCGACCTGACCGTGCATCGCGGCGAGGTCGTCACGCTGCTCGGCCGCAACGGCGCGGGCCGCACGACGACGTTGCGCGCGATCATGGGCCTCACGGGCCGCCGCGCCGGATCGATCAAGGTCGCGGGCCACGAGACGATCGGCCTCGCGACGCACCGCATCGCCCATTACGGCATCGGCTACTGCCCGGAGGAGCGCGGGATCTTCTCGAGCCTGTCGTGCGAGGAGAACCTGATGCTGCCGCCGCTGATCGGGCCGCACGAGCATGCGATGTCGCTCGACGAGATCTACGCGATGTTCCCGAACCTCGCGTCGCGCCGGCAGAGCCAGGGCACGCGGCTGTCGGGCGGCGAGCAGCAGATGCTCGCGGTCGCGCGGATCCTGCGCACCGGCGCGAACCTGCTGCTGCTCGACGAGATCTCCGAAGGCCTGGCGCCGGTGATCGTGCAGGCGCTCGCACGGATGATCGTCGCGCTGAAGGCGCGCGGCTACACGATCGTGATGGTCGAACAGAATTTCCGCTTCGCCGCACCGCTCGCCGACCGCTTCTACGTGATGGAGCACGGCCGCATCGTCGAGCATTTCCGTGCATCCGAACTGGAAGGCAAGATGCCGATCCTGCACGACCTGCTCGGCGTGTGACGCCGCTCCGTTTCCGTTGCCGCTAGCCGTGGCGGCTCTCGAACAACCACAACGCATCAGAACAACAGGAGACGTCAATGAAAATGAAGACCCTCGCACAGGCCTGTCTCGCGCTCGCGGCCGCCGCGTTCACCGCCGGCGCCGCCCACGCGGCGGATACCGTGAAGATCGGCTTCATCACCGACATGTCGGGGCTTTACGCGGATATCGACGGGCAGGGCGGTCTCGAGGCGATCCGCATGGCGGTCGCGGACTTCGGCGGCAAGGTGCTCGGCAAGCCGATCGAGGTCGTCTACGCCGACCACCAGAACAAGGCCGACATCGCCGCGTCGAAGGCGCGCGAATGGATGGACCGTGGCGGGCTCGACCTGCTGGTCGGCGGCACGAACTCGGCCACCGCGCTGTCGATGAACCAGGTCGCGGCCGAGAAGAAGAAGGTCTACATCAACATCGGCGCAGGCGCCGACACGCTGACCAACGAGCAGTGCACGCCGTACACGGTCCACTACGCGTACGACACGATGGCGCTCGCGAAGGGCACCGGTTCGGCGGTGGTGAAGCAGGGCGGCAAGAGCTGGTTCTTCCTGACGGCCGACTACGCGTTCGGCAAGGCGCTCGAGAAGAACACGTCGGACGTCGTGAAGGCGAACGGCGGCCAGGTGCTCGGCGCGGTGCGTCACCCGCTGTCCGCGTCGGATTTCTCGTCGTTCCTGCTGCAGGCGCAGGCGTCGAAGGCGCAGATCCTCGGCCTCGCGAACGCGGGCGGCGACACGATCAACTCGATCAAGGCCGCGAAGGAGTTCGGCATCACGAAGACGATGAAGCTCGCCGCGCTGCTGATGTTCATCGACGACGTGCACAGCCTCGGCCTCGAAACGACGCAGGGCCTCGTGCTGACCGACAGCTGGTACTGGAATCGCGACGCGGCGTCGCGCCAGTGGGCGCAGCGCTACTTCGGCAAGATGAAGAAGATGCCGTCGAGCCTTCAGGCGGCCGACTACTCGTCGGTGACGACGTACCTGAAGGCCGTGCAGGCCGCCGGTACGACCGACTCCGACAAGGTGATGGCCGAGCTGAAGAAGATCAAGATCAGCGACTTCTACGCGAAGGGCTATATCCGCCAGGACGGCAGCATGATCCACGACATGTACCTGATGGAAGTCAAGAAGCCGTCGGAATCGAAGGAGCCGTGGGACTACTACAAGGTGCTCGCGACGATTCCGGGCGAGCAGGCGTTCGGCACCAAGCAGGAAACGCGCTGCGCGTTGTGGAAGTAAGCATCGCGTAGCGGCGCGCCGGGGCGCGCCGCACGGTGGCGGCTGCGGCGAGGTGCCCGCTGCGCCGCCCGCGTGCGCGACGCATGAAGGTTGCGCACGCAACGACACTCATTCTGACGGCTAAGTCGATGGAAATCTTTGGCATTCCGTTGCCGGCGATGCTGAGCCAGTTGCTGCTCGGCCTCGTCAACGGCTCGTTCTACGCGATCCTGAGCCTCGGGCTCGCGGTGATCTTCGGGCTGCTCAACGTGATCAACTTCGCGCACGGCGCACTGTTCATGCTGGGCGCGATGCTCGCGTGGATGGGCCTGTCGTATTTCGGGCTGCCGTACTGGGCGATGCTCGTGCTCGCGCCGGTGCTCGTCGGCGCATTCGGAATCGCGATCGAGCGCTCGATGCTGCGCTGGCTGTACAAGCTCGATCACCTGTACGGGCTGCTGCTCACGTTCGGCCTCACGCTGGTGGTCGAAGGCGTGTTCCGGTCGATCTACGGATCGTCCGGCCAGCCGTACGACGTGCCGTCGCAGTTGTCCGGCGCGACCAACCTCGGCTTCATGTTCCTGCCGAACTATCGCGCGTGGGTCGTCGTCGCGTCGCTCGCGGTGTGCCTCGCGACGTGGTTCGTGATCGAGAAGACGCGGCTCGGCGCGTACCTGCGCGCGGGCACCGAGAACCCGAAGCTCGTCGAGGCGTTCGGTGTGAACGTGCCGATGATGATCACGCTCACCTACGGCTTCGGCGTCGCGCTCGCCGCGTTCGCGGGCGTGCTGGCCGCGCCGGTGATCCAGGTGTCGCCGCTGATGGGCCAGCCGATGATCATCACCGTGTTCGCGGTGGTCGTGATCGGCGGGATGGGCTCGATCCTCGGCTCGATCGTCACGGGCCTGATGCTCGGCGTGATCGAGGGCTTCACGCGCGTGTTCTATCCCGAAGCGTCGGCCACCGTCGTGTTCGTGATCATGGCGATCGTGCTGCTGTTCCGCCCGGCGGGCCTCTTCGGCAAGGAAAAATGATGCAGAGAAAAGTGCTCTACGGCGTGCTGCTCGCCGCACTGCTCGCCGCGCCATTCATCGGCGCGTATCCGGTGTTCGTGATGAAGGTGCTCGCCTTCGCGCTGTTCGCGGCCGCGTTCAACCTGCTGATCGGCTATACGGGGCTGCTGTCGTTCGGCCATGCGATGTTCCTCGCGACGGCCGGTTATGTGACCGGCTATTCGATGCAGACGTTCGGTTTCACGCCGGAGCTCGGCGTGCTGGCCGGCACCGTCGTCGCGACGCTGCTCGGGCTCGTCGTCGGGCTGTTCGCGATCCGCCGGCAGGGCATCTACTTCGCGATGATCACGCTCGCGTTCGCGCAGATGGTCTACTTCATCTATCTGCAGGCGCCGTTCACGCACGGCGAGGACGGCCTGCAGGGCGTGCCGCGCGGCCGCCTGTTCGGGCTGCTCGACCTGTCGAACGACGTCGCGCTGTACTACGTCGTGCTGGCGGTGGTCGTCGCTGCGTGCGCGTTCATCGTGCGGGTCGTCCATTCTCCGTTCGGCCAGGTGCTCGTCGCCATCAAGGAGAACGAAGCGCGCGCGATCTCGCTCGGCTACGACACCGACCGCTTCAAGCTGCTCGCGTTCATCCTGTCGGCCGCGCTCGCGGGGCTGGCCGGCTCGCTGAAGGTGCTCGTGCTCGGCTTCGAGACGCTGTCGGACGCGTACTGGACGATGTCGGGCCTCGTCGTGCTGATGACGCTCGTCGGCGGGATGGGCACGCTGTTCGGGCCGCTGCTGGGCGCCGCGCTGATCGTGGCGCTGGAGGACCGGCTCGGCGACATCGGCGAATGGCTCGCGTCGACGACGGGCGTCGCGTGGTTCCATTCGCTCGGCGAATCGGCGACGATCGTCACCGGGCTGATCTTCATCGCATGCGTGCTGGCCTTCCGGCGCGGCATCGTCGGCGAGATGGTCGCGCGGATCAAGCCGTTGAGAGCCTCGTCGTGAGCAGGCCGTGCGCATCGCCGTACGTTGATGCGAAGCACCATCCGGCGCGTCCGGCAAGGGTATCGCGGCAGGTCCGGGCACGCGCCGCGCGGCAGGCTGGTGCCCCATTTTCGTGCGGCGATGCACCATAGGGGTAAATGCTAAGTTGTCGTGGTGCTTAAGCCTCTTTAAGATTCACCTTAGTTCTGATGCACCGCGAAACGAATTTGCAGGTGGAGAACGAGGAGACAATCGAGGCACAAAGTGCCCGGACCCCAAAGCGCTGTTGGACGGAATCCAACAGCGCTTTTTCATTTCCGTGCACGGATTCCATCGATGGTGCATCGGCCCGCGTGACAGCCATCTTCCGCGTTTGCATTCGCACCGCGTCTTTTCCGCGCTTCGCCGCGTCCCCCCGTTTTTCCCTTTCCGCGATCGTTAACACACGATGCGCAATCCTGCACAGGCGCTTCGGGCTTACCCGGTTGGCGTGCGCGAAAGGCGTCCGTTACACTCGGCTTTCGCCGACCGTGCGGTCGGGAAAATCGGTCGGCAGTTCTCCTACACGCACAATGCAGAAGAGGGAGTACGGTTGGATGAGCAGCGCAGCGCGGTGGATCGGGGCAGGAGAGGCGGCGGGCGCCGCTCGTTCGTCATCGGGTGCGCGATGGGTCGTCGCGGCATTCCCGAGCCGTCCTGCGGCCTGTATGCGCGCCCCGGCGCCAGCGCGGGTCGTTGTGCTCGCATCCGTATCCGCATCGTCATGAGCCGCCGGTTTTCCGACGGTTCATCGCGTGCGTACCGGGCCGCATCGGGCCGGTACGGCGGCCGTTTCCGCCATCGTTGCGCACGCACCGATTTTCCGCGCGATCCCGCCTTTATTCGCTTTCTTCATCCTGACGACATTGCTGCTGCGCATCGTGATGGCCGAATGACCGTTTCGGCCGGCATGCGGCCCATGGGGGCGGCGTCACGGGAAAACGAGCATGGGCGCGGATGGACTGGATAATTAAGATATTAACTTGTTTATGGGGACCGGGAGCCGCCCGAGCGACCCGTGGTTTTTTCGAGCAGCGTTTGGAGACAACGTAAATGAAGATGAATCGATGGATGGAGGCCATGCTTGCCGCGGGCCTCGTGTGTGCGGCGGCCACGGCGTCGGCGCAGGTCAAGATCGGCGTGACGCTGTCGGCTACGGGCCCGGCTGCCTCGCTCGGGATTCCGGAAAAGAACACGATCGCGCTGCTGCCGAAGGAAATCGCGGGCAAGAGCGTGCAGTACATCGTGCTCGACGACGCCTCCGACACGAGCCGCGCGGTGCAGAACGTGCGCAAGCTGATCGACGAGGACCACGTCGACGCGATCATCGGCTCCTCCGTCACGCCGAACTCGCTTGCGATGCTCGATCCCGTGTCGCAGGGCAAGACGCCGGCGATTTCGCTCGCGGCGAGCGCGCAGATCATCGCGCCGATGGACGCGAAGCGCGCGTGGATGTTCAAGGTGCCGCAGAACGATCAGCTGATGGCCGACGCGATCGCCGGCTACATGGCGAAGCACGGCGTGAAGACGGTCGGTTTCATTGGCTTCGCCGATGCCTATGGCGACAGCTGGTACAAGACGTTCGACGCGGCGGCCGCGAAGAACGGGCTGAAGCTGGTGTCGAACGAGCGCTACAACCGGACCGATGCATCGGTGATGGGGCAGGTGCTGAAGCTGCTGGGCTCGAACCCGGATGCGGTGCTGATCGCGGGCTCGGGCACGCCGGCGGCGCTGCCGGCCAAGACGCTGAAGGAGCGCGGCTACAAGGGTAAGGTGTATCAGACGCACGGCGTCGCGAACAACGATTTCCTGCGCGTGTGCGGCAAGGATTGCGAAGGCGAGATCCTGCCGGCCGGCCCCGTGCTCGTGACCGACCAATTGCCCGATTCGAATCCGGTGAAGAAGCCGGCGCTCGGCTACAAGGCCGCGTACGAGAAGGCCTACGGCGCGGGTTCACTGTCGACGTTCGGCGGCCATGCGTGGGATGCGGGCTTGCTGCTGCAGCGGGCGATCCCGGAAGCGCTGAAGAAGGGCCAGCCGGGCACCGAGGCGTTCCGCGAAGCGCTGCGCGCGTCGCTCGAAAGCGTGAAGGATCTGCCCGTCTCGCACGGCGTGATCAACATGACGGCGACCGATCACAACGGCTTCGACACGCGTGCGCGCGTGATGGTGCAGATCGTCGACGGCAAGTGGAAGTTGCAGGCCGAGTAAGCATCACGTGAAACCGGCACACGCGGCGCGAACGGCGCCGCGCGTGCCGTCGGCGGGGTGGCGCGCCTGAGACGGCCGCACCCGTGCCGCCTGGAACCGCCGGGGCTCGCCGCATGGCGCGCGAGGTGCCGATCGCTTCGCGCGCGCCCCGAGCGTTTTCGCCTTTCGTTTCTCCGCAGCATTCTCTCGATACACGAAACGTATGGATCTCTCGATTGCGGCGATCCTCGCGCAAGACGGCATCACGACCGGCGCCATTTATGCATTGTTGTCGCTGGCGCTCGTGCTGGTGTTTTCCGTCACGCGGGTGATCTTCATTCCCCAGGGCGAATTCGTCGCCTACGGTGCGCTGACGCTGGCCGCGTTGCAGGCGCAGAAATTCCCCGCCACCTGCTGGCTGCTGTTCGTGATGGGCATTGCGTGCTTCCTGCTGGAAGTCGGCGGCCTGATCCGCCATCGCGAACGTCGTCACCCGCTCGGCCGCACGCTCGCGACGCTGGCGAGCCGCTACGTGCTGCTGCCGCTCGCGGTGTTCGCGCTCACGCGCAGCTTTGCCGCGCAGCCGTTGCCGATGCTCGCGCAGATCGCGCTGACGCTCGCGATCGTCGTGCCGATGGGGCCGTTCGTCTACCGGCTCGTGTACCAGCCGATCGCCGAAGGTACGACGCTGCTGCTGCTGATCGTGTCGGTCGCCGTCCATTTCGCGATGGTCGGCCTCGGCCTCGTGATGTTCGGTGCGGAGGGCTCGCGCACCGCCGGATTTTCGGACGCGTCGCTCGCGATCGGCAGCATGACGGTATCGGTGCAGAGCATCCTGGTCGTCGTCACGGCGCTCGTGCTGATCGGCGCGCTCTACGTGTACTTCGGCCGCACGATCGCCGGCAAGGCGCTGCGCGCGACGTCGGTGAACCGGCTCGGTGCGCGGCTCGTCGGCATCGGCACGACCGAAGCCGGGCGGCTCGCGTTCACGTTCGCGGCAGGGCTCGGTGTGCTGTCGGGGATCCTCGTCGGCCCGCTGACGACGATCTACTACGACTCGGGCTTCCTGATCGGCTTGAAGGGCTTCGTCGGCGCGATCATCGGCGGGCTCGTCAGCTACCCGCTCGCGGCCGCCGGCTCGCTGCTCGTCGGCGTGCTCGAATCGTATTCGTCGTTCTGGGCGAGCGCATACAAGGAGGTGATCGTGTTCACGCTGATCATTCCGGTGCTGCTGTGGCGGAGCTTCGTGACGCCGCATGCGGAAGAGGAAGAGGAGTGACGCGATGAAGACGATGGTACGCAACAAGACCTTCTGGCTGTTTCTCGTCGTGCTGTTCGCGCTGCCGGTGTTGCCCGGTGCGCTACAGGTGCCCGAGTACTGGATCACGCTGCTGAACTACATCGGCCTGTATGCGATCGTCGCGATCGGGCTCGTGCTGCTGACGGGCGTCGGCGGGATGACGAGCTTCGGGCAGGCCGCGTTCGTCGGCATCGGCGCGTATGCGACCGCGTTCCTGACGACGCGGTACGGCGTGTCGCCGTGGCTCGCACTGATCGTCGGCGTCGTGCTGACGGCGCTCGTCGCGCTCATGCTCGGCGCCGTGACGATGCGGCTGTCCGGGCACTTCCTGCCGCTCGGCACGATCGCGTGGGGCCTCGCGCTGTTCTATCTGTTCGGCAACCTCGAACTGCTCGGCAAGTACGACGGGATCAACGGGATTCCGGCGCTGAACCTGTTCGGCATCCGGCTCGACAGCGGCCGCAGCCTGTATTTCCTCATCTGGGCCGTGGTGCTGGCCGCGATCGTGTCGGTGCAGAACCTGCTCAACAGCCGACCCGGCCGCGCGATCCGCGCGCTGCGCGGCGGCGGCGTGATGGCCGAGGCGATGGGCGTGAACACCGCGTGGATGCGCGTGGTGATCTTCGTCTACGCAGCCGTGCTCGCGGCGGTATCGGGCTTCCTGTACGCGCACCTGCAGCGCGCGGTGAACCCGACGCCGTTCGGGCTGAACCACGGGATCGAATTCCTGTTCATGGCGGTGGTGGGCGGCGTGTCGCACGTATGGGGCGCGGTGCTGGGCGCGGCGATCCTCACCGTGCTGCAGGACTACCTGCAGACGCTGCTGCCAAAGCTGCTCGGTTCGGAAGGCAACTTCGAGATCATCGTGTTCGGCGTGCTGATGGTGCTGCTGCTGCAGTACGCGCGCCAGGGCGTATGGCCGTTCGTCGCGAGACTGTTCCCGCGCGGGCCGCGTGCGCATGTGCCGGAGCAGGCCGACCCGCTGCCGCAGCGCGCGAAGCCCGTGCCCGGCGAGCCGCTGCTCGTCGTCGACGGCGCGCGCAAGCAGTTCGGCGGGCTCGTGGCCGTCAACGACGTCAGCTTCGACGTGAAAGCGGGGCAGATCGTCGGGCTGATCGGCCCGAACGGCGCGGGCAAATCGACCACGTTCAATCTCGTGACCGGCGTGCTGAAGCCGACCGGCGGTGCGATCACGTTTCGCGGCGAGCGCATCGACGGGCTGACGTCGCGTCAGGTGGTCCGCCGCGGCATCGGTCGCACGTTCCAGCACGTGAAGCTGTTGCCGGCGATGACGGTGCTCGAGAACGTCGCGATCGGCGCCCATCTGCGCGGTCATACGGGCGTGTGGCGCAGCATCGCGCGGCTCAATGCGCACGAGGAAGCGCAGTTGCTGGCCGAAGCCGCACGCCAGATCCGCCGCGTCGGGCTCGAGAAGCACATGTACGACGAAGCGGGCAGCCTTGCGCTCGGTCAGCAGCGGATTCTCGAAATCGCACGGGCGCTGTGCTGCGATCCGACGTTGCTGCTGCTCGACGAGCCGGCGGCCGGCCTGCGTTACCAGGAGAAGCAGCAACTCGCCGACCTGCTGCGGCGGCTGAAGGCCGAAGGCATGAGCGTGTTGCTCGTGGAACATGACATGGATTTCGTGATGAACCTCACCGACCGGCTGGTGGTGATGGAGTTCGGTACGCGGATCGCGGAAGGGCTGCCGCAGGATGTGCAGCAGGATCCGGCCGTGCTCGAAGCGTACCTGGGCGGGGTGGAGTGATGACGGACACGACGATGCCGATTCTCGAAGTACGCGGCCTGGCGGTGCGGTACGGGAAGGTGGAGGCGCTGCATGGTGCCGCCATCAAGGTCGGAGCGGGGCAGATCGTCAGCGTGATCGGTCCGAACGGGGCCGGTAAATCGACACTGCTGAACGCGATCATGGGCGCGCTGCCGATAACGGGGCACGCGTCGGGCGCGGTCGTGTATCGCGGCAGCGATGTCGGTGCGCTGCCGGTCGAGCAGCGCGTCGCGCGCGGGATGTGTCTCGTACCGGAGAAGCGCGAGCTGTTCGGCACGATGACGGTCGAGGACAACCTCATATTGGGCGCATATCGGCGCAAGCAGGCAGGGGAAGCGAACTTCCTCGACCAGCTCGATCACGTGTTCGCGCTGTTTCCGCGGCTGAAGGAGCGCCGCAGGCAGGCGGCCGGTACGCTGTCGGGCGGCGAGCGGCAAATGTTGGCGGTCGGACGTGCGCTGATGGGCAAGCCCGACCTGCTGATGCTCGACGAGCCGAGCCTTGGGCTGGCGCCGCTGATCGTGAAGGAGATCTTTCATATCATCAGCGCGTTGCGCGGTACCGGCGTGGCGACGCTGCTGATCGAGCAGAATGCACGGGCGGCGCTGCAGATTTCCGACTACGGCTACGTGCTGGAGACGGGCGAGTTTGCACTGGAAGGGCCTGCGGCCGAGCTCGCCCAGAATCCGCGTGTGATCGAGACATATCTCGGATTGGCGAAAAAGACGGCTTAGTTGTCGAGGGGTGGGGGAACGAGCGGCGTGTTTCACGTGAAACACGCCGTTTTTGTTTTGCGAGATCGCGAGGTTTCGATGCATCGCTGGTTCGGAACCGGAGGATAAGTCGAGCAGGAATAGTCGGAAGCTCTGTGCAGATGCCGCGCAGGCTTGTTCCACAGGTCGACGATGCGTTGCGCTTCAGGGGACAAGTCACCGGACGACCTTCAGAAATGCTGTGTAGAAGAGGACACAGGACGTCGCGACCGATGGATTGCGCTTGGCACAGACATCGGTGAGGTCAGAGGTTCCGCGCATGCTGGCGTGGCGATTAACCGGCTTGGCACAGGCAAGATGACGTGCGTTTAACCGGTTGTGAGCACCGCTGAAGCCGGCCCGGCACACCAAATTCGCCTTCCCACAGCAAAAAATCGCCGAAATGCACAGGCCCTACCATTCGGACGGCCTTCGAGTGAAAAGCGAACCCGCTATAATTCGGCCCATACATTTCTCAGATAGGTTCGTGCGCTGCTCTGCGTACGGAATCCACCATGCTTTTTCCCACAGAATTTGACGTCATCGTCGTCGGTGGCGGTCATGCCGGCACGGAAGCCGCGCTGGCGTCCGCCCGTATGGGCGCAAAGACACTGCTGCTGACCCACAACATCGAAACGCTCGGGCAGATGAGCTGCAATCCGTCGATCGGCGGCATTGGCAAGGGCCATCTGGTCAAGGAAGTCGACGCGTTGGGCGGCGCAATGGCCGCCGCGACGGACGAAAGCGGTATTCAGTTCCGGATCCTCAATTCGTCGAAGGGCCCGGCCGTGCGCGCGACACGTGCGCAGGCCGATCGTATCCTGTACAAGGCCGCGATCCGCCATCGGCTCGAAAATCAGCCGAACCTGTGGCTGTTCCAGCAGGCCGTCGACGACCTGATGGTCGAAGGCGACCGCGTGGTGGGCGCCGTCACGCAGATCGGCATCCGCTTCCGCGCTCGCGCAGTCGTGCTGACGGCTGGTACGTTCCTCGACGGCAAGATCCACGTTGGCCTGAACAACTACACGGGCGGCCGCGCGGGCGATCCGGCGGCCGTGTCGCTGTCGTCGCGCCTGAAGGAGCTGAAGCTGCCGCAGGGCCGGCTGAAGACCGGTACGCCGCCGCGTATCGACGGTCGCACGATCGACTTCTCGAAGCTCGACGAGCAGCCGGGCGACCTCGATCCGATCCCCGTATTCTCGTTCCTGGGCCGCGCGGAGCAGCATCCGCAACAGCTGCCGTGCTGGGTGACGCATACGAACGAGCGCACGCACGACATCATTCGCGGCGGTCTCGATCGTTCGCCTATGTATACGGGCGTGATCGAAGGGGTCGGGCCGCGCTATTGCCCGTCGATCGAGGACAAGATCCACCGGTTCGCGTCGAAGGAATCGCACCAGATCTTCCTGGAGCCGGAAGGGCTGACGACCAACGAGTTCTATCCGAACGGGATCTCGACCAGCCTGCCGTTCGACGTCCAGCTCGAGCTCGTGCATTCGATGCGCGGCCTCGAGAACGCGCATATCCTGCGCCCCGGTTACGCAATCGAATACGACTATTTCGACCCGCGCGCGCTGAAGGCGTCGCTCGAGACGAAGGCGATCAACGGGCTGTTCTTTGCGGGCCAGATCAACGGTACGACCGGCTACGAGGAAGCGGCTGCGCAGGGTCTGCTGGCCGGCCTCAATGCGGGCCGCTACGTGCAGGAAAAGGACGCGTGGTGCCCGCGCCGCGATCAAGCCTATCTGGGTGTGCTGGTCGACGATCTCGTCACGCGTGGCGTGGCCGAGCCGTACCGGATGTTCACGAGCCGGGCCGAGTATCGTCTGAGCCTGCGCGAAGACAACGCCGACATGCGCCTGACCGAGATCGGCCGCGAGCTTGGACTGGTCGACGACGCACGCTGGGACGCCTTCAGCCGGAAGCGTGACGCTGTTTCACGTGAAACCGAACGCCTGAAATCGACGTGGGTGACGCCGAAGACGCTGCCTGCGGAAGAGGCGACCGCGCTCCTCGGCAAGGCGATCGATCACGAATACAGCCTCGCCGAGCTACTGCGCCGGCCGGGCGTGAGTTACGACGGTGTGTGCGGGCTGAAGGGCGGCGAGTGCAGCCCTGTGGAGCCGTTGACCGACGATCCGGTGCTGCTCGAGCAGATCAAGGAGCAGGTCGAGATCGGCATCAAGTATCAGGGCTATATCGAGCGGCAGGCATCCGAGATCGAGCGCAACGACGCGAATGAGAACACGCGCCTGCCGGACGGTATCGATTACCGCGACGTTCGCGGCCTGTCGTTCGAGGTGAGCCAGAAGCTCAACGAGTTCCGGCCGGAAACGATCGGGCAGGCGTCGCGCATTTCCGGCGTCACGCCGGCGGCAATCTCGCTGCTGATGGTGCATCTGAAGCGTCGCGGCCTGGGCCGCCGTAACGGCACGGTCGCGAAAGCCGCGGAGCAGGGGGACGGCAGCGTCCCGACGCAACAATGACGGCGCGTCGCGCGCCGGCGGTGAATCGGGACATACTGGAACAGATGCTCGTCGAAGGTACGGCAGCACTCGACCTCACGCTGACGGATACACAACGCAACCAGCTGCTCGACTATGTCGCGCTGCTCGGCAAGTGGAACGCGGTCTACAACCTGACCGCGATCCGCGACCCGAAGCAGATGCTGATTCAGCACATCCTCGATTCGCTTTCCATCGTCCCGCATCTGCGCGGTCGTACGTCGGCACGCGTGCTCGACGTCGGCTCGGGCGGCGGGCTGCCCGGTATCGTGCTGGCGATCGTCGAGCCGGGCTGGCAGGTCACGCTGAACGATATCG
Organism: Burkholderia sp. MSMB1072; assembly: GCF_001524725.1. Taxonomy (NCBI): domain Bacteria; kingdom Pseudomonadati; phylum Pseudomonadota; class Betaproteobacteria; order Burkholderiales; family Burkholderiaceae; genus Burkholderia; species Burkholderia sp. MSMB1072. The sequence continues at coordinate 76,869 of NZ_LOYC01000016.1, forward strand.
TGCAGAAGAAGTCTGCGTTCCAGACGCAGATGCGCGCGGAGCTGAAGCTCGCGAACCTGTCGGTCGTCACCGGGCGGGTCGAGTCGTTGCAGCCGGGTGTCGAAGTGCCGGAAAAATTCGACATGATCGTATCCCGCGCCTTCGCGGACCTGTCCGACTTCGTTAAACTTGCTCGACATCTGGTCGCGCCGGGCGGGGCGATCTGGGCGATGAAGGGCGTTCATCCGGATGACGAGATTGCGCGGTTGCCGGAAGGCAGCCGCGTGAAGCAGACGATCCGGCTGGCGGTGCCGATGCTCGATGCGGAGCGGCATCTGTTCGAAGTGGCCGTCGACGACGCGAATTGAAGGCGCGCGGTAGCGCGCCGTTTGTTTGAAGGTAAAGGGAACACACCAACGATGGCAAAGATCTTCTGCGTTGCGAACCAGAAGGGGGGCGTCGGCAAGACGACGACATCGGTCAATCTCGCCGCAAGCCTTGCAGCGCAGGAGCAACGAGTCCTGTTGATCGATCTCGACCCGCAGGGCAACGCGACGATGGGCAGCGGGATCGACAAGGCCGCCTGCGAAGCGACCGTGTACGAAGTGCTGGTCGACGGCGTGTCGGTGGCCGATGCGCGTGTGCGTCCGGAAGGCGTCACTTACGACGTGCTTCCCGCGAACCGCGAGCTGTCCGGTGCCGAGATCGAATTGATCAGCATCGACAACCGCGAGCGCCGCCTGAAGGCCGCGCTCGAGCGCGTGGCCGACGACTACGATTTCGTGCTGATCGATTGCCCGCCGACGCTGTCGCTGCTGACGCTGAACGGGCTGTGCGCGGCGCATGGCGTCGTGATCCCGATGCAGTGCGAGTACTTCGCACTGGAAGGGCTGTCGGACCTCGTCAACACGATCAAGCAGGTTCACGCGAACATGAACCGCGACCTGAAGATCATCGGCCTGCTGCGCGTGATGTTCGATCCGCGCATCACACTGCAGCAGCAAGTCTCCGATCAACTGAAGGCGCACTTTGGCGACAAGGTGTTCGACGCGGTGATTCCGCGCAACGTGCGCCTGGCCGAAGCGCCGAGCTACGGGTTGCCGGGCGTCGTGTTCGACCGCAGTTCGCGCGGCGCGCAGGCGTATATCCAGTTCGGTGCCGAGATGATCGAGCGCGTGCGCGCGTTCGAGGTGTCGTGATCCGGACATGAGCGAAGCGAGGAAGAAAGACATGAACGCGGTACCAAAGAAGAAGGGCTTGGGACGTGGCCTCGAAGCGCTGCTCGGCGGCAGTGCCGATATCACCGAAGCGGTGAAGATCGAAGGGGCGCCGAACACGCTCGCGCTCGGCAAGCTGCAAGCCGGCAAGTACCAGCCGCGCACGCGGATGGACGAGGGCAGCCTGCAGGAGCTCGCGGCAAGCATTCGCGCGCAGGGCGTGATGCAGCCGATCCTGGTACGGCCCATTTCATCAGACAAATACGAGATCATCGCGGGCGAGCGGCGTTTCCGTGCCGCGCGTCTGGCCGGCCTCGATGAAGTGCCGGTGCTCGTGAAGGACGTATCCGATCAGGCTGCCGCCGCGATGGCGCTGATCGAGAACATCCAGCGCGAGGATCTGAATCCGCTCGAAGAGGCGCATGGTATCCAGCGCCTGCTCGACGAGTTCGGTTTCACGCACGAGCAGGCCGCCGAATCGGTCGGCCGTTCGCGCAGCGCGGTGTCGAACCTGCTGCGCCTGCTGAACCTCGCGTCGCCGGTGCAGACGATGCTGCTGGCCGGCGATCTCGACATGGGGCACGCACGCGCGCTGCTCGCCGTCGATGCGGCCACGCAGATCACGCTCGCGCATCAGGTGGTCAACAAGCGCATGTCGGTGCGCGAGACCGAGAAGCTCGTCGCGCACACGACGAAGGAAGCGCCGGCCGTGAAGGCGCGTGCGAAGGACGATGGCGGCCGCGATACGCGTCGCCTCGAAGAGGAGTTGTCCGACCTGCTCGCATCGACGGTGAAGATCAAGCTCGGCCGCCGCGGGCGAGGGCAGGTGCTGATCGACTTCGGCAACCTCGACGCGCTCGAGGGCATTCTCGCGCGACTGCGCGGCAACGTCGCGACCGAAGAGTAACGGGCAATCCATGGAACAGATGGGCACACCGGCGCCGCGCCGGTGGCTCGGCTGGCTTGCGCAGGAACCGGTACTGTCGGTGCTCGCGCTTGGCCTGATCGTGCTGCAATGGGTGCGTCCGCAACCATTTTGGGTGCTCGCCGATCGCGTCGACTGGCAGACGGTCGCGACGCTCGCTGGCCTGCTGATGCTGACCAAGGCGCTCGAGCTGTCCGGCTGCCTGATGTGGCTCGCACATCGCATCGTGCATCACGTGCACTCCGAGCGCGGGCTCGCGATGCTGCTCGTCGGCTTCGCCGCGGTGTTGTCGATGTGGCTCACCAACGACGTCGCGCTGTTCGTCGTCGTGCCGTTGATGGTGTCGCTGCGCGCGCTGACACCGCTGCCGTTCCGGCGGCTCGTGATCGTCGTCGCGCTGGCTGTCAACGCGGGGTCCGTTGCGACACCGCTCGGCAATCCGCAGAATCTTTTCCTGTGGCAATTGAGCGGCGTGTCGTTCGGCCGCTTCGTGGTCACGCTCGGGCCGCTCGCCGTCGCGACGATGGCGCTGCTGCTCGTGCTGACCGCACTGATGTTTCGCGCGAAGCCGCTCGACCTGTCCGGCGATGCTGCCGCCTTCCCCGTACAACGCATGCACGCGCTGATCGCGGCGGTGCTGTTCGCCGCGTTCGTGCTGCTTGCCGATGCGCATCATCCGCTGCCGGGCCTCGTCGGCGTCGCGATCGTGCTGCTGGCCGTCAAACGCGATGCAGTCCTGAAGATCGACTGGCTGCTGCTGCTGATCTTTGTGTTGATGTTCGTCGTATTGCGCAGTGCGGCTGCGCTGCCCGTCGTGCACGACGCGATTGCGCACGCGCAGCTCGATTCGCCGCTGCGCGTCTATGTCGCCGGCGCCGTGCTGTCACAGGCGATCAGCAACGTGCCGGCCGCGATCCTGCTGTCGGAATTCACGCACGACTGGCGCGCGCTTGCATTCGGCGTATCGGTCGGTGGCTTCGGCTTCGCGATCGGCTCGCTCGCGAATCTGATCGCGGTGCGTCTCGCGAAGGAGCCACGCATGTGGCTGCCGTTCCACCTCGTTTCGATTCCGTTCGCGCTGGTGAGCGCGGCGCTCGGCGCATGGCTGCTCATGCACGGTTGAGCGAGGCCGGTGTGTGCGGCACAGGCGTATCGTTCGGGCAGTGGCGGGGCGCACAGCGTTCGAGGTGATCGACGGCTGTTGATAAGTGCTGCAACCTACAATCGAACCTCTGTGGCGGCGCGACAACTGATTGGATGAATCGATGTGCGAACATCCGGTCGAATTTCGCGCGTCGCGTGCGGCGGTTCGGTCACGATGTCGTGCTCCTTCCGCAGCGTCGCACCGAGTCGTTCCCGGCGGCTGCATTGCAGCGCATTCGCGGCGGCGATCGCGCCGCTTCCTCCCGGCCTGCGTCGGGCATCGCTTCCCGTCATTTCCGCCGTCGCCGGACTTTTTCGCGCAAGAAATACCGGTGCAAAAAATCGACCTTACAACTGTCATCGTACGTCGTCGAATCGGGTGTTTTTTCACATCATGAGGCGTCGTTTTATGCAGGTTTTTGTCGCGTCTAAAGCCTTGAATCACTTGCAACTATCGCTTACAATCGCCCGGATTTGTTAGCTAGGCACCCCTGAAAGCTTTCAGAAAGCTTGGGGTCGGGTTCAAGGATTCTGCGGAAGATTGCGATGGCGGGTCAGGCGCCGGACGACAGGCACGATGATCAGCGCACGCAACGCACCGCTTCGGCGGCCGGCGAGCGGCGTGAATCCGACGATGACTGGGATGTCGAGCAACAAGATAACAACATCGTTCCGCTGACGCGGGCCGAGGCCGAAAGGCTGTTCGGCCCGAACGTGAGCAAGCCCTCGCGCGTGACCCCATACAAGGTGGTGTTCGCGCAAGTGGTCCTGTCCCTGGTTGCAACGCTGGCGTGGTGGCTGTTTTCGAAGTCGCCGGGCGCCGCTGCGCAATCCGCGTTTCTGGGCGGAGCGATCGGCTGGGTGCCAAGTGCGGTATTCGTGGCGCGACTGAAGGCCGGTGGCTCGGCCACCGTGATGAGCTGGGTGATGGGCGAAGCCCTGAAGCTAGCCCTGACGATCGGGATGTTCACCGCAGTGGCGTTCGGCTGGGCCGGCGTGCACTGGGTGCCGTTCCTCGTCACGTACCTCGTCGTGCTGAAGACGTACTGGATCGCGCTGGCCTGGCGGTAAGGAACAAGCAGCGTGCGGTTTCGACAACGAACCGCACCAGCTCGTTCCCGCAATAGCGTGTTGCGGAACGGGCAAAACGATTTTCGACAATTTGGGTGGCATTAACGATATGGCAGCTAGCGAAGGCACGCGCGGTCCGGATCCGTCCGAGTACATTGCGCACCACTTGCAGAATTTCTCCACCTCGCATCAGACGTCGATTTTCGACATCCACGTCTGGAATCTCGACACGCTGTTCTGGTCGATCGTTTGCGGCATCGTGACGATCATCCTGCTGCGTCTGGCCGCCCGCAAGGCGACGTCGGGCGTGCCGGGCCGTTTCCAATGCGCGATCGAGATGCTCGTCGAAATGGTCGAAGACCAGTCGAAGGCCATCGTCCACGGCAATCGTACCTTCATTGCGCCGCTCGCCCTCACGGTGTTCGTGTGGGTCGCGCTGATGAACTCCCTCGACTTCCTCCCGGTCGACCTGCCGGGCCGCGTGATCGGCCTGCTCGGTCTGTCGGACGTGATTTCCCACCATCGCATCGTCCCGACGGCCGACCTGAACGGCACGCTCGGCATCGCGCTCGGCGTGTTCGTCCTGATGATCTACTACAGCATCAAGATCAAGGGCGCGGGCGGCTTTGCGCATGAGCTGCTGTCGGCCCCGTTCGGCGGCCACCCGCTGCTGTGGATCCCGAACCTCGCGCTCAACATCGTCGAATACGTTGCAAAGACCGTTTCGCTCGGCATGCGGCTGTTCGGCAACATGTACGCGGGTGAGCTGTTGTTCCTGTTGATCGCCCTGCTCGGCAGCATGTGGAGCTTCGGTGGCGACGCAACGTTCCTCGGCTTCGTTGGTCATGTGATCGCGGGTAGCGTCTGGGCAATCTTCCACATTCTGATTGTTCTGTTGCAGGCATTCATTTTCATGATGCTGACGCTGGTGTATCTCGGCCAGGCGCACGACAAGCACTAAGCGCGGCGTGCAAGAAAGAGTCTTCGTTTTAGTTTTTTAAATCTCAGTTCCAAGTCTTTTCACAAAGGAGTGATCATGCAAGCTTACATCGCCAACATCCAGGGTCTGACCGCCATCGGTATCGGCATCATCATCGGCCTGGGTGCAATCGGCGCCTGTATCGGTATCGCGCTGATGGGTGGCAAGTACATCGAAGCCTGCGCACGTCAGCCGGAACTCATCAACCCGCTGCAAACGAAGATGTTCCTGCTGGCTGGTCTGATCGACGCTGCATTCCTGATCGGCGTTGGTGTCGCAATGCTGTTCGCGTTCGCGAACCCGCTCCTGTCGAAGCTCGCAGGCTAAGGTTCCTCGGAAATATGCGTCCGGCGAGAGCCGGCGCAGGGCGGAACGGAGACTTGGGGCGCTGATCGAATGCAACTCGATGAGCGCCTTACCGTTTCATTTTTCCGGAATAGCAGATAAGGAAACACCGTGAATCTCAACGCAACTCTGTTTGCGCAAATGGTCGTGTTCCTGGTCCTCGCGTGGTTCACGATGAAATTCGTGTGGCCGCCGTTGATCAACGCCCTCGACGAACGTTCGAAGAAGATCGCCGACGGCCTCGCCGCCGCCGAGAAGGGCAAGGCGGAACTCGACGCAGCGCACAAGCGCGTGGACCAGGAACTCGCGCAGGCCCGCAACGACGGCCAGCAGCGCATCGCCGACGCCGAAAAGCGTGCACAGGCGGTCGCCGAGGAAATCAAGGCCAACGCCCAGGCTGAAGCCGCCCGCATCGTCGCCCAGGCGAAGGCGGAAGCAGAACAGCAAATCGTGAAGGCGCGCGAAGCGCTGCGTGGCGAAGTCGCCGCGCTGGCCGTGAAGGGCGCCGAGCAGATCCTGAAGCGCGAAGTCGATCAAACGGCCCACGCCCAACTGCTGAATCAACTGAAAGCCGAGCTCTGATCATGGCCGAACTTGCAACCATCGCCCGCCCTTACGCAGAAGCGCTGTTCCGCGTGGCCGAGGGCGGTGACATCGCCGCCTGGTCCACGCTCGTGCAAGAGCTGGCCCAGGTTGCGCGTCTGCCGGAAGTGCTGTCGGTCGCGTCGAGCCCGAAGGTGACGCGCACGCAAGTAGCCGAGTTGCTGCTTGCTGCCGTGAAGTCGCCGCTCGCGGCCGGCGCCGAAGCGAAGAACTTCGTGCAGATGCTGGTCGACAATCATCGCATCGCGCTGCTGCCGGAAATCGCCGAGCAGTTCGAGGCGCTCAAGAACGAACGTGAAGGCGCAGCCGACGCCGAGATCGTGAGCGCGTTCCCGCTGAACGGCGCGGATCTCGACAGTCTCGTCTCGGGCCTCGAACGCAAGTTCAAGCGCAAGCTGAAACCGACGGTCGAAGTCGATTCGTCGCTGATCGGCGGCGTGCGCGTGACGGTCGGCGACGAAGTGCTCGACACCTCGGTTCGCGCGCGCCTCGCATCGATGCAGGCTGCCTTGACCGCCTGAGCGCCACGCCGGCACGCAACAGAATTGACTATCAGGAGCGAATAATGCAACTCAATCCCTCTGAGATCAGCGAGCTGATCAAGAGCCGGATCCAGGGCCTTGAAGCGAGCGCAGACGTTCGCAACCAGGGCACCGTGATCTCCGTGACCGACGGTATCGTGCGTATCCACGGCCTGTCGGACGTGATGCAGGGCGAAATGCTCGAGTTTCCGGGCAACACGTTCGGTCTCGCGCTGAACCTCGAGCGCGACTCGGTCGGCGCGGTGATTCTCGGCGAATACGAACACATCTCGGAAGGCGACGTCGTCAAGACGACGGGCCGCATTCTCGAAGTCCCGGTTGGCCCGGAACTCGTCGGCCGCGTGGTCGACGCGCTCGGCAACCCGATCGACGGCAAGGGCCCGGTCAACGCGAAGCTGACCGACGCGATCGAAAAGATCGCCCCGGGCGTGATCTGGCGCAAGTCGGTGTCGCAGCCGGTGCAGACGGGCATCAAGTCGATCGACGCGATGGTGCCGATCGGCCGTGGCCAGCGTGAGCTGATCATCGGCGACCGTCAGTGCGGCAAGACCGCGGTGGCGCTCGACGCGATCATCAACCAGAAGGGCAAGGACCTGATCTGTATCTACGTCGCGATCGGCCAGAAGGCTTCGTCGATCATGAACGTGGTGCGCAAGCTCGAAGAAACGGGCGCGCTGGAATACACGATCGTCGTCGCCGCTTCGGCATCGGATTCCGCCGCGATGCAGTACCTGGCGCCGTACGCCGGCTGCACGATGGGCGAGTACTTCCGCGACCGCGGCCAAGACGCGCTGATCATCTATGACGACTTGACCAAGCAGGCTTGGGCATACCGTCAGATCTCGCTGCTGCTGCGCCGCCCGCCGGGCCGCGAAGCGTACCCGGGCGACGTGTTCTATCTGCACTCGCGTCTGCTCGAGCGTGCGGCTCGCGTGTCGGAAGAGTACGTCGAGAAGTTCACGAACGGCGAAGTGAAGGGCAAGAGCGGCTCGCTGACGGCACTGCCGGTCATCGAAACGCAGGCTGGCGACGTGACCGCGTTCGTTCCGACGAACGTGATCTCGATTACCGACGGCCAGATCTTCCTGGAAACCGACCTGTTCAACGCAGGCATCCGCCCGGCAATCAACGCCGGCGTGTCGGTGTCGCGCGTCGGTGGCGCCGCTCAGACGAAGGTCGTGAAGAAGCTGTCGGGCGGTATCCGTACCGACCTCGCGCAGTACCGTGAACTGGCCGCATTCGCGCAGTTCGCATCGGATCTCGACGAAGCGACCCGCAAACAGCTCGAGCGCGGCCGCCGCGTGACGGAACTGCTGAAGCAGCCGCAGTACCAGCCGCTGCAGGTGTGGGAACTGGCCGTGTCGCTGTACGCCGCGAACAACGGCTACCTCGACGATCTCGACGTCAAGCAAGTGCTGCCGTTCGAGAAGGGCCTGCGCGACAACCTGAAGACCAGCCACGCTGACCTCATCAAGCGCATCGAAGACACCAAGGATCTCTCGAAGGACGACGAAGGCGCGCTGCGCGCGGCGATCGAATCCTTCAAGAAGTCCGGTGCCTATTGATCCGCGAGTGACACACCGAGGCCGCGCGGGTGCCGATGCGCCCGCGCCGCTTCGGTGAGCGATGCATGAGCCCCGAGTAAAGCGCTGAAGCGCTCACTCGGGGCGCAAAGGAGCAAGCTATGGCTGGAATGAAGGAAATTCGCGGCAAGATCAAGAGCGTGCAGAACACGCGCAAGATCACGAAGGCGATGGAGATGGTGGCTGCATCGAAGATGCGTCGCGCGCAGGAACGCATGCGCGCCGCTCGTCCGTATGCAGACAAGGTCCGTGCCATCGCCGCGCACATGAGCCGTGCGAACCCGGAGTACCGCCACCCGTTCATGGTGGCGAACGACGGCGCGCAGACGGCCGGCATCATCCTCGTCACGACGGACAAGGGGCTGTGCGGCGGTCTGAACACCAACGTGCTGCGTGCGACGGTGCAGAAGTTCAAGGAGCTGGAAGAGAAGGGCCAGAAGGTCGAAGCCACCGCGATCGGCGGCAAGGGCCTCGGGTTCCTGAACCGCTTCGGCGCGAAGGTGATGTCGCAGGTCGTGCACCTCGGCGACACCCCGCACCTGGACAAGCTGATCGGCGCCGTGAAGACGCAGCTCGATCTGTACTCGGAAGGCAAGCTGTCGGCGGTTTATATCGCTTACACGCGCTTCGTCAACACGATGAAGCAGGAAGCCGTGATCGAGCAGCTGCTGCCGCTGTCGTCGGAACACTTCGAAGCCGATGACGGTACGCCGGCGACGTCGTGGGACTACATCTACGAGCCGGACGCGCAGGCAGTGGTCGACGAACTGCTCGTGCGTTACGTCGAGGCGCTGGTGTACCAGGCCGTCGCGGAAAACATGGCGTCCGAGCAATCGGCGCGCATGGTCGCGATGAAGGCCGCGTCCGACAACGCGAAGACGGTGATCAGCGAACTGCAGCTCGTATACAACAAGAGCCGTCAGGCCGCGATCACGAAAGAACTGTCGGAGATCGTCGGCGGCGCAGCCGCTGTTTAAGCGCGCGCCCGGGACGACAACTGCGCCTTTGCGCGAGTAAAGAATCAGGTATTTAAAGGAAAAGCGATGAGTACTGCTGCTTTGGTAGAAGGCAAGATCGTACAGTGCATCGGCGCCGTTATCGACGTGGAATTCCCGCGCGACAGCATGCCGAAGATCTACGACGCGCTCATTCTCGA
>NZ_LOYC01000017.1:0-371716 GCF_001524725.1 Burkholderia sp. MSMB1072
ACCGCCCGGTGCGGACCCGCATGCCGGGTGGTGTGGGAGGGGATCGGTCAGACTCTCTGACCGCCCCTATCCCGATCCGGTGAAACCGGAGTCGGAAGCGGGCGATGGCGCCGCTTACGCCTGCCGCTGCAGCGCGTCCATGTCCTTCGCGGGCGCCGGCCGGTAGCCGAGCGATTCCGAGATGGTGAGCGCCGTCCGGCTCAACTGGCCGAGCCACGCATCCTGCAGGCGGTCGGCCGGTGCCGACAGCGACAGGCCCGCGACGAGCTTGCCCGAATCGTCGTAGATGCCGGCCGCGATACAGCGCACGCCGAGTTCGAGCTCCTCGTTGTCGCGTGCGCACGATTGCTGGCGGACGAGGGTCAGTTCGCGCTCGAGCTTCGCGATATCGGTGATGCTGTTCTGGGTATGGCCGGACAGCCCCGTGCGCGTCGCATAGGCACGCACGCGTGACGTTTCGTCGGCCGCGAGGAACAGCTTGCCGACCGACGTGAGGTGCAGCGGTGCGCGGCCGCCGATCGCGCGGACGACCTGCATCCCCGAGCGCTCCGAGTACGCGCGCTCGATGTAGACGATCTCGTCGCCCTGGCGTACCGACAGGTTCACGGTTTGCCCGGTGAGGCGGTGCAGCTCGCGCATCGGCATCAGCGCCGCGTCGCGCACCGACAGGCGCGCCTTCACGAGATTGCCGAGCTCGAGCAGCCGCATGCCGAGGCGGTAGGTGCCGGGATCGGAGCGGTCGACGAGGCGGCAAGTCACCATGTCGTTGAGGATGCGGTGCGCGGTCGACGGGTGCAGCTCGGTGCGCTGCGCGAGTTCCTTCAGGCTGACGGGGTCACTGTGCGCGGCGAGCGCGTCCAGCAACCGCATCATGCGTTCGATCACCTGGATCGACGTTTTTGAATCCGGGGCGGGTTGGCTCATGTCGGGGAGGAATCGGTTGACGCGTCAAGCGGTGTTGGATCGATTGTATCTCGTATCGTGAAAAAAGCGAACGCCGTTCGAGGAAGTCCTCGCTTCGCGCGCTGCGGGCTTGCGCGCAGGCCGGCGTTGGTCTTGCCGGCCAAACGTCGGATAATGAGGGCCGTTTTCTCGAAGGAGCACGTATGCGAGTCGGTTTGTTCGTGACCTGCCTGGTTGACCTGATGCGCCCCGAAATCGGTTTTTCGGCGCTCAAGCTGATTCGCGACGCCGGCTACGAAGTGATCGTGCCGCCCACGCAGACCTGCTGCGGTCAGCCGGCCTACAACTCGGGCGACCGCGCGCTCGCGCGCGACCTCGCGGAAAAGATGCTGCGCGAGTTCGAGCAGTTCGATTACGTCGTCGCGCCGTCGGGTTCGTGCGGCGGGATGATCCGTGCGCACTACGGCGACCTGTTCCGCGACGATCCCGAGCTGATGGGGCGCTACGTGCGGTTCCAGCAGAAAGTCCACGAACTGACCGATTTCCTCGCGAACGTCGCGAAGGTGTCGCTCGCGCCGGGCGAATTCGCCGGCCCGGTCACCTATCACGACGCGTGCTCGGGCCTGCGCGAGCTCGGCGTGAAGGCGCAGCCGCGCGCGCTGCTCGCGCAGCGCGGCGTGACCGTCACCGAGATGAAGGACTGCGAGCATTGCTGCGGCTTCGGCGGTACGTTCGCGGTCAAGTACGGTGACATCTCGGCCGCCATCGCGGACGAGAAATGCGCGAACGTGCGCGCGTCCGGCGCGGGCGCCGTCGTGCTCGGCGATCTCGGCTGCATGCTGAACATCGAAGGGCGGTTGCGCCGCACCGGCGACCGCGACACGCGCGTGCTGCACGTCGCGCAGGTGCTGGCGGGCGACGTCTGACACCCGGCTCCGCTCACTTTTCCCCCGATACCGCGATGCAAGTCCAATCGATGCATTTCAAGGCGCGCGCCGGCCAGAAGCTGGCCGACCAGCGCCTGCAGCAGAACCTGAAGAAGCTGTCGACGAAGTTCGTGTCCGCACGCGCCGATGCGATGACCATGATCGACTTCCCGGCCACGCGCGCCGCGCTCAAGGCGCGCCGCGACCGTGCGCTGGAAAATCTCGACGTGTGGCTCGAGGCGTTCGAGCGCGAGGCGACGCGGCGCGGCACGACGGTGCTGTTCGCCGAAACGACCGCGGACGCCGCCCGGCTCGTGGCCGACATCGCACGCCGCCACGATGTGAAGAAGGTCATCAAGACCAAGTCGATGGTGTCCGAGGAAATGCGCCTGAACGCGGTGCTCGCCGAGATGGGCGTGCAGTCGATCGAGACGGACCTTGGCGAATACATCCTGCAGATCAACGACAACGAGCCGCCCAGCCACATCATTGCGCCCGTCGTGCACAAGGACAAGGACGAGATCGCCGACCTGTTCGCGCGTACGCATCAGCGCGAGCGACTCACCGAGATTCCGGACATGACGCGCGAGGCGCGCGAGGTGCTGCGTCCGCATTTCATGTCGGCCGACATGGGCGTGACCGGCGGCAACTTCGTGATCGCGGAAACGGGCTCGGTTGCGATCGTGACGAACGAAGGGAACGAAGGCATGTGCACGGTCATGCCGCGCGTGCACGTCGCGGTGACGGGCATCGAGAAGGTGTTGCCGACGCTCGAGGATCTCGCGACCGCGATGCGCTTGCTGCCGCGTTCCGCGACAGGGCAGAAGACGTCGAACTATTTCTCGCTGCTGACCGGGCCGCGCGCGCCGGGCGACGAGGACGGCCCCGAGCACAACTACGTGGTGCTCGTCGACGGCGGCCGCACCGGCCTGATCGGCGGCGAATTCCAGGAAATGCTGCGCTGCATCCGCTGCGGCGCGTGCATGAACCATTGCCCGGTGTACCAGAAGGTCGGCGGTCATGCGTACGGCTGGGTCTATCCGGGCCCGATGGGATCGGTGCTGACGCCGAGCTACGTCGGGCTCGACCGCGCGCTCGACCTGCCGCAGGCGGCGACGCTGTGCGGCGAATGCGACAGCGTATGCCCGGCCGGGATTCCGTTGTCGCACCTGTTGCGCACGCTGCGCGAGAAGCAGGTCGAGCGCCACCTGCGGCCGTGGCGCGAGCGGGCGGCGCTCGCCGCGTGGGGCTTCTTCGCACGGCGGCCGATGCTGTATGCGCTGACGACGAAGCTCGCGGTGCGCATTCTCGAGCGGCTGGGCGGCGATGCCGGCACGCTGCGGCGCCTGCCGATGATGGGCGGCTGGATGGATACGCGCGACATGCCGACGCCGACCGGGCGCACGTTCCGCGAGCTGTACGCGGCGTCGCAAAGCCACCTCGGCTGACACTGTTCAGCGGGCGGCAACAGTGCGTTCGCTATTTGCATATTTATCTCGATAGATGCGATCTATAGAATCTCGTCTGTAGTCCCCGGAATCGGGTTTCGGGGTACGAGGTCAAGGAGGTCCGCATCATGAAAAAGACAATATCGATGTACTGGCCGCTGGCAATCGTGGTTCCGCTGGCAGCGGTTGCCTATCTGCATGCGATGGACGGCGCGCCGTCGCGCGGCCCGCTCGCGGTTCACCAGGCGTCCGCCGAACTGGCGCGCGCGGTGTCGCTCGGGCTGGTCGGCGACGCGGCGCAGTCGCTGCCGGCAGCATCCGGCGACATTGCGCTCGCTGCGCCGAAGGCGCTGTAAGGCAGGGCGCCGTCGCTTCGCGCGACGGCGCGATTTCGGCCCCCTTTGTATAATGTCGTGTTCTTCACCCACGCGGTCCGCCGCGGCTTTCCGATAGTGCGATGACCCGCGTTGCGATCTGTTTCGTCTGTCTCGGCAATATCTGCCGTTCGCCCACTGCGGAGGGCGTGATGCGTCACCAGGTCGACGCGGCCGCGCTGGCCGACCGGATCGCGATCGATTCGGCCGGGACCGGCGACTGGCACGTGGGCGAGCCGCCCGATTCGCGTGCGCAGGCGGCCGCCCGGAGCCGCGGCTACGATCTGTCGGCGCTACGCGCGCGACAGGTGAGCGCGGCGGATTTCGAGCGATTCGACCTGCTGCTCGCGATGGACGAAGCGAATCTCGCCGAACTGCGCCGCCGTTGCCCGCCGCAGCATCGCGACAAGGTGCGCCTGCTGATGGAGTTCGCGCCGGGCGCGACCGAAACCGAAGTGGCGGATCCGTATTTCGGCGGCGCGCAGGGCTTCGAGCAGGTGCTCGATCAGGTCGAGCGCGCCTGCGCGGGCCTGCTGGAGACGCTCCGCGCACGTACGGCGCGCTGACCGCGCAATATTCAGCGGTTTGCGAATACCCTTTCAAAGGCATGGATACTTGACTAAAAACGTCAAATATTTATACTTGACCAAAATCGTCAAGATTGCAGTCCCCTAGACACCATGAGACTCACCACCAAAGGCCGTTTCGCCGTTACGGCGATGATTGACTTGGCGCTGCGCCAGGAGCAGGGCCCGGTGACGCTTGCAGGCATCAGCCAGCGCCAGCGGATTTCGCTCTCGTATCTCGAACAGCTGTTCGGCAAGCTGCGCAGGCATGAAATCGTCGAATCCGTGCGCGGCCCGGGCGGCGGCTACAACCTCGCGCGTCGCGCGCAGGACGTCACCGTTGCCGACATCATCATCGCGGTCGACGAACCGCTCGACGCCACGCAGTGCGGCGGCAAAGGCACGTGCGACGGCTCGAAGCAGCCCGACGGCCATTGCATGACGCACGAGCTGTGGTCGACGCTGAACCAGAAAATGGTCGAATACCTCGATTCGGTGTCGCTGCAGGATCTCGTCGATCAGCAGCGCGCACGCGAGGGCGCCCCGGCGGTGCTGCGCGACCGCCGCACGCCGGAGCCCGTCGCCGCACCGGCCGAGCCCGTGCGAACGATGCCGCTCGGCCCCAATTCGGTGTTCAACATCGCGAGTTCGTGAGCGCGAAGGCGCCGCCATACCCCATAACGCACATAGTCCCTGCACAGAATACCCGGAGCGACAGATGACCCAAGAGACTCTCCACCTGCCCATCTATATGGATTACAGCGCGACGACGCCGGTCGATCCGCGCGTGGTCGACAAGATGGTGCCGTACCTGCGCGAGCAGTTCGGCAACCCGGCGTCGCGTAGCCATGCCTATGGCTGGGACGCGGAGCGTGCAGTCGAGGAAGCGCGTGAGCAGGTGGCCGCACTCGTGAACGCCGATCCGCGCGAAATCATCTGGACGTCGGGCGCCACGGAGTCGGACAACCTCGCGATCAAGGGCGCCGCGAACTTCTACAAGGGCAAGGGCAAGCACATCGTCACGGTGAAGACCGAGCACAAGGCCGTGCTCGACACGTGCCGCGAGCTCGAGCGGGACGGTTTCGAAGTCACCTACCTCGACGTGAAGGAAGACGGGCTGATCGACCTCGACGTGTTCAAGGCTGCGCTGCGGCCGGACACGATCCTCGTGTCGGTGATGCACGTGAACAACGAGATCGGCGTGATCCAGGACATCGAGACGATCGGCGAGATCTGCCGCGAGAAGGGCATCGTGTTCCACGTCGATGCCGCGCAGTCGACCGGCAAGGTCGGGATCGACCTCGCGAAGCTGAAGGTCGACCTGATGTCGTTCTCGGCGCACAAGACGTACGGCCCGAAGGGCATCGGCGCGTTGTACGTGCGTCGCAAGCCGCGCGTGCGCATCGAAGCGCAGATGCACGGCGGCGGTCACGAGCGCGGCATGCGCTCGGGCACGCTGCCGACGCATCAGATCGTCGGCATGGGCGAAGCGTTCCGCATCGCGCGCGAGGAAATGGCGACCGAGAACGAGCGCATCCGCATGCTGCGCGACAAGCTGCTGCGCGGCCTGTCGCAGATCGAGGAAACCTACGTGAACGGCGACATGGATCACCGTGTCCCGCACAACCTGAACATCAGCTTCAACTTCGTCGAAGGCGAGTCGCTGATCATGGCGATCAAGGACGTCGCGGTGTCGTCGGGTTCCGCGTGCACGTCGGCGTCGCTGGAGCCGTCGTACGTGCTGCGTGCGCTCGGCCGCAACGACGAGCTCGCGCACAGCTCGATCCGCTTCACGGTCGGCCGCTTCACGACGGAGCAGGAAGTCGACTTCGTGATCGATCTGCTGAACAGCAAGATCGCGAAGCTGCGCGAACTGTCGCCGCTCTGGGAAATGCACCAGGAAGGCATCGATCTGTCGACGATCGAATGGGCCGCACACTGATACCGCATTGAATGCAACCGCGCGCGGATTGACGCACGCAGACGTAACGAGTCAAGGAGTCTGAGTCATGTCTTACAGCAACAAGGTTCTGGATCACTACGAAAACCCGCGCAACGTCGGTTCGTTCGCGAAGGACGACGACACGGTCGGCACGGGCATGGTCGGCGCGCCGGCTTGCGGCGACGTGATGAAGCTGCAGATCCGCGTCGGCGCGGACGGCGTGATCGAAGACGCGAAGTTCAAGACCTACGGTTGCGGTTCGGCGATCGCATCGAGCTCGCTCGTCACCGAATGGGTGAAGGGCAAGACGCTCGACGAGGCACTGTCGATCAAGAACACGCAGATCGCCGAGGAACTCGCGCTGCCGCCGGTGAAGATTCACTGCTCGATCCTCGCGGAAGACGCGATCAAGGCAGCCGTGGCCGACTACAAGAAGCGCCACGACACCAAGGAAAGCGATCAGGCAGCAGCCTGAGCGGCATCGAGAGCGGCTAGGGAAGGAAACGCGGCGGGCCTCGGCGGCACGCCGCGGCAAGGACATCATGGCAATTACACTGACCGAAAAAGCAGCACAGCACGTCCAGAAATACCTCGTCCGTCGCGGCAAGGGCGTGGGCCTGCGGCTTGGCGTTCGCACGACCGGGTGCTCGGGGCTCGCGTACAAGCTCGAGTATGTCGACGAGCTGGCTCCCGAGGATCAGGTGTTCGAGAGCCATGGCGTGAAGGTGGTCGTCGATCCGAAGAGCCTCGCCTATATCGACGGCACCGAGCTCGACTTCGCCCGCGAAGGCCTGAACGAAGGGTTCAAGTTCAACAACCCGAACGTGAAGGACGAGTGCGGGTGCGGGGAATCGTTCCGCGTGTGACGCGGCTTCCTCCGCGCGATGCGGGCAAGAGGCGGCACGGGCCGCCTTTTTAATGTGCGGCGTTTGCCGCGCGACGAACCGGAATTCAACGCGACGATGGTTTCGCTGAAAGACAGCCATTTCGACCTGTTTCACCTGCCGGCGCAATTCGCGCTCGACGAGACGGCGCTCGACGCCGCCTACCGGACGGTGCAGACGCAGGTGCATCCTGACCGCTTCGCGGCGGCCGGCGACGCGCAAAAGCGCATCGCGATGCAATGGGCCACCCGCGCGAACGAGGCGTACCGCACGCTGCGCGATCCGCTGAAACGCGCGTCCTATCTGCTGTCGCTGCGCGGCGTCGACATCGGCGCGGAAAACAACACCGCGATGGAACCTGCATTCCTGATGCAGCAGATGGAGTGGCGCGAGGGCATCGAGGATGCCGCGGCCGCCCGCAACGTCGATGCGCTCGATGCATTGCTCGCCGAGTTGCGCGACGAGAAGCGCGTGCGCGTCGAGCGCCTCGGCACGCTGCTCGACAGCGGGGCCGATCAGGCCGCCGCGGAAGCCGTGCGTCAGCTGATGTTCATCGAACGGGTCGCGTCGGAAGTGAGCGCGCAGATCGAGCGCCTCGAAACTTAACCGCGTGCCTGGCGGCACGCGCAGCAAACGGGCCGAGCGCCCGAACGAACCAAGATGGCTTTACTGCAAATTTCCGAACCGGGCATGGCGCCGGCGCCGCACCAGCGGCGGCTCGCCGTCGGGATCGATCTCGGCACGACGAACTCGCTCGTCGCCGCCGTGCGCAACAGCGTGCCTGAAGTACTGCCGGACGAAGCGGGCCGCGTGCTGCTGCCGTCGGTGGTCCGTTACCTGGAGAAGGGCGGCCGCCGCATCGGCCACGAAGCGAAGGAGCAGGCCGCGACCGATCCGCGCAACACGATCGTGTCGGTCAAGCGCTTCATGGGCCGCGGCAAGGCCGAAGTCGAAGGCGCGGCGAACGCGCCGTACGAATTCGTCGATGCGCCGGGCATGGTGCAGATCCGCACGATCGACGGCGTGAAGAGCCCGGTCGAAGTATCGGCCGAAATTCTCGCGACGCTGCGGTATCGCGCCGAGGATTCGCTCGGCGACGAGCTGGTCGGCGCGGTGATCACGGTGCCCGCGTACTTCGACGACGCGCAGCGCCAGGCGACCAAGGATGCCGCGCGTCTCGCGGGCCTCAACGTGCTGCGCCTGCTGAACGAACCGACCGCCGCGGCGATCGCCTATGGTCTCGACAACGCGGCCGAAGGCCTGTACGCGGTGTACGACCTCGGCGGCGGCACGTTCGACCTGTCGATCCTGAAGCTGACGAAGGGCGTGTTCGAAGTACTGGCAGCGGGCGGCGATTCGGCGCTCGGCGGCGACGATTTCGACCATGCGCTATTCGATCACGTGCTCGCGCAGGCCGGTATCGACGCGAAGACGCTCGCGCCCGAAGACGTGCGCCTGCTGCTCGATCGTGTGCGGGTGCTGAAGGAGGCGCTGTCGTCCGCGCCGCAGGCAGCGCTCGACGTGACGCTGTCGAGCGGTGCGCATCTGGTGCAGACGATTTCGCACGACACGTTCGCGTCGCTCGTCGAGCCGCTCGTGCAGCGCACGCTCGCGCCGACCCGCAAGGCGCTGCGCGATGCGCAGGTCACGCCGGCCGACATCAAGGGCGTCGTGCTCGTCGGCGGCGCGACGCGCATGCCGGTGATCCGCGACGCGGTCGCGAAGTATTTCGGCCAGCCGCCGCTCGTGAACCTCGATCCGGATCAGGTCGTCGCGCTCGGCGCGGCGATCCAGGCCGACCTGCTCGCGGGCAATCGCGGCACCGGCGACGACTGGCTGCTGCTCGACGTGATTCCGCTGTCGCTCGGTGTCGAGACGATGGGCGGCCTCGTCGAGAAGATCATTCCGCGCAACTCGACGATTCCGATCGCGCGTGCGCAGGAATTCACGACCTTCAAGGACGGCCAGACCGCGATGGCGATTCACGTCGTGCAGGGCGAGCGCGAGCTCGTCGCCGACTGCCGGTCGCTCGCGCGCTTCGAGCTGCGCGGCATTCCGCCGATGACGGCGGGCGCCGCACGCATTCGCGTGACCTATCAGGTCGACGCGGATGGCCTGCTGTCGGTGTTTGCACGCGAGCAGTTGTCCGGCGTCGAGGCATCGGTCGTCGTGAAGCCGTCGTACGGCCTCGCCGACGACGACATCGCGAAGATGCTGGAAGACAGTTTCAAGACCGCCGAAATCGACATGCGCGCCCGCGCGCTGCGCGAAGCGCAGGTCGAGGCCGAGCGGATGCTCGAGGCGACGCAGGCCGCGCTGGCGGCCGACGGCGAACTGCTCGATGCCGGCGAGCGCGAGCAGGTCGATGCGCTGGCCGCGGCGTTGCGCGCGCTCGCGCAGGGCGACGACACGAATGCGATCGAAGCGGCGACCAAGGCGCTGGCCGACGGTACCGACGAATTCGCGGCGCGCCGGATGGACAAGAGCATCAAGCGTGCGCTGTCAGGCCGCCGGCTCGACGAGATCTGAACCCACGAACCGCGCATCGGCCGGCAACGGCCCGCGCGACGATGAACCGTGCGGCGCATGGCGCCGCACTCTGACTGACGGAACGGACATGCCTCAACTGGTGGTGCTGCCTCACGTCGAACTGTGCCCGGATGGCGCAGTGATCGACGCGACGCCCGGCAAGAGTATCTGCGACAACCTGCTCGATCACGGAATCGAGATCGAGCATGCATGCGAGAAGTCGTGCGCATGCACGACGTGCCACGTGGTGATCCGCGAAGGCTTCAACGAACTGACGCCGTCCGAGGAGGACGAGGACGATCTGCTGGACAAGGCATGGGGCCTCGAACCGACGTCGCGCCTGTCGTGCCAGGCAATCGTGAAGGAAGATTCGGACCTGGTGGTCGAGATTCCGAAGTACTCGATCAACCACGCGAAGGAAAATCACTGACAGGAACCGGAGGCAGGCGATGAAATGGACCGATTCGCGTGAAATAGCCATTGCGCTGGCGGACAAGTATCCGGACATCGACCCGCAGCGGATCAACTTCGTCGATCTACGCCAGTGGGTGCTCGAACTCGACGGCTTCGCCGACGATCCCGCGCACTCCGGCGAGAAGATCCTCGAGGCGATCCAGGCACACTGGATCGACGAATCGGATTTCGACGACGAAGACTGACCGACCGGTCACGGCGTGCGCCGCAACGGTGCACGCCGCGCGAATGGAAAACGGCTCGTGAGCGTTTGCTCGCGAGCCGTTTTCGTTTTTGGCAGCCTGCCCGCGCACGACGCGCGGGCAGGGGCGCCGACGATGGCGCGATCAGGGAGGTACTTACACG
The DNA here is from genome assembly GCF_001524725.1 of Burkholderia sp. MSMB1072. Classification (NCBI taxonomy): domain Bacteria; kingdom Pseudomonadati; phylum Pseudomonadota; class Betaproteobacteria; order Burkholderiales; family Burkholderiaceae; genus Burkholderia; species Burkholderia sp. MSMB1072. The sequence continues at coordinate 10,392 of NZ_LOYC01000017.1, forward strand.
CCGACCAGCGTGCCGTTCTCGATCCGCACGCGCTGGCCCTGGCCGAACGGCGGCGGGTTGTGGTACGTGAACGTGCGCGTCGCGCCGCTTTCCATCTGTACTTGCACCTGATAGTCGGTTTCCGCGCGGACCTGCTTCTCGACCTGGTTGCCGGCGAGACCGCCGCCCAGCGCGCCGATGATCGTCATCGCGGTGCGGCCGTTGCCGTGGCCGAACTGGTTGCCGAGCAGGCCGCCCGCCGCCGCGCCGCCCACGGCGCCAATCCCCGAGCTCTGGCCCGGCGTGCGCGTCTGCGTGATCGCGACGACCGTGCCGCAGCTCTGGCAGTAGGCTTGCGCGGGCGCCGACGGCTGCTGCGCGTATTGCGGCGGCTGCGGGGCGGTCGCGTGACGGCGGTGCGGTGCAGCGGGGCGCGGCGCCGGCTTCGGTTCGGCCTGCGCGACGGCGGCCTTCTGCTGCGCGGCGGCCTGTTCTGCTGCCTGCCGCTGCGCTTGCGCAGCCAGTGCGGCGCTGGCGGCCGCGGCCGTGTCGACGGCCGGCTGCGACGCGATCAGCGCGGCCTGGGTCTGACCGTTCTGTTCGTTGCTGCTGCTCGCCTTCGGGAAGACGCCCGTGATCGCTGCGGTCGCCGCGAGGCTGGCGACGATGACGGCGCCGGCCGCGGTGGCGATGAGCGGGTGGAGGCGTTGCTTTTGCGGCGTGGTCTGATTCTGGTTGTCCATTTTGTTCTCCAATGTCGATCCGGATCGGCACACTGCGCCGGAGCAGGATCCCACGCTCGGGAGCGAGCAGACTTGGCGTTCCGGCGCCTCGTTCTGGTCCCGTGGTCATGCGTGGTGACGCAACAGGAGTGTCGTCCACGGCCAAGCGGCGCGCCGTATCAAGGTGTAACGAATTGCAGCACGGGCGCGGCGGGCGCCATCGGGAAAACCCGGAGAAGGCCGGCGCGACGAGGGAATAAAACGGGGGAGGAGCGAAAGCCGGCGAACGCCGGCAGGCAGGATTTACGCGCGGTTACAAAGCCGATCCGTATGCACCGCGTAGCGCGGCGCATACGGGGGCACGGCGTCAGTCTTCGCGGCGCAGGTGCGGGAACAGCAGCACGTCGCGAATCGTCGGGCTGTCGGTCAGCAGCATCACGAGACGGTCGATGCCGATCCCGCAGCCGCCCGTCGGAGGCATCCCGTATTCGAGCGCGCGGATGTAGTCGGCGTCGAAGAACATCGCTTCCTCGTCGCCCGCATCCTTTTGCTCGACCTGCTTCTTGAAGCGCGCGGCCTGGTCTTCCGGGTCGTTCAACTCCGAGAAGCCGTTCGCGATCTCGCGGCCGGTCATGAACAGCTCGAAACGCTCGGTGATGCCCGGCACCGTATCCGATGCGCGCGCGAGCGGCGACACTTCGACCGGGTAGTCGATGATGAACGTCGGTTCCCACAGCTGCGCTTCGGCCGTTTCCTCGAACAGCGCGAGCTGCAACGCGCCGATGCCTGCGTTCAGGAACGCCGGCTGCGACACGTCGACGCCCAGGCGCTTCAGTTCGGTACGCAGGAACGCGTCGTCCGACAGCTGGCCGTCGGTGTAGTTCGGTGCGTACTTCTGGATTGCCTGAGTGATCGTCAGGCGATGGAACGGCTTCGCGAGGTCGAGCTCGCGGCCCTGGTACTGGATCGTCGCGGTGCCGAGCGCATCGATCGCCGCCTGGCGGATCAGTTGCTCGGTGAAGTCCATCAGCCAGCGGTAGTCGGTGTACGCGGCGTAGAACTCCATCATCGTGAATTCCGGGTTGTGACGCGGCGACACGCCTTCATTCCGGAAATTGCGGTTGATCTCGAACACGCGCTCGAAGCCGCCGACGATCAGGCGCTTCAGGTACAGCTCCGGCGCGATGCGCAGGAACATCTGCATGTCGAGCGCATTGTGATGCGTGACGAACGGCTTCGCGGCCGCGCCGCCCGGGATCGGGTGCAGCATCGGCGTCTCGACTTCCATGAAGTCGGCGTTGTCCATGAACTTGCGGATCGACGCGATCGTCTTCGTGCGGGCGCGGAACGTGTCGCGCGTTTCCGGCGTGACGATCAGGTCGACGTAGCGCTGGCGGTAGCGCATTTCCTGGTCGGACAGGCCGTGGAACTTGTCCGGCAGCGGCCGCAGCGCCTTCGCCAGCAGGCGCAGCTCCTTGCACTGGACCGACAGCTCGCCCTTGTTGGTGCGGAACAGCACGCCGCGCGCGGCGACGATGTCGCCGAGGTCCCACTTCTTGAACGCGTCGTAGGTGTCGGCGCCGACGTCGTTCGGCGTCACGAAGAACTGGATCTGGCCCGACCCGTCCTGCACCGTCGCGAAGCTCGCCTTGCCCATCACCCGCTTGAGCATCATGCGGCCGGCCACCGACACCTCGACCGGGTTCGCTTCGAGCGCGGCCTTGTCCGAATCGGCGAATTTGGCCTGCAGGTCGGCTGCGTGGTGCTCGGGCCGGAAGTCGTTCGGATAGGCGACGCCTTGCTCGCGCAACGCGCGCAGCTTCTCGCGGCGCTCGGCGATGATCTGGTTGTCGTCCGCCGTGACGGCGGGCTGCGTTTGGGTCGATTCGGTCATGATGGTCGGAATTCGGAGTGGGGTGCGGCAACGCGAACGGAAAGGGCGGCGCGGGCAGGCCGCGCCGCGGCGCTTACACGCCCTGTTTCAGGCTCGCGCTGATGAAGTCGTCGAGGTCGCCGTCGAGCACCGCCCGCGTGTTGCTCATTTCGACGTTCGTGCGCAGGTCCTTCACGCGGCTCTGGTCGAGCACGTACGAGCGGATCTGGTGGCCCCAGCCCACATCGGTCTTGCTCGATTCGAGCTTGTCCTGCTCGGCCTGGCGCTTGCGCATTTCGACTTCGTACAGGCGCGACTTCAGCATCGCCATCGCTTCGGCGCGGTTGCGGTGCTGCGAGCGGTCGTTCTGGCACTGCACGACGATACCCGTCGGCATGTGCGTGATCCGCACCGCCGAGTCGGTCTTGTTGATGTGCTGGCCGCCCGCGCCCGAGGCGCGGTACGTGTCGATGCGCAGGTCCGCCGGGTTGATCTCGACTTCGATCGAGTCGTCGATTTCCGGATAGACGAATACCGACGAGAACGACGTGTGGCGGCCGCCCGACGAGTCGAACGGCGACTTGCGCACGAGGCGGTGGATGCCCGTTTCGGTACGCAGGAAGCCGTATGCGTATTCGCCCGTGACCTTGACCGTCGCGTTCTTGATGCCGGCGACGTCGCCGTCGGATTCTTCGAGGACTTCGGCCTTGAAGCCCTTGCGTTCGCAGTAGCGCAGGTACTGGCGCAGCAGCATCGACGCCCAGTCGCATGCCTCGGTGCCGCCCGCGCCGGCCTGGATGTCGATGAAGCAGTTGTTCGGATCGGCCGGGTTCGAGAACATCCGGCGGAACTCGATGTCGCCGACGCGCGCTTCGAGCTTCGCGGCGTCTTCCTCCGACGCGAGCAGCGTATCCTCGTCGCCTTCCTCGCGTGCCAGCTCGAACAGGTCGAGCGCGTCGCGCAGGTCGCTATCGAGCGCGGTGAGCGTCATGACGACGCCTTCGAGCAGCTTCTTCTCGCGGCCGAGCGCCTGGGCGTTCTTCGAATCGTTCCAGACGTTCGGGTCTTCGAGTTCCTTGTTGACTTCGGTCAGACGCGCAGCTTTGGCGTCGTAGTCAAAGATACCCCCGAAGCTCGCCCGCGCGATTGCGCAGGTCGAGCAGGGAGCTTTCGATCGCGTTGAGACGTTCCGCTTCCATGATCGTTCGCTGTTCCGGCTTCGTAAAAAAGCGGAATTATAGCCGATCGGCAGGGTTGCCCGGTGACGCAAACGGTGCCTGCACGCGTGTCGACGGCTCCGTCCGACGCGGCGCGCACGCGTGCGGCGGCGCGTCGCGGGCCGGGTGGCGTGCTCAGCCGGCCGCGTGTTCGACGATCAACTGGACGCGCGTGACGCCGTTCCACGTATCGGCGACGAGCCGGTACGCGACCAGCGCGCTCGCCGGCAGCGGCTCGGTGTGGTTGAACCAGATCGCATTGAAGCGCTGGCGACCGCGCGCAAGCTGCAGCTTCAGGTGCTTTTCCTTCACGAGCGACTGCGACACGACGTCGAATTCGCCCGAGAAAAGCGGGGCCGGAAACCCTTGCCCCCAGACGGCCTCGTCGAGCAGGCCGACGAACTGCGGCGTGAAGTACGCGTCCTCGAGTTCGCCGTCGGTCTCGATCACGCGGGCGAGCGCGTCGTCGGACAGCCATTCGCGCGCGACGGCTTCGAACGCGGCCGCGAAGCGCGGCACGTTTTCGGTGTCGAGCGTGAGGCCGGCCGCCATCGCGTGGCCGCCGAACGCGACGATCAGGTCCGGTTCGCGTTTCGAGACGAGGTCGAGCGCGTCGCGCAAGTGGAAGCCCGCGATCGACCGGCCGGACCCCTTGACCCGCTTGCCTTCGTCGTCGGCGTGCGCGAACGTGAACGACGGGCGGTGGAATTTTTCCTTGAGCCGGCCGGCGACGATGCCGATCACGCCCTGGTGCCACTCGGGATTGAACAGCGTGATCGTGCATGCGTCGGCCGGATCGACGTCGGCGAGATCGGCGAGCGCCTGCTGCTGCATGCCGGCCTCGATTTCGCGGCGCTCGCGGTTCATCGCGTCGAGCTGCTGCGCGAGATCCCACGCGCGGCCGATGTCGTCGGTGATCAGGCATTCGATGCCGAGCGACATGTCGGACAGCCGTCCGGCGGCGTTCAGGCGCGGGCCGAGGCCGAAGCCGAGGTCGAAGCCCGACGCGGTGCGCGCGTCGCGCGCAGCGGCGCGGAACAGCGCGGCGACGCCCGGCTGCATGCGGCCGTTGCGGATGCGCTGCAGCCCCTGCGCGACGAGCACGCGGTTGTTGCCGTCGAGCCGCACGACGTCGGCGACGGTGCCGAGCGCGACGAGGTCGAGCAGGCCGTCGAGGCGCGGCTCGGCTTCCTTGCTCGCGAACGCGCCGCGGCGGCGCAGCTCGGCGCGCAGCGCGAGCAGCACGTAGAACATCACGCCGACGCCGGCGAGGTGCTTGCTCGGGAACGCGCAGCCCGGCTGGTTCGGGTTGACGATCGCGCGCGCGGCGGGCAGCGCGTCGCCGGGCAGGTGGTGGTCGGTCACGAGCACGTCGATGCCGCGCGCGTTCGCGGCTTCGACGCCGGCGACGCTTGCGATCCCGTTGTCGACGGTAATCAGCAGGTCGGGCTTGCGTGCGGCCGCGAGCTCGACGATCTCGGGCGTGAGGCCGTAGCCGTATTCGAAGCGGTTCGGCACCAGGTAGTCGATCTGCGCGCCGAACATCCGCAAGCCGCGCACCGCGACCGCGCAGGCGGTCGCGCCGTCGCAGTCGTAGTCGGCGACGACCAGCAGGCGCCGCTTGTCGGCGATCGCGTCGGCGAGCAGCACCGCCGCATCGGCGCAGCCTTTCAGCTCGGTGGGCGGCACGAGGCGCGCGAGCGCGGTCTCGATGTCCGCGGGCGACTGCACGCCGCGCGACGCGTACAGGCGTGCGAGGACGGGGTGCAGGCCGTGGCGCGCGAGCGCTTCGGCGTCGGCGGGCGCGACGGGGCGGGTAACGATCCGGGTCATACGGGTTGGCGTTGTTATTCGAACAGGGAGGCGAGCGCGCGGCGGCGCCAGAACTTGCGCAGGTCGCCGCGCGTCGCGTGCAGCGTCACGGAGCTCGTGTCGCCGCACAGCGTGAAATCGACGGCCGCCAACTCGCCGTTCTGCAGCGCGGCAAGCGCCGGCGCGAACCAGTCGCGTTCGAGCGTGGCGAGTCCGTCGTGCCAGCGCGCCCAGTCCTGCTCGATGAACGGGGCGGTCAGCGCCGGCAGCTCGACGAGCGTCGCGCCATCGGCGGCCGGCAGCGCGCCGAACGTCGCGGGCGGGCGGCCGGCTTCGATTTGCGCGGCGCGTGCGAGGCCGAGTGCGGCGGGCGACGCGGACAGCACGCGCGAGAACGGCTTGCCGACCGGCTTCAGCGTGCCCTGTGCATGGAACCAGATCGAATTGACGGCCGGCAACCCACGGGCCTCGCGGGCTTCGTTCACCGGATGCTGGAACCACGCCATCTGCACTTCATTCTGCAGTTTCATCCACATCCGCGAGCGCTCGCCCGTATGTGCCTCGTGCGGCAACCAGATCTCGATGTTGCGGCCGCTGGCGCGCAGCGGCGCGGCGCCGGCGAGGCGCGCGAGCTGGTCGCTCGACAGATACCAGCGCGCCGGGTTCGGCGCTTCGAGCCGCACGCCCAGCTCCTCGATCAGCGGCCGCGCAACCGCGAGCAGCGCGGCTGCGTCGCCGTCGTCGAGCGCGAGGGCGGCCGGATCGACGAGCACCAGGTGATCGTGCGCGATTTCGACGTGCACGGGCTCGACGCACGCCCATGCGTGCGTGCCGGGATCGCCGCCGTCGGCCAGCAGCATGTAGGGCGCGAGCGGCGCCTCGTCCGCGGCGTTGCCCTGCGTGGCGCCGAACCGGCTTGCCAGCCAGCGCTCGTGCGGCAGCGTGCGCTGGAAGTCCTCGCCGGCCACGCGCTCGACGAGGCTCGCGCGGGCGAGCAACTTCCTGAGCGCGGGACTGTCCAGTGTGTGCAGGGACGAGGCCGCATCGGCCGCCGACGGCAGCGCGAACGGAACGAGAAAATGGAGGCGTCGGTCGTGCATGATGGTGCGCATTGTATGGCAAACTGCGCGCGTGATCGGGCCGGCTGACGGCCCGTTCGCGTCCGGCGACCGTTTTTTTTCGATCGCGCCCGGGCGACCGCCGCCCGATGGCGGTCCGGCTGCGGGCCGCCATCCCCGCCGTAACCAGCAGAAAGGATTCGCTTGAAACTTCCGTACGAATGGCAAATCGGCTGGCGCTACACGCGCGCCGGCAAACGCACGACCGGCAACGGCTTCATTTCCTTCATCGCGCTCGTCTCGATGCTCGGGATCGCGCTCGGCGTCGCGGCGCTGATCGTCGTGCTGTCGGTGATGAACGGCTTCCAGAAGGAAGTGCGCGACCGCATGCTGTCGGTGCTCGCGCACGTCGAGGTGTTCTCGCCGACGGGTTCGATGCCCGACTGGCAACTGACCGCGCAGGAAGCGCGCCGCAATCCGTCGGTGATCGGCGCGGCGCCGTACGTCGACGCGCAGGCGCTGCTCACGCGCAAGGACTCGGTGAGCGGCGTGATGCTGCGCGGCATCGAGCCGGCGCTCGAACCGCAGGTGTCCGACATCGGCAAGGACATGAAGGCCGGCCAGCTCGGCGCGCTCGTGCCCGGCCAGTTCGGCATCGTGCTCGGCGACGCGCTCGCCGGCAACCTCGGCGTGACGGTCGGCGACAAGATCACGCTCGTCGCGCCCGAAGGCTCGATCACGCCGGCCGGCATGATGCCGCGCCTGAAGCAGTTCACGGTCGTCGGCGTGTTCGAATCGGGCCACTACGAATACGACAGCACGCTCGCGATGATCAACATTCGCGACGCCGAGGCGTTGTTCCGGATGAGCGCGCCGACCGGCGTGCGGCTGCGGCTCACCGACATGCAGAAGGCGCCGCAGGTTGCGCTCGAGCTGTCGCGGACGCTGTCGGGCAGCCTGTACATCCGCGACTGGACCCAGCAGAACAAGACGTGGTTCTCGGCCGTGCAGATCGAGAAGCGGATGATGTTCATCATCCTCACGCTGATCATCGCGGTGGCCGCGTTCAACCTCGTGTCGTCGCTCGTGATGACGGTGACCAACAAGCAGGCCGACATCGCGATCCTGCGCACGCTCGGCGCGCAGCCGGGGTCGATCATGAAGATCTTCGTCGTGCAGGGCGTGACGATCGGCTTCGTCGGCACCGCGTCCGGCGTCGCGCTCGGCTGCCTGATCGCATGGAGCATCCCGTGGCTGATCCCGATGATCGAGCACCTGTTCGGCGTGCAGTTCCTGCCGCCGTCGGTGTACTTCATCAGCGAACTGCCGTCCGAGCTCGTCGCGAGCGACGTGATCCGGATCGGGTTGATCGCGTTCGCGCTGTCGGCCGTCGCCACGCTCTATCCGAGCTGGCGCGGCGCGAAGGTGAAACCCGCGGAGGCGCTCCGCTATGAATGACCGCGCGACCGCATTCGCGGATTCACGACAACACAACAGACAGGATTCGGCAGGTATGCAGGAATACGTGCTTCAGGCGCGCGGGATCACGAAGGCGTTCGTGCAGGGTGGCTTCAACGTGCAGGTGCTCAACAACACCGAGCTGACGGTGCGGCGCGGCGAGAAGCTCGCGGTCGTCGGCGCGTCGGGCTCCGGCAAGAGCACGCTGCTGCACGTGCTGGGCGGGCTCGACGAGCCGAGCGCCGGCGAGGTGTCGCTGCTCGGCAAGCCGTTTACGCAACTCGCCGAGCGCGAGCGCAACGAGCTGCGCAACCGCGCGCTGGGCTTCGTCTACCAGTTCCATCACCTGCTGCCCGAGTTCACGGCGCTCGACAACGTCGCGATGCCGCTGCGCATCCGCCGGATGACGACCGAGGACGCGCGCGCACAGGCACAGGCGATGCTCGAACGCGTCGGTCTCGGCCCGCGTGCGAAGCACCGGCCGGGCGAGCTGTCGGGCGGCGAACGGCAGCGTGTCGCGATCGCGCGCGCGCTGGTCACGAAGCCGGCGTGCGTGCTCGCCGACGAGCCGACCGGCAACCTCGACGGCACGACGGCCGACACGGTGTTCAACCTGATGCTCGAGCTGTCCGAGACGCTCGAAACGAGTTTCGTGATCGTCACGCACGATCCCGATCTCGCCGCGCGCTGCGACCGCATCATGCGGTTGCGCGACGGGGTGCTGCACGAGGAGCCGGCGCTGCCGGTGTAAGAAGCCACGCGCCTTTGGCCGGCCGCCGGCTCGTCCGGCACGGCGCAACGGCGCAGGACCGCTGCCATGTGGATCGACACGCACTGCCATCTCGATGCCGCCGAGTTCGACGCCGACCGCGACGCGGTCGCGCAGGCTGCGCGCGCGGCCGGCGTGTCGCGCGTCGTGATCCCGAGCATCGGGCGCGACAACTTCACGACGGTGCGCGAACTCGCGCATCGCACGCCGGGCGCGGTGTACGCGCTCGGCATCCATCCGATGTATACGCCGCAAGCGCGCGACGCGGATCTCGACCGGCTGCGCATGGAGATCGAGGCGAGCCTCGACGATCCGCGTTTCGTCGCGATCGGCGAGATCGGGCTCGACTATTTCGTGCCGGGCCTCGACGAAGACCGGCAGCAGCTCTTCTACCAGGGCCAGCTCAGGCTGGCGCGGGAATTCGATCTGCCGGTGCTGTGCCACGTGCGCAAGTCGCAGGACCGCGTGCTGGCCGGGCTGCGCCGTTTCGGCGTACGGCGCGGCATCGCGCATGCGTTCAACGGCAGCTTCCAGCAGGCCGACGCGTATCTTGCGCAGGGGCTGCATCTCGGCTTCGGCGGCAACGTGACCTTCACGCGCGCGCGGCAGATCCGCCGGCTCGCCGCCGAATTACCGCTCGACGCGCTCGTCGTCGAGACCGATGCGCCCGACATCGCGCCCGAATGGGCATACAAATCCCGCAATACGCCCGACCAGGTGCCGCGCATCGGCGGTGTGCTCGCCGAACTGCGCGGGCTCGATGCCGGCGAATTGTCCCTATGCACTTCGGCTAACGCGCTCGCCGCGCTGCCGCGACTCGCACTTTCGTCCGCATAATCGTTGCCGGAAGGCGCCGCATGGGCAGGGGCGGCGCCGGGTCGACGAGGAGGCGGAATGCGCGTGTGGTGGATCGCGTTCGCGCTCGGCGTCGTCGTGCTGCAGCGGCAGGCGGCGTTGCCGGGGGCAATCGCTTGGACGATCGGAGCAGCGGTGCTCGCGGGCTGCGCGGCGCTGGGCGCGTGGTGCGTGCGTCGCCGGCACACGCGCGCGGTCGTCGTATGCGGATGGATGTTGTGCGCGGTCGCGGCTTGCGTCGTGGGATTCGGCTATGCGGCCGCGCGAGCCGAATGGCGGCTGCGCGACAGTCTGCCTGTCGAGTGGGAAGGGCGCGACATCGTCGTCACGGGCGTGATCCGCGGGCTGCCCGTCGTCGACGAGACAGGTGCGCGGCTGCTGTTCGCGGTCGAATCGAATGATGCGGGGCTCACCCGTTTCCCGCCGTTGATCCGGTTGTCGTGGCGCGCGTATGGCGCATCCGCGACACGCGATGCGCTGCCCGATTTGCGTGCGGCCCAGCGCTGGCGTTTCGTCGTACGCCTCAAGCGTCCGCATGCCGAGGCCAATCCCGGCGTGCGCGACGGCGAGGCGGCGTGGCTCGCCGCGGGCATTCGTGCGATCGGCTATGTCAGCGCGCCGCGTCGGGCGGTATTGCTCGATGGGCGCGCATCGGGATGGCGCGCATCGATCGATCGTGTGCGCGACATGCTGCGGGCACGCATCGGCGAGGGGCTCGGCGCCGATGCGGCGCATCGCGGCATCGTCGCCGCGCTGGCGATCGGCGACCAGTCGGGTATCGGCGACGACGATTGGCGTGTGCTGCGCAACACGGGCACGAGCCATCTGGTCGCGATTTCAGGTCTCCATGTCGGGCTGGTCGGTGCGCTCGCCGGCTGGCTCGTTTCGATGGTCTGGCGCCGCGTGCGCTGGCGCGGACGGGCCGCGACGCTCGTGCTGCCGGCGCCGTACGCGGCCGCGCTTGCCGCGCTGGTCGCTGCGGCGGGCTATGCGGCGCTCGCCGGCTTCAACGTGCCGGCGCAGCGCGCGTGGTGGATGATCGCGGCCGGCGGCATCGCGTATCTGGCCGGCCGCAGCGTGCCGACGTCGGCGGTGCTGTGCGTGGCGCTCGGCGGCGTGCTGCTCGCTGACCCGTGGGCCGTGCTGTCGGCCGGGTTCTGGCTGTCGTTCGGTGCGGTCGCGGTGATCCTGCTGGCCGTCGCCGGCTGGCGCGCGGTGCGCGAGGCTGATGAGATCGACGAGATCGACGAAGCGGGCGCGGAAAGCGGCACGGCCGGCTTGCGGAGCCGGTTGCGTGCGTGGGCTATGCGTTGCGGGCGCCGCTTCGCCGAGGCGACGCGCGTGCAGTACGCGGTGACGATCGGGCTCGCGCCGCTCACCGCCGCATGGTTCGCGCAGGTTTCGCTGTCGGGGCCGTTCGGCAATGCGTTCGCGATTCCGTGGGTCAGCTCGGTCGTGACGCCGGTCGTGCTGGCCGGCATCGCGTTGCCGCCGCCGCTCGATGCGGTTGCTTTTCGGCTAGCGCACGCGGCGCTCGCGCCGATGATGACGCTGCTCGGGCACCTGGCCGATTGGCCGGCCGGCGTGTTCTGGCTGCGCATGCCCGACTGGCCGGTGCTGGTGCTGGCATGCGTGGGTGTCGCGTGGGCGCTGATGCCGCGCGGCTGGCCGCTGCGCTGGGCGGCGCCGCTGACGTGGCTGCCGCTCGTCGCGCCGGCGCCGGATGCGCCGCCGGCGGGCGGCTTCCGGCTGACCGTGCTCGACGTCGGGCAGGGCGCGGCGGTACTGGTCGAAACCGCGCGGCGGACCTTGCTGTTCGATGCGGGGCCCGGCGCGGAGTCGTCCCACGCCGGTACGCGGATCGTCGCGCCGGCGTTGCGGGCGCGCGGCATCGCGACGATCGATTCGCTCGTGCTCAGTCATGCGGATGCCGATCATGCGGGCGGCGCAGCGGCCGTTTATGCGGCCGCCGACGTGCGCCAGTTGCTGGCCGGCATTGCGCCGCGGCACCGGCTGTGGCGCGATGCGCAGGCGGCGGGCGTGGCCGATCGGCTGCCGTGCGCGGCCGGGCAGCGGTGGACCTGGGACGGCGTCGTCTTCACGGTGCTGTGGCCGCCGGGCGGGGTGGGCACGGGTTCGTCGAACGGCCAATCGTGTGTGTTGCGCATCGATGCGGGCGGCACGTCGGCACTGCTGACGGGCGACATCGAGGCCGCCGCCGAGCGCCGGCTGGTGGCCGATGCGCGCGACGCGCTGGCCGCGCAGATCCTGGTCGTTCCGCACCACGGCAGCCGCACGTCGTCGGTCGAGCCTTTCCTCGATTCGGTCGGGCCGCGCGTCGCGGTATTTCCTGTAGGCTATCGCAATCGTTTCGGGCATCCGCACCGGACCGTGCTCGCCCGCTACGAGGCGCGCGGGATTCCGCTGCCGCGCACCGATCGCGACGGCGCCGTGCGGTTCGACGTCGCGCCGGCGGGCGCCGGGTTTGCATTCGCGCGCTATCGCGACGAACGGCGCCGGTACTGGATGGACCGGTAAGCGCGGCGAAGGCCGGCATCGGGACGAAAGCTCGGGGCTGGCGTAGCGTGCCGAAGCACGGTTCCGACAGAATACGAAGCATGGGATCGGCGCAAGAGCTGAAGCGCCCACTTCCGTCGGCCGCGAAGCATGGGACGGGAGCACGTGCCGAAGCACCCGCTCCCGTCGACAAAGGAGACATCGGCATTTGAAGGACATCCTCCACTTCTCGCATGCGAACGGCTTCCCGGCGTCGACATACCGGACGATCTTCGCCGAACTGGCCGACGATTACGAGCTGCGCTACATCGAACGGATCGGTCACGACCGCCGCTACCCGGTGACGCGCGACTGGCCGCATCTCGTCGAGCAACTGCTCGACGACATCGGCAGCCGCTACGAGCGCCCGGTCTGGCTCGTCGGCCATTCGCTCGGCGGCTACCTGTCGTTGATGGCCGCGCTGAAGAAGCCGCAGTGGGTGCGCGGCGTCGTGATGATCGATTCGCCGATCATCGCGGGCTGGCGTGCCGGCGCGCTGCGCGCGAGCCAGTGGGCGGGGCTCGACGAGCGGCTGTCGCCGGCCGCGGCCACGCGCAACCGGCGCACGCGCTGGATGAGCCGCGACGAAGTCTGGCGGCACTTTCGCGAGAAGCCCGCGTTCGCGCGCTGGGACGAACGGATGCTCGCCGACTATATCGACCACGGGATCCCGCAGGCCGGCGCCGACGGCGAGCGCGCGCTGGCGTTCGACCGGCAGGTCGAATACCTGATCTACCGGACGCTGCCGCACACGCTCGGCCCGCGGCTCGCGCACGGCGCGCCGGTGCCGCTCGGCTTTCTCGCCGGCACGCGCTCGCGCGAGGTCCGGCAGGTCGGGCTCGACGCGACGCGCCGTGCGACGCGCGGGCGCATCGAATGGATCGAAGGGAGCCACCTGTTCCCGATGGAGCGGCCGATCGAGACCGCCCGCGCATTGCAGCGGATGCTGAATTCGCTGAAGGCGGAAGAGGGCAGCGCTTCGCTGGCCGGTGCGCCGATCGCGAGGCGCGCCTGACGCTTCGTCCGGCGACAGGAACGCCCGCCGGCGCATGCGTGCGGCGCCGACCGGCCGGCCGGTTCGCACCGGCGCGCACGGTTGGTGCGGGTCGGCACGAAAGGGCGCGATCATCGCGTCAATTGCTGAGAGAAGGGCGGGCTTTACGGTATAATCCGTTTTTCCCGCGAGCATCCAGCGATGACCAAATATGTTTTCGTCACCGGCGGCGTAGTTTCTTCCCTCGGCAAGGGTATTGCCGCCGCCTCTCTCGCCGCGATCCTCGAATCGCGCGGTCTGAAAGTCACCCTCCTCAAACTCGATCCCTACATCAACGTCGACCCCGGCACGATGAGCCCGTTTCAGCACGGCGAAGTATTCGTGACGGAAGACGGAGCGGAGACCGACCTCGACCTCGGCCACTATGAGCGCTTCATCAGCACGAAGATGCGCAAGGCCAACAACTTCACGACCGGCCAGATCTACGAATCGGTGATCCGCAAGGAACGCCGCGGCGACTATCTCGGCAAGACCGTGCAGGTGATTCCGCACATCACGAACGAAATCCAGGCGTTCATCGAGCGCGGGGCGGCATCGGCCACCTGCGGCGAGCCGGACGTCGCGATCGTCGAGATCGGCGGCACGGTCGGCGACATCGAATCGCTGCCGTTCCTCGAGGCCGCGCGCCAGATGAGCCTGCGCCTCGGCCGCAACAGCGCGTGCTTCGTGCACCTGACGCTCGTGCCGTACGTCGCGACGGCCGGCGAGCTGAAGACGAAGCCGACCCAGCACAGCGTGCAGAAGCTGCGCGAGATCGGCATCCTGCCGCACGTGCTGCTGTGCCGTGCGGATCGCCGCATTCCCGACGACGAATCGAAGAAGATCTCGATGTTCTCGAACGTGCCCGAAGACGCCGTGATCTCGGTGTGGGACGCCGACAGCATCTACAAGATTCCGCAGATGCTGCACGACCAGGGCCTCGACCGGATCATCTGCGAAGAGCTGAAGCTGTCGCCGAAGGACGCCGACCTGAGCATGTGGTCGACGCTCGTCGAAAAGCTCGAGAACCCGAAGCACGAAGTGACGATCGGCATGGTCGGCAAGTACGTCGACCTGACCGAGTCGTACAAGTCGCTGATCGAGGCGCTGCGCCATGCGTCGATCCACACGTCGACCAAGGTCAACATCGAGTACATCGATTCGGAAGAGCTCGAGGCGAACGGTGTCGACAGCCTGAAGCATCTCGACGCCGTGCTGGTGCCGGGCGGTTTCGGCCGTCGCGGCACGGAAGGCAAGATCGCGGCGGTCCGCTATGCGCGCGAGTCGAAGGTGCCGTACCTCGGCATCTGCCTCGGCATGCAGCTCGCGGTGATCGAATTCGCGCGCGACGTCGTCGGCCTGAAGCAGGCGAACAGCACGGAATTCGATCCGGACACGCCGGAGCGCGTGGTCGCGCTGATCACCGAATGGTACGACCGCGAAGGCAAGGTCGAGACGCGCACCGAGGAATCCGACCTCGGCGGCACGATGCGCCTGGGTTCGCAGCGCTGCCCGATCAAGCCGGGCACGATGGCGGAAGAAATCTACGGCAAGGACGTGAACGAGCGCCATCGCCACCGTTATGAAGTCAATAACCGCTTCGTGCCCCAGCTCGAAGCCGGCGGCCTTATCATCAGCGCCCGTACCCCGAGCGAGGATCTGCCGGAAATGATGGAGCTGCCGCGCTCGATGCACCCGTGGTTCGTCGGCGTCCAGTTCCACCCGGAATTCACGTCCACGCCGCGTGACGGTCATCCGCTGTTCAAGTCGTTCGTCGAAGCCGCGCTCGCCAACAAGCAAGCGCGCGGAGTGCAAGCATGAAGCTGTGCGATTTCGAGGTCGGTCTCGACAAGCCTTTCTTCCTGATCGCGGGTACCTGCGTCGTCGAATCGGAGCAAATGACGATCGACACGGCCGGCCGCCTGAAGGAGATCTGCGAGAAGCTGAACGTTCCGTTCATCTACAAGTCGTCCTACGACAAGGCAAACCGCAGCTCGGGCAAATCGTTTCGCGGCCTCGGAATGGACGAGGGCCTGCGGATCCTGTCCGAGGTGAAGCGCCAGCTCGGCCTGCCGGTGCTGACGGACGTGCATTCGATCGACGAGATCGAGCAGGTCGCGTCGGTCGTCGACGTGCTGCAGACGCCGGCGTTCCTGTGCCGTCAGACCGATTTCATCCATGCATGCGCGCGCTCGGGCAAGCCCGTCAACATCAAGAAGGGCCAGTTCCTCGCACCGCACGACATGAAGAACGTGATCGACAAGGCGCGCGACGCGGCACGTGAAGCCGGTCTGTCGGAAGATCGTTTCATGGCGTGCGAGCGCGGCGTCTCGTTCGGCTACAACAATCTCGTGTCGGACATGCGTTCGCTCGCGATCATGCGCGAGACGAACGCGCCGGTCGTGTTCGATGCGACCCACTCGGTGCAGTTGCCGGGCGGCCAGGGCACGAGCTCGGGCGGCCAGCGCGAATTCGTGCCGGTGCTCGCACGTGCGGCGGTCGCGACGGGCGTCGCGGGCCTTTTCATGGAAACGCATCCGAATCCGGCCGAGGCGAAGTCGGACGGCCCGAACGCGGTGCCGCTGAACCGGATGGGTGCGTTGCTGGAGACGCTCGTCACGCTCGACCAGGCGGTGAAGCGCAGCCCGTTCCTGGAAAACGATTTCAATTAAAGATCGAATGAACCTTGCGACGGCTTTGCGCGTCTGTAGCGAAAGCGGTTCCGGTCCGCACGCCGTCGCAGTTTGAAGAATCCATCGTCATTCTCAGAGGAAACCCATGAGTGCAATCGTAGATATCATCGGCCGCGAGATTCTGGATTCGCGCGGCAACCCCACCGTCGAATGCGACGTGCTGCTCGAATCGGGCACGATGGGCCGCGCGGCGGTGCCGTCGGGCGCGTCCACCGGCTCGCGTGAAGCGATCGAACTGCGCGACGGCGAAGCCGGCCGCTACAACGGCAAGGGCGTGCTGAAGGCGGTCGAGCACATCAACACCGAAATCTCCGAAGCCATCATGGGCCTCGACGCGTCGGAACAGGCGTTCCTCGACAAGACGCTGCTCGAGCTGGACGGCACCGACAACAAGTCGCGCCTCGGCGCGAACGCGATGCTGGCCGTGTCGATGGCCGTCGCGAAGGCAGCAGCCGAAGAAGCCGGCCTGCCGCTGTACCGCTACTTCGGCGGCTCGGGCGCGATGCAACTGCCGGTGCCGATGATGAACATCGTCAACGGCGGCGCGCACGCGAACAACAGCCTGGACATCCAGGAATTCATGATCGTCCCGGTCAGCCAGCCGACGTTCCGTGAAGCGCTGCGTTGCGGCGCGGAAGTGTTCCACGCGCTGAAGAAGATCCTGAGCGACCGCGGCATGAGCACGGCCGTCGGCGACGAAGGCGGTTTCGCACCGAACTTCGGCAGCAACGACGAGTGCCTGTCGACGATCCTGCAGGCGATCGAGAAGGCCGGCTACCGTGCGGGCGAAGACGTGCTGCTCGCGCTCGACTGCGCGGCATCCGAGTTCTACCACGACGGCAAATACCAGCTCGCGGGCGAAGGCCTGCAACTGTCGTCGGCCGAATTCACCGACTACCTCGCGACGCTCGCCGACAAGTTCCCGATCGTGTCGATCGAGGACGGCATGCATGAAAGCGACTGGGACGGCTGGAAGCTCTTGACCGACCGCCTCGGCAAGAAGGTGCAGCTCGTCGGCGACGACCTGTTCGTCACGAACACGCGCATCCTGAAGGAAGGCATCGAGAAGGGCATCGCGAACTCGATCCTCATCAAGATCAACCAGATCGGTACGCTGACCGAAACGTTCGCGGCGATCGAAATGGCGAAGCGCGCGGGCTACACGGCCGTGATCTCGCACCGCTCGGGCGAAACGGAAGATTCGACGATCGCGGACATCGCGGTCGGCCTGAACGCCGGTCAGATCAAGACGGGTTCGCTGTCGCGCAGCGACCGCATCTCGAAGTACAACCAGTTGCTGCGCATCGAGGAAGATCTCGGCGACATCGCGAGCTACCCGGGCAAATCGGCTTTCTATAACCTGCGCTAACGCGCTACTATCGGGTTCGTCATCTCGACGCCGCTCTGTGCCTGTGCGCGGAGCGGCGCTTCTTATATCTGCGTCTCTTACATGCGGCTTGTCACTGTCGTCCTGATTGCCTTGCTGGCGCTCATTCAGTACCCCCTATGGTGGGGACACGGCGGCTGGCTGCGGGTGCACGAACTGCGTCAGCAGCTCGACGACCAACTTCAGAAGAACGCGGACGAGAAGCTGCGCAACGAGCGCACCGCCGGTGAAGTGCAGGACCTGCAGAGCGGCACTGCGGCGATCGAGGAGCGTGCGCGCTACGAGATGGGCATGGTGAAGGACGGCGAAGTATTCGTGCAGTTCGTGTCGCCGAATGCGCCTGCCGGGCCGCCGAACAACACGCCGTCGAATACGTCGACGCGCGGTACCGTGTCCGCGGCGCCCGTGCGGGTCGTGCCGAATCCGCAGTCGATCGCGAAGCCGTCGCGCCATCATGGCGGCGACAAGGGCAAGGCGGCGCATCACTGAGCGCGATACGTCGAATCCATTGAAAAAGCGCGGGAAATGCCGCGCTTTTTTATTTCCTGCCAGTGATCAATCGGTCGGGCGATGCGAGCTCACCACCACCAGCCCGGATAGCCGTAACTGATGCCCGTGCCCCAGCGATTGCCCCAACCGCCGTAATACCCGCCGTAGACCGTCACGGGCGGCGGCGAGTAATAGGCCCACGCGCGCGCGGCCGCTTCGGCTGCCATCGCGCTGTTCTGCTCGCGCAGGACCTGTTGATCGATCTCGTCGTAGCGCTTGCGTTCGGCGCTCGACAGCACGGGCGGCTGGCCACCCGACGCGCCCGGTTCGGGCAGGCGGCTCAGAATCGTGGAAGTCGGCGGCGGCATCGCGCAGCCGGCAAGCGCGAGCGTGCCGGCGGCCATGCCCGTCAGGACGATGGTGCGGATGGTGCAAAAGCGGCGGGGGCGATTCATGTGTTTCTCCTGCGGCGCGCCGACCGTGGAAAGCGGCTGGCACGAAAGGCCGGGCCTCCGGCGCCCGAGCCGCGCATGCGGCGCTCGTGCGTCATTATGCGCCCGTGCCGCGCCGGTGGCGGGCACGGGCGCGCGGCTCACACGGGCGCGCGGCTCAGTGACGCTGGTCGGTCGCCGGCGCGATGCCGGTTTCGACACCGGGCGCCGCGAACAGTTGCGCGACGTCGACCGGATCGAACTCGTAGCGCTGGTTGCAGAACTCGCAGTGGATCTCGACGTGGCCGCGCTCGACGATCACGCTGTCGACTTCTTCGCGACCGAGCATGCGCAACATCGCACCGACCTTCTCGCGCGAGCACGAACACTGGAAGCGCGTGCCGGCCGGTTCGAAGTGCTGCACGTTTTCCTGCCAGAACAGCCGGCGGAACACGACTTCCGGTTCGACCTCGAGCAGCTCCTTCGCGGACAGCGTGCCGCCGAGCGTGCACACGCGCTCCCACGTGTCGATATCGGTTTCGGCGTTGCGCGGTACGATGCCGCCGTCGCCTGGCAGCTTCTGCAGCAGCATGCCGACTGCGCGGTCGCGATCGGCCGCGAGCCACAGCCGCGTGTCGAGCTGCTCCGAGTGATGCATGTAGTGCTCGAGTACCTGCGACACCGATTCGAGCGGGCCGTCGACGCCGTTCAGCGGCACGATGCCCTGATACGGCTGCTGGCCCGGCAGCTTGTCGGCCGGGTCGAGCGTGATCACGCAGCGGCCGTGGCCGCTCGCATTGACGAGCGCCGCGAAACGCGTGTCGTCGCCGATCGTCTGCGCGGCGTCACCCGAGAACTTCGCGGTGGCCCGCATCGACAGATCGGACCCGCACTGGACGACCAGCATCTGGACCGGCCCGTCGCCGAAGATCTGCATGATCAGGGTGCCGTGAAATTTCAGGTTCGCGGACAGCAGCGCGCACGCGGCCATCATCTCGCCGAGCACCGTGCGCACGGGGGCAGGGTAGTCGCGGCGGGCGAGTACTTCCTGCCACGTGTTGCGCAGCGAAACGATCTCGCCGCGCACAGGCGCCGCATTGAACATGAATTTCTGTAACTGGTCGCTCACTCTTCTTCCTTGAAATCCGTGCGAATCACCCGATCCGCACGAGTTGCTCCTTGAAATGCGCGCGTCGCTCGACATACGTCTTCGCGTTCGCGCGCAGCCGCGCGACGTCTTCGTCCGACAGCTCGCGCACGACTTTCGCCGGTGCGCCGAGAATCAGCGAGTTGTCCGGGAACGTCTTGCCTTCCGTGACGACCGCGCCGGCACCGACCAGACAGTTGCGGCCGATGACCGCTCCATTCAAGACCACCGCCTGAATCCCGATCAGCGAGCCTTCACCGATCGTGCAGCCGTGCAGCATGGCCTGGTGCCCGATCGTCACGTTCTCGGCAATCGTCAGCGGAAAGCCCGGGTCGGTATGCAGGACCGCCCCTTCCTGGACGTTGCTGCCGACGCCGACCGTAATCGTCTCGTTGTCGCCGCGAATCGTCGCGCCGAACCACACGCTCGCGTTTTCCTCGAGCACGACCTTGCCGATGATGGCCGCCGTATCGGCGACGAATACGCTTTCGTGGATCGTCGGGGCCGTCTCGCCCAGCTTGTAGATCGTCACGGAGTCTCCTTGTCTCTTCGATGACGGGCGCCGGTAGAATGGCGCGTCCGGTTTGCCCGGCGCATGGCGCCGCGGAACAAACGCATATTGTAAACCGTCGTGTGCTTGTGCTCCCGCGATGCGTACGCAAGGTGTCCCCGTTTTATGAGCATCGTGTCTTCTTCTTTCGGCCAGGTGCCGACCTGTGTGCGCAGCGTGGC
The DNA here is from genome assembly GCF_001524725.1 of Burkholderia sp. MSMB1072. NCBI lineage: Bacteria > Pseudomonadati > Pseudomonadota > Betaproteobacteria > Burkholderiales > Burkholderiaceae > Burkholderia > Burkholderia sp. MSMB1072. Next base: position 30,603 of record NZ_LOYC01000017.1, read on the forward strand.
GCTCGATGCGCTGCGTGTTGCCGAGCCGACGGCCAAGGCCGCGCAGGTGCGCGCGCTGCACGATGCGCTGCGGGCCGGGCAGGCCGCGATCGCGCCGGCGCTTCGACTGCGCGAACCGGCCGGTCTGCCCGGCCGTCCGGCGCGGCCGCCGCTCGTCGAGCCGCGCCAGCTCGAGCGGCGCAGCATGCGGTCGCCGGAAGGGCGCGCCGTGCTGCTGCACGCGCTCGCCCACATCGAGTTCAATGCGATCAACCTCGCGCTCGACGCGGTCTGGCGCTTCGCGGGCCTGCCGGACGCGTTCTACGCGGATTGGCTGAAGGTCGCGGCCGAGGAGGCCTACCACTTCACGCTGCTGTCCGACCGGCTCGCGGCATTCGGGCACGCATACGGCGATTTTCCCGCGCACAACGGGCTGTGGGAGATGTGCGAGCGGACCCGGGACGACGTGCTGGCGCGCATGGCGCTCGTGCCGCGGACGCTCGAGGCCCGCGGGCTCGACGCGTCGCCGCCGATCCGCGCACGGCTCGTGCAGGCGGGCGACGATGCGTCGGCCGCGATCCTCGACGTGATCCTGCGCGACGAAATCGGCCACGTCGCGATCGGCAACCGCTGGTTCCGGCATTTGTGCGACGCAGCCGGCCGCGATCCCGTGCCGACTTATCGGCAGCTCGCCGAGCAATACCACGCGCCGCGGCTGCGTGGCCCGTTCAATTTCGATGCGCGACGCGACGCGGGCTTCGAGCAAGCCGAACTCGACGAACTGGCCGCGCAGGACGCGGCGGACGGACGCCCCACGCCTTAGCCGGATCACGCTCGGTTGCGTCCTCGGTGGCCGCCCGCCCGCTCGCGCGCCTGATCGACGGCGTGCTGCCCGCGGGCCCTGGGACGACCTTGCCGCTAGAGCGATACCTCGATTACCGGCGGCCGGAACCGGAGTGTCGCCGCTATAATCGAACGACCATTCTTTTTTCGGGCGGCTGCAATGAGTGCGTCGAATTCTGTTTCCGATTTCGTCACGGTGCGCGGCGTCCAGCTGCATGTGCGGCGCTGGGGCCGGCCCGATGCGCCGACGCTGTTCATGCTGCACGGGTGGATGGACGTCGCTGCGTCGTTCCAGTTCGTCGTCGATGCGCTCGCGGGCGATTGGCAGGTGATCGCGCCCGACGCGCGCGGCTTCGGGCTGTCCGACTGGCCGGTCGCGCGGCAGGGCGGCGGTCACTACTGGTTCCACGAGTACCTGGGCGACCTCGATGCGCTCGTCGACCGCTATGCGCCGAGCGGCGAGGTCAATCTGGTCGGCCACAGCATGGGCGCGAACGTCGTGTGCCTGTATGCCGGCGCGCGGCCGGAACGGGTGCGGCGCGTGGTCGACCTCGAAGGGTTCGGGCTCGCGCCTGCCCGCGCCGAACAGGCGCCGCGCCGGCTGCGCGGCTGGCTCGACGAGCTGCGCGAGCCGCCCGCGCTACGGCCGTACGCGTGCCTCGACGACGTGGCGGCGCGCCTGATCAAGACCAATCCGCGACTCGACCCGCGCCGCGCCGCGTTTCTCGCCGAACACTGGTCGAAACGCGGCGACGACGGCCTCTACCACCTGCTGGCCGACCCGGCGCACAAGATCCCGGGCCCGCTGCTGTACCGGCTCGACGAAGTGATGGCCATCTGGAAGCAGGTGCGCGCGAAGGTGCTGCACGTCGAGGCCGTCAATTCGCCGACGCTCGCGCACCTCGCAGGCGACATCCCGCTGCCCGAATTCAAGGCGCGCTTCGACGCATTCCCCGACTGGCGCGAGAAGCTCGTCGAGGATGCCGGCCACATGGTGCATCACGACCAGCCCGAGCAGATCGCGTCGCTGATCGAGGCGTTCTGCGCGTAGGCGCGTGGCGGCGCCGGCACGGCAGGCGGGCGGCGCAATTGCCGCGTTGCAGTAGAATGAGGCCTTACCTGCCATGCCGACAATGAACGCCGATCTCCACTGCCATTCCAATGTTTCCGACGGGTTGCTGTCGCCTGCCGACGTCGCGCGCCGCGCGCATGCGGGCGGCGTGACCCTGTGGGCGCTGACCGACCACGACGAGATCGGCGGCCAGGCGGCGGCGCGCAGCGAGGCGGAAGCGCTCGGCATGCGCTATCTGAGCGGCGTGGAGATTTCGGTCACGTGGGCTTCGCGCACCGTACACATCGTCGGTCTGCACATCGATCCCGCCCATCCGGCGCTGGTCGACGGCCTGTACCGCACCCGCCACGGCCGCGCGGCGCGCGCGCTGGCGATCGCGGAGCAGCTTGCGACGCTCGGCATACCCGGCGCGTACGAAGGCGCGCTGAAATACGTATCGAATCCTGACCTGATCTCACGCACGCACTTCGCGCGCTTTCTCGTCGAGAACGGCCACGCCGAATCGACGACCGACGTGTTCGACCGCCTGCTCGGCGACGGCAAGCCCGGCTTCGTCCCGCATCGCTGGGCGTCTCTGTCCGACGCGGTCGGCTGGATCCGCGCTGCCGGCGGCGAAGCGGTGGTCGCGCATCCGGGCCGTTATCGCTATACGCCGGTCGAATTCGACGCGTTCTTCGGCGAGTTCATCGATCTCGGCGGTCGCGCGATCGAGGTCGTCACGGGCAGTCACACGCCCGACCAGTACCGCGAATACGCGGACGTCGCGCGCCGCTTCGGTTTCGAAGTGTCGCGCGGCTCGGATTTCCACGCGCCGGGCGAGGGCCGCATCGAGCTCGGCGACCTGCCGCCGTTGCCGCCCGACCTGACGCCGGTCTGGGAGCGCTGGCTCTGACGCCGGGCGGCTTCGGGCCGCCCGCGTTGTCGCCGATACGCGCATCCGACTTCTCCCTCTTTACGTGTCCCCATGTCCCAGTTCTTCAGGATTCATCCGGATAATCCGCAGCCGCGCCTGATCAAGCAGGCGGTGGAAATCGTCAGCAAGGGCGGCGTGATCGCGATGCCGACCGATTCGAGCTATGCGCTCGCGTGCCATCTCGACGACAAGGATGCGGTCGAGCGCGTGCGCCGGATTCGCGGCCTCGACGAGAAGCAGCATCTGTCGCTGCTCGTGCGCGACCTGTCGGAGCTTGCCAACTTCGCGATGGTCGACAACCGCCAGTACCGGCAGATCAAGTCGGTGACGCCGGGCCCGTACGTGTTCATTCTGCAGGCGACGAAGGAGGTGCCGCGCCGGCTGTCGCACCCGTCGCGCAAGACGATCGGGTTGCGCGTGCCCGATCACGCGATCACGCTCGCGCTGCTGGAGTCGCTTGGCCAGCCGCTGCTCGGCACGACGCTGATCCTGCCGCCGGACGACGAACCGCTGAACGATCCCGAGGAAATCCGCACGCGGCTCGAGAAGCAGGTCGACCTCGTGATCGACGGCGGTGCGTGTCCGCGCGAACCGTCGACGGTGATCGACCTGACCGGCGATGCGCCCGAACTCGTCCGCGCGGGGCGCGGCGCGCTCGAACCGTTCGGGCTTTCGGCCGCATGACGCGCCGTGCCATTTTTGCGCGAGTGCGCTTGTTACAATAACGCGATATGGATGCTTCCCTGATACAGACCATCGCCGTCTACGCGCTGCCCGTGATCTTCGCGATCACGCTGCACGAGGCCGCGCATGGTTACGCCGCGCGGCTGCTCGGCGACAACACCGCCTACGCGATGGGGCGCGTGTCGTTCAATCCGATGCGCCACATCGACCCGCTCGGCACGATCGCGATTCCGCTCGCGATGTACTTCCTGACCGGCGGCGCGTTCCTGTTCGGCTATGCGAAGCCGGTGCCGGTGTCGTTCGGCAACCTGCGCAATCCGCGCTGGGGCAGCCTGTGGGTCGCGCTCGCGGGGCCGGCCTGCAACTTCGTGCAGGCGCTGGTCTGGGGCCTGCTGACCCTCGTGCTGCCGGCCGTCGGCATCGACGAGCCGTTCTTCACGCGGATGGCGTTCGCGGGCGTCAGCGCGAACCTCGTGCTCGGCGTGCTGAACCTGTTTCCGCTGCCGCCGCTCGACGGCGGCCGCATCCTGGCGGCGCTGCTGCCCACCAGGCAATCGATCGCGCTGTCGCGCATCGAGCCGTACGGTTTCATCATCGTCCTCGTGCTCGTCACGACGGGCGTGCTGACGAACTTCTGGCTGCGTCCGCTCGTCAATGTCGGCTACGCCGTGCTGAGCGCCGTCCTGTCTCCCTTCGCCTCGCTTTTCTAACGACAATCATGTTCCCAGAACGTATTTTCTCCGGCATGCGACCCACCGGGTCGCTGCACCTCGGTCATTACCACGGCGTGCTGAAAAACTGGGTGAAGCTGCAGTCCGAGTACCCGTGCTTCTTCTGCGTCGTCGACTGGCATGCGCTGACGACGCACTACGAGACGCCCGAGGTCATCGAGAAGAACGTGTGGGACGTGCTGATCGACTGGCTCGCGTCCGGCATCGACCCGGCGCAGGCGACGCTGTTCATCCAGAGCAAGGTGCCCGAGCATGCGGAACTCGCGTTGCTGCTCGGCATGAGCACGCCGCTCGGCTGGCTCGAACGCGTGCCGACCTACAAGGAGCAGATGGAGAAGCTGAAGGACAAGGATCTGTCCACCTACGGCTTCCTCGGCTACCCGGTGCTGATGGCCGCCGACATCCTGCTGTATCGCGGCTCGCTCGTGCCGGTCGGCGAAGATCAGGTGCCGCACGTCGAGATGACGCGCGAGATCGCGCGTCGCTTCAACTACCTGTACGGCCGCGAGCCCGGTTTCGAGGAGAAGGCGCTCGAAGCCGCGAAGAAGCTCGGCGGCAAGCGCGCGAAGCTCTATCACGAGTTGCGTAACGCGTATCAGCAGGAAGGCGACGACGAGGCGCTCGAACAGGCGCGCGCGATGCTGCAGGAATCGCAAAGCCTGTCGATGAGCGACCGCGAGCGCCTGTTCGGCTATCTCGAAGGCGCACGCAAGATCATCCTGGTCGAGCCGCAGGCGCTGCTGACCGAAGCGTCGCGGATGCCGGGCCTCGACGGGCAGAAGATGTCCAAGTCGTACGGCAACACGATCGGCCTGCGTGAAGACGCCGAGACGATCACGAAGAAGGTGCGCACGATGCCGACCGATCCCGCACGCGTGCGCCGCACCGATCCGGGCGATCCCGACAAGTGCCCGGTGTGGCAGCTTCACCAGGTCTATACGGACGAAGCGACGCACGAATGGGTGCAGAAGGGCTGCCGCTCGGCGGGTATCGGCTGTCTCGACTGCAAGCAGCCGGTCGTCGAAGGCATCCTGCGCGAACAGCAGCCGATGCTCGAGCGTGCGCAGAAGTACATGGACGACCCGTCGCTGTTGCGTGCGATCGTCGCGGACGGTTGCGACAAGGCGCGCAAGTACGCGACGGAAACGATGCGCGACGTGCGCGACGCGATGGGCCTGTCGTACAACTGATCCGGCGCATGAGCGAGTCCGTCATCGCCGCCGCGGGCGGCCACGTCGGCCAGGCCGAGCCGTCACGCTGGGTTGCGCAATGGGCGCGGCTCGTGCCGGTCGGCGGGGCGGTGCTCGACGTCGCGGCGGGCGGCGGCCGCCACGCGCGCTGGTTCGCGTCGCGCGGGCATCCGGTCGTCGCGCTCGACCGCGATCCGGCCGCGCTGGCCGCGTTGCGCGCGATTCCCGGTGTCGCCGCCCGCGCGGCCGATCTCGAAGGCGCGCCATGGCCGCTGCCGGCCAGCGAGCGGTTTGCGGCCGTGATCGTCACGAACTATCTGCATCGCCCGCTCTGGCCCCATCTGCTCGCTGCCGTGGCGCCGGGCGGCGTGCTGATCTACGAAACCTTCGCGCAAGGAAACGAAACGGTCGGAAAGCCGTCCAATCCCGCGTTCCTGCTCGCCCCGGGCGAGCTGCTGGATGCCGTGCGCGGCCATCTGCGGGTGGTCGCGTACGAGGACGGTTTCGTCGCAGCGCCGCGCGAGGCGTTCGTCCAGCGTCTTTGCGCAGTACGCGAGGGCGCGACCCCGACGGCGGGGGCGGGAATTCCACGTTACGAACTGCCCGGCTAATCCGCTACAATCTCAATGTTTACCGGTACACAATCAATCGCGTTTCATGGCTAACGGCACCCAAGACGGCATTCAAATCCGCGGCAGCATCCCCGCGATCGTCACCCCGATGCTCGAAGACGGCAGTCTCGACCTGCCGGCGTTTCGCAAACTGATCGACTGGCACATCGCGGAAGGCACCGATGCGCTTGTCGTCGTCGGTACGAGCGGCGAGTCGGCAACGCTCAGCGTCGAAGAGCACATTCTGATGATTCGTACGGCGGTCGAGCATGCGGCCAAACGCATCCCGATCATCGCGGGCGCGGGCGGCAATTCGACCGCGGAGGCGATCGAGCTGACGAAGCACGCGAAGGCGGTCGGCGCGGACGCGACGCTGCAGGTCGTGCCGTACTACAACAAGCCGACGCAGGAAGGCATGTACCGCCATTTCCGGACGATCGCCGAAGCGGTCGACCTGCCGGTGATCCTGTACAACGTGCCGGGCCGTACGGTCGCGGACATGGCGCACGAGACGACGCTGCGCCTCGCGCAGGTGCCGGGCATCATCGGCGTGAAGGAAGCGACCGGCAACATCGATCGCGCAGCCCACCTGATCAAGGCCGCGCCGAAGCATTTCGCGATCTACAGCGGCGACGATCCGACCGCGATCGCGCTGATGCTGCTCGGCGGCCACGGCAACATCTCGGTGACCGCGAACGTCGCGCCGCGCGCAATGAGCGAGCTGTGCCGCGCGGCGCTGGCCGGCGACGTGCAGACGGCCCGCACGCTGCACATGAAGCTGCTGTCGCTGCACAAGAACCTGTTCATCGAAGCGAACCCGATCCCGGTGAAGTGGGCGCTGCAGGCGATGGGCAAGATGCAGGGCGGCATCCGGCTGCCGCTCACGGCGCTCGACGAGCGCTGCCACGATGCCGTGCGTTCGGCCCTCGTCGAGGCCGGCGTTCTCGCCTGATGCCGAGGTGGCCGCGTCCTGCGGCCGCCGGCTCGACCCCTGATCAACCCGCACCGGCCGGCTCCGTCCGGCGCCGCTCCTGACGAGCGTTCTAGCAAGACGAAGGATTTCATGAAACGTTTCGCCTTTTCCTCTCGTGCCATCCAGTTGTCGGTGATGGCGCTGGCGCTGGGCGCGCTCGCTGGCTGCGATACGCTGAACGACTACCTGGCCCCTGACCGGGTCAACTACAAGAACACGGGCTCGGCGCCGCCGCTCGCGGTGCCGAGCGACCTGAAGCCGGTGCCGACGACGCAGCAGTTCGTCGCGCCGCCGACCAATGCCGGGCTCGGCACGCTGCCGCCGCGGGCCACGACGCAGGCCGGCAACGCGACCGACGGCATCCCGAGCGCGCAGGATCCGCTCGGCATGCACATCGAGCGCGACGGCGATCGCCGCTGGCTCGTCGTCGACGGCCGGACGCCCGAGCAACTGTGGCCGATCCTGAAGGAGTTCTGGCAGGAGAACGGCTTCTCGCTGAAGACCGATGCGCCGTCGACGGGCATCATGGCCACCGACTGGGCCGAGAACCGCGCGAACATTCCGGACGACTGGTTCCGCCGCACGATCGGCAAGGTCATCGATTTCGCCTATTCGTCGGGTACGCGCGACCGCTTCCGCACGCTCGTGAACCGTACGCCGGACGGCAACACCGACATCTCGATCACGCACAGCGCGATGGAAGAAATGATGGTCGGCCCGCAGGGCGGCACGTCGTCGCGCTGGGAAGAGCGTCCGCGCAACCCGGTGCTCGAAGCCGTGTTCCTGTCGAAGCTGATGCAGAAGTTCGGCCTGACCGACGCGCAGGCGAAGCAGCTGCTGACCGATGCGCGCCCCGCGACGGTGCCGGCGCAGGTCGCCGACACGAGCGGCGGTGCGGCGACGCTGCAACTGGCCGAGTCGTTCGACCGCGCGTGGCTGCGCGTGGGCCTGGCGCTCGACCGGACCAACTTCACGGTCGACAATCGCGACCGCGAGAAGGGGGTATATACCGTGCGCTACGCGAACTCGATGGAAGAGCTCAAGCGTGACGGCCTGTTCGGCAAGCTGTTCTACGGCGGCCCGTCGGCGGCCAAGCCCGGCAAGGAATATCTGATCAACGTGCGCGCGCAGGGCAATGGCGGTACGCAGGTCGCCGTGGTCGGCGCGGACGGCCAGGTCGACAACTCGTCGGACGCGCAGCGGCTCATCTCGCTGCTGCACGCGCAACTGAACTGAGCGCGTGCGATTCGCCAGCCTCGGAAGCGGCAGCGAGGGCAACGCGCTGGTCGTCGAGGCCACGAGCGGCACGACGACCACCCGCGTGCTGCTCGACTGCGGCTTTTCCGCCAAGGAGGTCGAGCGCCGGCTCGGCCGACTGAATCTCTGCATCGCCGATCTCGATGCGATCCTCATTACCCACGAACATAGCGACCATGTCGGCAGTGCGCTGACGCTCGCACGCCGTGCGTCGCTGCCGCTCTACATGAGCTGGGGCACCGCGCGCGCGGTCGGCGCGGACGAGGCCGATGTCGATCTCCACGTGCTGTGGGGCGACGAGACGGCCGCGATACGCGATCTGGCCGTGATGCCCTATACGGTCCCCCACGATGCGCGGGAACCGCTCCAGTTCGTCTTCACGGACGGAAACCGCCGGCTCGGAGTGCTGACGGACGTCGGGATGGCCACGCCGCACATCACGGCCGTCCTGAGCGGCTGTGACGCGCTGGTGCTCGAATCCAACCACGATACCGCGATGCTGGCTGCCAGCCGCTATCCGCAGTCGCTGAAGGCGCGGATCGGCGGCAACCACGGCCACCTGAGCAACGACGCGGCGGCCGACATCCTCGCGTCGCTCGAACGTAGCCGTCTCCAGCATCTGGTCGCGGCCCATCTGAGCCAGCAGAACAACCTGCCGGAACTGGCCCGCCAGGCGTTCGGCGGCGTGCTCGGGACGGACGGGGAAGACGTGATCGTGGCCTCGCAGGACGCGGGCTTCGACTGGCTGATGCTCGGATGAGCGGGGCGGGACCGCTGCGGCGGCTCCAGGCGGCTGCCGGGCGCTCGATTCGAAAGCGGCAGACGTAAAAAAACCGGCCCTCGGGCCGGTTTTTTTCAGCTGATGCTGAAGGCTTACTGGCTTGCGCCCGAAGCCGGAGCAGCCGTCGCTGCCGAAGCAGCCGACGCCACTGCAGCAGCAGCGTCGCTCGCAGCAGCCGTTGCCGACGAAGCAGCAGCCGAAGCGTCGCTCGCAGCACCAGCAACTGCCGAAGCAGCCGACGAAGCAGCAGCAGCCGCGTCGCTTGCAGCCGACGAAGCAGCTTGATCAGCGCTCTTGTTGCAAGCAGCCAGTGCAACAGCAGCCAACAGGGAAGCTACGAGGAGGGATTTCTTCATGATCACGTCCTTTTATGGTTAAAGGTAAGCAACAGCGCGAAACAATACCGGTAATGTGCTCCAACACCGACCTGGGCCGCTGGTGGAGACGCACTTCTAGAGCGTGAATCTTCCCTACGGCTTGGGCGGAAATTATATGCACTTTCCTATCGACCGTCGACAAATGCGGGGTCAATACGTTGTCTTTCCCATACAGAATTTGATCTGTACGGGCATACGGGGCGACTCACACTAATTCCGGCTTCCGACCCGTATCCAGCCCGCACGATACCACTCGTGCAACAAAGCTGTCATCGACGGAACCCGGGATAGTGTTACAAACCGTTTCGCCTCCATCTGGCGTTGATTGGCCAGTTCGGGCAGCCATTCATCGGCTTGCTCGAGCGACCCTTCTTCGCCATTAATGAAGTACGAGCGCGCGTTATACATCAATGCGGCCCTTCTGTCGAGACGCACGCCACGGCGTGACGCTTGCGTGACGAACGCGGCCTCGGACAGCGGACGCTCGGGCGGGTCGAAAACGACGTTCGGTTTGGGCTCGCTCAGATAGCAGCCGAGGAATTCGGCGACGTCGCGCTTGCGCCAGCGGATCGCGTCAACGATCTCGGCGACACGTTCGACCATGGCCGGTGGCAGTTGCGCGGGTACGTCGACGGCCGGCTGCTTCGGATCGCGGTAGAGGTCGTCGCCGCCCGCGTCGCGCAGGCCGCCGCGCTCCGCGAGGTAGTACAGGAACTGGGCGCCCAGCTCGCCGGCGGACGGGGCCCGGAAGCCGATCGAGCAGGTCATGCACTCGCCTTCGGCGACGCCGTCGTGCGCGATGTGCGGCGGCAGGTACAGCATGTCGCCGGGCTCCAGCACCCATTCGTCGCTCGGCTCGAAGTTCTCGAGAATCTTCAGCGGCACGTCCGGCTGCAGCGACAGATCCTTCTGCGCGCCGACCCGCCAGCGGCGCCGGCCTTCGACCTGCAGCAGGAATACGTCGTATGAATCGAAGTGCGGGCCGACACCGCCGCCGTCCGTCGCATACGAGATCATCAGGTCGTCCAGTCGCGCATCGGGAATGAAGCGGAAGCGGTCGAGCAACGCGCGGGCCGCGTCGACGTGCAGGTCGAGCCCCTGCACGAGCAAGGTCCAGGATTTGCGCGTCACCGCAGGCAGCGAGTCGGGCTCGAACGGACCGTGCGCCAGTTGCCACTTGTTACGAAAATGGGTGATCAATCGCGATTCCGCGTCATAGTCGGCGGCGAGCTCGAACAATGCGTCGCGCGTGACCGGCGACGCGACGCCGGGAATCGCCTGGCGGATCAGCAGCGGTTTTTTCTGCCAGTAGCCGCGCATGAATTGCGCCGGCGTGAGGCCGCCGAGCAGCGGCGTGGGAAGATCGGAGGGCGGCGCGCCGAGCGGGGCGGCAGCGGCATCCCGCGGTTCGGCTTGAGACCGGTTGCGCATCGTATAATGGGACTTGTACTTGGGAGAATTGGATGAAAATCGCAAAAAACACCGTCGTATCGGTCACTTACAAGCTGTCGGACGCACAGGGCAATCTGATCGAGGAAAGCGACGAGCCGATGGTCTATCTGCACGGCGGCTATGATGGCACGTTCCCCAAGATCGAGGAACAGCTCGACGGCCACGAGGCGGGCTACCAGGCGCAGATCCAGCTCGAGCCGGAGGACGCGTTCGGCGACTACGATCCCGAACTCGTGAAGATCGAGCCGCGCGATCGTTTTCCCGAGCCGCTCGAAGTGGGCATGCAGTTCGAAGGCACGCCGGAAGACGCCGACGAGGAAGTCGATTCGCTGATCTATACGGTCACCGATATCGCCGAAGACAAGGTCGTGCTCGACGGCAATCACCCGCTGGCGGGCATGGCGCTGCGTTTCGCGCTGACCGTGAAGGACGTTCGCGAAGCCACCGAAGACGAAATCGAGCACGAGCACGCGCATGGCGCGGAAGGGCTCGAGATCGTCGACGAGGATGACGACGAGGACGGCGAAGCGCCGTCAGGGCGTACGCTGCACTGAGCTTGCCGGCAGGCCCGGCGCCGGCCCTGATCCGGGGGGCGGTGCCGGCGACGACGCGCCGCCCGGTGCGGCGCCGTCGCCCTGCAACGGCGGCGCGACCGACGACGCGTCGGGCAGCGCCGGCAGCGCAGGGATTTCCGGCATCTGCGGCAGCGGCACGTCGTCGCGCGGCACGAGCGGCAGCGTGGGCGGCACCGGCAGGTTCTTCGGCACCTCCTGCAGGCTCACGTTGAAGATCGTCTGCCGCGCGGGCGATACGGTCACCTTGACCCACTGGTTCGCCGGGTGGCGCGGTCCGATCGCGACGCGCGTCACGTTTCCTACCAACTCACCGTCGTCGGCATGCAGCGGACGGTCGATCAGAAAGCCATTCGCCAGCGGTTCGCCGCTCGCGTGCATCACCAGTATCGGGCCGCGGAACGTCGCCGCCGCCTTCACCAGCGTTCGTTTCAGTTCACGGAAGCCGTCGCGCACGCGCGGCCGATTGAAACGCAGCCACGCGAAGCGCTCCGAGCGTTCGTAGCGTTCGAACTGCGGATCGCCCTCGAAAATCACCACCATCGCGCGGGCTTCGCGCCGCTTCGCATATTCGGCGGCGTGGTCGACCCAGAAGCCGTTTGCGATGATGCGGTCCTCGAATTCGCCGTTGCGGCCGCCCGCCGTCAAATAATGGTTGTTCGGTGCCGGCGCATTGAGTGCGACGTAGACGATGTCGTCGCGCATCCAGCGTGCGTTCTCGCGATATGGCCGGAACCGCGCGACTTCGCTCTCCCGCGTAATCTGCAGCGCACCGGGGTCGGGCAGCGCCGACTCGGCGAGCAGGGTCTGTCGCAGGAAATCGAGCCGCTCGACCGGATCGTAACCGCCGCCGGCCGCGGTGTTGCATGCGATCCAGTCGTCGTGGCCGGGAATGAACACGAGCGGGATGCGCGCCGAATCCAGGATCGCGCCGCGCTGCGAATACAGCGTGTCGCGGCATGCTTCCTTCGGGCCTTTGAGGTCGCCCGCGTAGACCGCGAATGCGAGATTGCGCTCGCGTGCGATCGCATCGAGCAGCCGCTGCGCGGCCGGTTCGTCCGCCGGCCCGTCGATGACGCCCGACACGACTGCGAACGAGTAGGGCGCGGCGCTGCGCTTGGGCGGCGCGGCCAGCGCACCGGCCTGCGCCAGCGCAAGCAGTGTCGCGGCGAGCGCGGCGGCGGCGCGGGCCGGCAGGCGCCGCGAGATGCGCTTACGCGTGCCCGTCGGCATCGTGCGACCGGACCAGCGTGCGCAGCTCGTACAGCAGGTCGAGCGCCTCGCGCGGCTTGAGATCGTCGGGATCGATGTCGCGCAGCTTTTCGAGCGCCGGGTGCGGAGCGTCGGGCAGCGCCGGCGCGTCCGCGCATTCGAGATCGTCGATGGCCGCCGGCGGCGCGCTGAAGAGGTCGAGCTGCGGCGTGTGCTGGGAGGCCGACTGCTGTTCGAGATATGCGAGGTGCTTGCGCGCGGCGCGGATCACGGGCGCCGGGACGCCCGCGAGCTGTGCGACCTGAAGGCCGTAGCTCTGGTTCGCCGGGCCTTCGTTGACCGCGTGCAGGAATACGATTCCGTGGCCGTGCTCGACCGCCGACAGGTGGACGTTGGCCGCCTGCGGGAATTCGGCCGGCAGTTGCGTCAGCTCGAAGTAGTGCGTCGCGAACAGCGTGTAGCACGCGTTGTGCGCCAGCAGGTGGCGCGCGATGGCCCAGGCCAGCGCGAGGCCGTCGAAGGTCGACGTGCCGCGGCCGATCTCGTCCATCAGCACGAGGCTTTGCGGCGTCGCGTCGTTGAGGATCGCCGCGGCTTCGGTCATCTCGACCATGAACGTCGAGCGGCCGCCCGCGAGATCGTCGGCCGCGCCGATGCGCGTGAAGATCCGGTCGATCGGGCCGAAGCACGCCGATTTCGCCGGCACGTAGCTGCCGACGTACGCCATCAGCGCGATCAGCGCGGTCTGCCGCATGAACGTGGACTTACCGCCCATGTTCGGCCCGGTGATCAGCAGCAGCTTGCGATCGACGCCGAACCGGCAGTCGTTCGCGATGAACTGCTCGACCTGCGCTTCGACGACCGGATGGCGCCCCTGCTCGATTTCGATGCCGATCTCGTCGGTGAAGGTCGGCGCGACCCAGTCGAGCGCGCGCGCACGTTCGGCGAACGCGGCCAGCAGGTCGAGTTCGGCGAGGGCCGATGCGACGCGCTGGCACTCGGGGATGAACGGCAGCAGCGCCTGCAACACCGAGTCGTACAGCGCGCGCTCGCGTGCCAACGCGCGCTCCTGTGCGGACAGCGCCTTGTCCTCGAAGGTTTTCAGTTCCGGCGTGATGTAGCGCTCGGCGTTCTTCAGCGTCTGGCGGCGGCGGTAATCGTCGGGCACCTTGTCGGTCTGGCCGCGCGTGACCTCGATGTAGAAGCCGTGCACCTTGTTGTATTCGACGCGCAGGTTCGCGATGCCGGTGCGCGCGCGCTCGCGCGCTTCGAGATCGATCAGGAACTGCCCGCAGTTCTCGGAAATGTCGCGCAGCTCGTCGAGCTCGGCATCGTAGCCGCGCGCGATCACGCCGCCGTCGCGCACCATCGCGGCCGGCTCGGTGGCGATCGCGCTCGTCAGCAGGTCGAGGCATTCGGCGGGCGGCGCGAGCGCCGCGTCGACGCGCGCGAGCGCATCCGCGTTCGCGACGATCGCGCCGATGCGCTCGCGCAGCGCCGGCAGCGCGGCGAACGTGTCGCGCAGGCTCGACAGGTCGCGAGGGCGCGCGGACAGCAGCGCGAGACGACCGGTGATCCGTTCGACGTCGGCGATCTGGCGCAGCGCGCTGCGCAACGCATCGAGGCTCGCGTTGGCCGGTGCATCGAGCAGCGCGCCGATCGCCTGCTGGCGCGACTGCGCGGCAACCGAGGCGCGGGGCGGATGATGCAGCCAGTGGCGCAGCAGGCGGCTGCCCATCGTCGTGCAGCAGGTGTCGAGCAGCGAATACAGCGTGGGCGACTCGGTGCCGCGCAGCGTCTCGGTCAGTTCGAGGTTGCGGCGCGTGGCCGGATCGAGGCCGATGTATTCGGTTTCGTTCTCGACCTTCAGGCTGCGCACGTGCCGCAGTTGCTGGCCTTGCGTGGCCGCTGCGTAGAGCAGCAGCGCGCCGGCCGCGCCGCATGCGCTCGTCAGCGAATGCGCGCCGAAACCGTCGAGGCTCGCGACGTCGAGCTGGTCGCACAGGCGCTGCGTGCCCGACGCGATGTCGAAGTGCCAGGCCGGCACGCGTTTGCTTGCGCCCGCGCCGGCGGGAATGGCGTCGGTTGCACCGTCCGGCGTCAGGATTTCGGCTGGCCGGATGCGTTCGAGCGCGGCGGCAAGCTGTTCGGGCTCGATTTCGGCGAGCCGCAATGCGCCGCTTGCGAGGTTCAGCCACGCGAGGCCGATATTGACCGCGACGCCGCGCTTGTTGTGGCCGGTGCACATCGCGAGCAGGTAGACGTCGTTCTTGTCGGACAGCAGCGCGGCATCGGTCAGCGTGCCGGGCGTGACGACGCGTACGACCTTGCGCTCGACCGGGCCTTTCGACGTGGCCGGATCGCCGATCTGCTCGCAGATCGCGACCGATTCGCCCATCTTCACGAGCTTCGCCAGATACTGCTCGACCGCGTGATGCGGGACGCCGGCCATCTTGATCGGCGTGCCGGCCGACGCGCCGCGCTGCGTGAGGGTCAGGTCGAGCAGGCGTGCCGCTTTTTCCGCATCCTCGAAGAACAGTTCGTAGAAGTCGCCCATCCGGTAGAAGACGAGCGTGTCCGGATGATCGGCCTTGATGCGCAGGTACTGCTGCATCATCGGGGTATGGCCGGCAAAGGCCTCGGGCGACAGCGTGGTCATAGGTCAGGCATGAAGTTGTTGCTTGGGTTGCCCGAGTTTACCAGTGGCTTCGACGTCCACGCGCGAAGTTCGCCGTTTGGCCAGGTGCGGGTGATGGCGAGCGGCAGCGGGCGATGCCTACTTGCTCTCGTCCAGCGCGTCGTTCCAGACCTTCGCGCCCCGCTCGTGCGAGGCAACGCCGTTGAAGAACGACTCGATGGCGGCGCTCATATCGAAGTCGCCACACTTGTCCCACAAGACGAGTTTGGGCTTGTGTACACGGAAGTTGCCGGTGCTCTTCGGCGTGTATGCGACCGCAATGGCTGCCCTTGCCGACGGGAAAGCGTAGGACCGCGCTTCCAGAACGATCGCATCGAGCTTTTTGCCATCGGGAGTCGCGAGCCGGCCGTCGTACGCCAGCACGCCGTCGCTTGCGTTGAACGGATTGCTCTCGAGACGCTTTCGGCCTTGCTCCACTGCTTCGCCTGCATCGTCGAACACCAGCCGCTCGATTTTCCGCTGACCGTCGTCCGTCTGAAATGCTGCGATAGGGACAAAGCCATCTGCGTCGGAGACACACCAGACGGCATGCGCCGCAATAAAACCAGCGAGTTCGAAGGCAGTGAGCATGATGGTGGGGGCGGATAGGTCAGAGTCGAGCGCTCATGTAACCGGGAAAGTTGCTTTCGGTTGCACGAGTTTACCAGCGGTCCAAACGGGACCGCTCGCAGTTCGCCATTCGGGCGGTCGTCGGCGATGGCGATCGGCTGCCATGTGATAGACGTGCTCACGCGACTGCCGACCCACACAGCGTCCGACGTCGCCGGACTGCTCCCGCATCGTTGGATACCCCGCGCCACCAAACTGGCAAGACGGGTTCACCGGTGCCTACAATCAGATCAATGCGTGCGCCGATTCCGAAGGACTTTCCCCGCGCCTGTATCGGCGACTCGATTTCGTCTTGCGCGCGCCGCCGCGTCGATTACCTTGGAGCAACAGGAGAACCCGATGATCAAAGTCAGTGTCATGTACCCGTACGCCGCAGGCGCGCGATTCGATCATGCTTACTATCGCGAGCGGCATATGCCAATGGTGAAACAGCGCCTCGGCGCCGCATGCCTGTACTACACGGTGGACAAGGGAATCGCCGGTGGTGCGCCGGGCATGGATCCCGTGTACGTGGCCAAGTGCGACTTCGTCTGCACTTCCTTCGAAGCTTTCCAGGCAGCCCGCGATCCGCATGCGCAGGAGATCATGGCCGACATCGCCAATTACACGGATATACGACCCGTGCTGCAAATCAGCGAGGTGGTCGTGGAGCGTTCGGAAACCTGACCCACGTTCCGATCATTGGGGGCGAGCGGGCAGAATCAGATCCGTCCGGAAAACGCCATGACCTGTGAAACGATTGGCAGGCTGCGTCATCCGGTCCATCGGTCTTCCTACTGGCCGATACGCTCGGGACTTACACCAATTCGCGTCGCAAAACTGAAACTCGGGCCAGTGTCGAAAAGATCGGCGTGCTACGCTGAGACATCGATATATAAATACAATAGATTAACGGGGCACGAACATGAAGCAGGCCATGCAGGATGTTGGGGGAGCGTCCGCGCAAAGTACGCCAGTGTCGCCCATGACCGCGGTCGCGGCCAAGTCGGAGCGGATCGATCCGATCGAGCTTGGCGCTCGCGTGTCTTCAGTGACCGTGCTGGGCGCATTCGCTTATCTGATTTATATGCAGTGGCGATTGAACCCGAGCCGGATCACGCTGATCCTGCTGCTGATGTCCGCGGGACTGACCGTCGGAATGTCGGCTTTTGCGAAATTGCCGACGCGGCGGAACTGGCACCCCGTCGCGGTGTGCTTTTCTCTTGGCGGGTCGTTCTATTACCTGGCCTATCAACTGACCGCCAGTACGCAACTGATTCCGGAATGGGCAGGGGGCGTCTGGCAAATTGCCGGGATTGCGTGGCAACTGTTCGCGAAGCTGTCGCTGGGGCGCTCGTTCGGCCTGCTGCCGGCCAATCGCGGGGTCGTTTCGACGGGGGCATACCGGTTCATGCGTCATCCGATCTATGCCGGTTACCTGCTGTCCGAAATCGGTTTTCTGCTCTCCAACTTCAGTATCCGAAACCTGCTCGCGATCGGCATCTGGATGCTGCTGCAGATCGGGCGAATCGTCATGGAGGAGAGGGTGTTGTCGGAAGACGCGGATTATCGTGAGTACAGGACGAAGGTGCGGTACCGGTTGATGCCAGGCGTGTTTTGACGGGAAGGCCGAAAGCGCGCAACGGCCGGGCGCCGATCGCGCGCATGGGCGCGGCGGACACGCGAAAGCCGGCGCGCTCGGGTCACGGACCTTCGCGCGCCGGCCCCGTATCGCAAATCAGGACGCGTGCGCCGACGTCAGGCTGAGCGCCACCGCCTGCGCGACCTCGATCCCGTCGATCGCTGCCGAATAGATGCCGCCCGCATAGCCGGCGCCTTCGCCGGCCGGATACAGGCCTTCGACGTTCAAACTCTGGTAGTCGTCCTTGCGCCGAATCCGGATCGGCGACGACGTGCGCGTTTCCACGCCGGTGAGCACGGCATCGTGCATCGCGAAGCCGGCGATTTTCTTGTCGATCTCGGGCAGCGCTTCGCGGATCGCTTCGATCGCGTAGTCCGGCAGCGCGGTGCTGAGATCGGTCGGATTCACGCCGGGCTTGTACGACGGTTCCACGGTGCCCAGCGACGTCGACGGCCGGCCCGCGATGAAATCGCCGACCAGTTGGCCCGGCGCGCGGTAATCGCCGCCGCCGAGTTCGAATGCGCGTTCTTCCCATTTGCGCTGGAACGCGATGCCGGCGAGCGGGCCGCCCGGATAGTCGTCCGGCGTGATGCCGACGACGATGCCCGCATTCGCATTGCGCTCGGCGCGGGAATACTGGCTCATCCCGTTGGTGACCACACGGCCTGGCTCCGAGGTCGCGGCGACCACCGTGCCGCCCGGGCACATGCAGAAGCTGTAAACGGCGCGCCCGTTGCTTGCGTGGTGGACCACCTTGTAGTCGGCCGCGCCGAGCTGCTTGTGGCCCGCGAACTTGCCGAAGCGGCTGCGATCGATCAGCCCCTGCGGATGTTCGATGCGAAAACCCAGCGAGAACGGCTTGGCTTCGATGTAGACGCCGCGGTCGTGCAGCATCTGGAACGTGTCGCGCGCGCTGTGGCCCACGGCCAGCACCACGCGGTCGCACCGCAGCGTTTCCCCGTTCGACAGCTTGAGTGCGCGCACCTTGCCCTGGTCGATTTCGATATCGTCGACGCGGGTTTCGAAACGCACTTCGCCGCCGAGTTCGTGGATCGACGCGCGCATTTTTTCCACCATGCTGACGAGTCGGAACGTGCCGATGTGCGGCCGGCTCAGATACAGGATGTCCTCGGGGGCGCCGGCCTTGACGAATTCGTCCAGCACCTTGCGGCCATAGTGGTTCGGATCCTTGATCTGGCTGTACAGCTTGCCGTCGGAAAACGTCCCCGCGCCGCCTTCGCCGAACTGCACGTTGGATTCCGGGTTGAGCACGCTCTTGCGCCACAGGCCGAAGGTGTCCTTGGTGCGCTCGCGCACGGCCTTGCCGCGTTCGAGAATGATGGGACGGAAGCCCATCTGCGCGAGGATCAGCCCTGCGAACAGCCCGCACGGCCCCATGCCGATGACGACGGGGCGCAGGAAGTCGGCGTGCTCGGGCGCCTTCGTGACGAAGTGATACGTCATGTCGGGCGTCACGCCGCAATGCGGCTTGCCGGCGATGCGCTTGAGCGCGGCTGCCTCGTCGGTGACTTCGACATCGACGATGTACGTGAGCTTGATGTCGGCGCGCTTGCGCGCGTCGTGCGCGCGGCGGAACACGGTGTAACGGAGCAGCCCGTCTGCCGCCACGCCTAGCTCGGCGAGGCGCGCGCGAATCGCGGCCTCGAGCGCGCTGTCGGGGTGGTCGAGGGGAAGTTTGATTTCGCTTAGCCGTAACATGGGGACTCGGATGCGATTGCCACGGCGCCGTGGCGGTGTTGATACAGGCGGGGCCGGCATGCCGGCGGCGTTGTTCGCCGTGCGGGCATGCCGGACGCAAACCATGCGCTGTCGTTGCGGGACAAGCGGCGCGAGCGGCAGTACGCCGACCCGTGCGGGCAACTCGAGCAACTTCAGGATAGGCGCACGAAGCGACCCGTGTGCACGGAAGATTGTCTCGCGTGTCGGGCGATCGGCGCGCCATCGTGGCGATGCCGCGCGCGCGGTTTGCGCAGAAGCCGCGCCACGCGGGCGCGGCCCGGGCTTATTCGGCTGCCGGATGCACGCGGCTGTACCGGTTCAGGATCGGGATCATCTGCGCGTAGATCTTCGGGTTCGCGGCGACGATCTCGTGGCGATGCAGGAAATCGGCGTCGCCCGTGTAGTTGCCGACGAGGCCGCCGGCCTCGGTGATCAGCAGGCTGCCCGCCGCCATGTCCCACACGTTGATGCCTTGCTCGAAGAATGCGTCGAGGCGGCCGGCCGCGACGTTCGCGAGGTCGAGGGCCGCCGCGCCGGGGCGGCGCAGGCCCGTGCAGGCCTGCGTCATCTCGGTGAAGAGGCGCGCGTATGCGTCGAGGCCGTCCTTCTCGCGGAACGGGAAGCCCGTGCCGACCAGCGCGTCCGACAGGCGATCGCGGCGGCCGACGCGGATGCGGCGGTCGTTCAGGTACGCGCCGCGGCCGCGGGTGGCCGTGAACAGGTCGTTCTTGTTCGGATCGTAGACGACGGCCTGCGTGACGATGCCCTTGTGCTCGAGCGCGATCGATACGCAGTAGTACGGGAAGCCGTGGATGAAGTTGGTCGTGCCGTCGAGCGGGTCGATGATCCACTTGAATTCGGATTCGTTCTCCGATTCGCCCGATTCCTCCGCGAGGATCGCGTGGTCGGGGTAGGCGGTCTTCAGCGTCTCGATGATCGCGTCTTCGGCGGCCTTGTCCACTTCGGTGACGAAGTCGTTCTGCTGCTTCTTGCGGATCTCGATCAGGTCGAGATCGAGGGACGCGCGATTGATGATCTGTCCGGCGCGGCGCGCAGCCTTGACAGCAATATTGAGCATGGGATGCATGAGCCTGGATCCTGTAGCCGGCGGCACGGGCCGCCACGAAGTGGGACAACCGCCCGGAACGGCGCAAGCGTGCCGGGGCGAGGTGAGACGCGAATTGACAAAGAGCGGGGTACGACCCGCGCTGCGCGGAGCGCGACGCGTAAAGGCATGATTTTACCCGATTTTCGGCAGTTTCAGGCGAGCGGCATGCGGGGAAACCCCACTGGCCGCCCGGACGAGTGGGTTTGCGGGAGCGATGGCGATACCATACGGCCATTCTGATGAACCGAGTCGTATCGTAGTGGAAACCTCGCAGAACCCCGCCGCGCCGTCCGAATCGGGCGCGGCCTCGTCCTTGCCGCCGTCCGGCGGCTTCACGTCCACCCGTTTCGTGCTCGTCGAGCCGAGCCATCCCGGCAACGTCGGGGCGGCCGCCCGCGCGCTGAAGACGATGGGCTTCTCGCGCCTCGTGCTGGTCGCGCCGCGCGTGCCGCACGTGCAGAGCGACCCCGAAGCGATCGCGATGGCCAGCGGCGCGGACGACGTCCTCGCGTCCGCGCACGTCGTGCCGACGCTCGGCGAAGCGCTGTCCGGCGTTCACTGGTCGATCGCGCTGACTGCGCGCACGCGCGAATACGGGCCGCCGCGCCTCGCGCCGCGCGCGGCCGCCGCGCAGGCGAGCGCGCAGGTCGGCACGGGCGACATCGCGCTCGTGTTCGGCAACGAGCGCACCGGCCTCGCGAACGAGCATGTCGAGCAGTGCAGCGCGCTCGCGCACATTCCGGCCAACCCGGCCTACAGTTCGCTGAATCTCGCGCAGGCCGTGCAGGTGCTCGCATACGAGTTGCGTGTCGCGTTTCTCGAGCAGGCGAGCGAGCCGTCGGCGCAGCCGCAGGCCGAAGCGGGCACGCTCGCGCAGAGCGACGAAATCGAGCGGATGTACGTGCACCTCGAGAACGCACTGATCGCGCTCGACTTCCTCGATCCGCGCAATCCGAAGAAGCTGATGCCGCGGCTGCGGCGCCTGTTCGCGCGCACGGGCCTCGAGCGCGAGGAGGTCAACATCCTGCGCGGCGTCGCCAAGCATATCCTGCTGAAATCGGGCAAGCCGGGCGGCGACGCGTAAGGGGCCGGCGCTCCGATTGCCGGGCGCGGGGGCGTTCGCCGGTGAATGCAGCGTGTGGCCGAACAGGCCATGCAGCGACCGACCGGCAACGCCGAACCCGCTGTTTCTCCCGATCGCCCCGCCGCAGCAAGTGTCCCGGCCGAATACCCGTGCCGGCCGCGGGGTGAACGCGCGGCCGCGTGCGGCCCGCCGCGACTGGCCCTACAATCGCCGAACCTCATAAGCAAATGACCCGGCGCGATAACGGCCGGCATTGCCGGCGATGCGCGCCGGCCTTTTCCCGGATCACATCATGTTCACGAGACTGCGCGAAGACATTGCAACGATTCGCGAGCGGGATCCCGCCGCTCGCAGTGCGTGGGAAGTGCTGACCTGTTATCCGGGGCTGCATGCGCTCGTGCTGCACCGTTTCGCGCATGCATGCTGGCGTGCGAAACGCTACTGGCTCGCGCGGTTCGCGTCGCAGGCAGGCCGGTTCCTGACCGGGATCGAGATCCACCCCGGCGCGACGATCGGCCGGCGCGTGTTCATCGATCACGGCATGGGTGTCGTGATCGGCGAGACGGCGATCGTCGGCGACGACTGCACGATCTATCAGGGCGTGACGCTGGGCGGCACGTCGCTCACGCGCGGCGCGAAACGCCACCCGACGCTCGAGGCCGGCGTGATCGTCGGCGCGGGCGCGAAGGTGCTCGGCGGGTTCACGGTCGGCGCGGGCGCGAAGATCGGCTCGAACGCGGTGGTCGTCAAGCCGGTGCCGGCGGGCGGCACGGCGGTCGGCAATCCGGCGCGCATCGTGATGCCGGCGCAGCCGAAGCCGCAACCCGAACGCGCGGCATTTTGCGCATACGGGATCACGCCGAACGCCGACGATCCGATGTCGCTCGCGATTCACGGGCTGATCGATCACGCGGCGAAGGAAAGCCGCCGCGTCGACGAGATCGTCGCGGCGCTCGAGCGGCTCGGCACGCATCTGGAAACGCTGCAGGGCGCCGACGCGGCGGGCCTCGACCTGCGCAGGCTGTCCGCGGTGCTGGAAGGCAAGACGGTCGAACGCCAGATGTAACGAACGGGAAGCGCGCCGACGACTGCTGTCGGCGCGGCAGCGGCGGCGTCAGTCGAGCGGCATCGCGTGGATGCCTTCCGCATCGACGCGCAGGTAGCCGCCGCGCGGCGTGCCGTGATCGAGATCCCAGTCGGGCAGCACCCAGCGGATTCCGCCCGGTTCCGCGTGGCGCGCGGGGCGGTGCGTGTGGCCGTGAATGATCACGCTCGCGCGGCTTTTCCGGAACAGCGCGGCCACGCCTTCCCGCGTGACGTCGTAGAGGGCCGAAGCGGGGCGCATGCGGCCCGCTTCGCTGGTCGAGCGCATGCGTTGCGCGAGCGCGCGGCGCCAGCGGAACGGCCACGCGAGAAACAACCATTGCGCGACGCGGTTGCGCGCGAAGCGACGGAACATCTGGTAGCCGCGGTCGGCCGTGCATTGCGCGTCTCCGTGCGCGAGCACGATGCGCTGGCCGAACGCGACGATCAGCGAAGGATCGGGCAGCAGCATCGCGCCGGCGGCCTTCATGAAGCGCCGGCCGAGCAGGAAATCGCGGTTGCCGTGCATCACGTAGAGCGCGATGCCGCGTTCCGAGAACGTGTGCATCAGCGCGGCCATGCGCGCGGCGAACGGATCGTCGTCGAGGATATCGTCGCCGATCCAGTATTCGAACAGGTCGCCGAGGATGAACACCGAATCGGCGCTGTCGGCGGTGTATCTCACGAAATGCTCGAACGCGGCGACCGTCTTCGGAATCGCTTCGCTCAGGTGCAGATCGGAGAGAAACAGGAACGGGCGTGCGGCTTGCGCGTACTCGCGCTCGCCCGGCACGCCCGCGGAGACGCTTCGCGGCGGACTCTCCTGCAACATCGAAGTGCCTCCGTAACGACTGCGCGTCAGACCACCACGGCCTTCTCGATCACGACGTCGTCGGTCGGCACGTCCTGGTGGAAGCCGGCGTTGCCCGTCTTGACGCCCTTGATCTTGTCGACCACGTCCTGGCCTTCGACCACCTTGCCGAACACCGCGTAGCCCCAGCCCTGCGGCGTCGGCGACGAGTGGTTCAGGAAGTCGTTGTCGTTCACGTTGATGAAGAACTGGGCGGTCGCCGAATGCGGATCGTTCGTGCGCGCCATCGCGATCGTGTAGTTGTCGTTCTTCAGGCCGTTGTTCGCTTCGTTGTCGATCGGCGCATCGGTCGGCTTCTGCTTCAGGCCCGGCTCGAAGCCGCCGCCCTGGATCATGAAGCCGTTGATCACGCGATGGAACACGGTGCCGTCGTAATGGCCCTTCTTCACGTAGTTCAGGAAGTTCTCGACCGTCTTCGGTGCCTTCGCGGCGTCGAGTTCGAGCTTGATCACGCCGTGGTTCGTATGCAGTTCAACCATGATGAATTCCTTCGGTGAGGCGGTTTAAATGGCACGCGGCCGGTCGTGCGACGCGGCCGCGTGAGGCGCCGGACGTGCCGGCAGGTCATTACTTCGAGACGATGCTCGCGGATTCGATCACGATCGGCTGGGCCGGCACGTCCTGCATCGGGCCGCGCGAGGTCGTCGCCACGCCTTCGATCTTCTTCACGACGTCGAGACCCGACACGACCTTGCCGAACACCGCATAGCCGTTGCCGTCCGGGTTCGGGTAGTCGAGGCCGCTGTTGTCGACCGTATTGATGAAGAACTGCGCGGTAGCCGAATTCGGGTCGCTGGTGCGCGCCATTGCGATCGTGCCCGTCAGGTTCTTCAGACCATTGCGGCTCTCCAGCGGGATCGGCGCGCGGGTCGGCTTCTCCTCGAAGTTGGTCTTGTAGCCGCCGCCCTGGATCATGAAGCCCTTGATCACGCGATGGAAGATCGTGCCGTTGTACTGGCCGGACTTCACGTAATCGAGGAAGTTGGCGACGGATTTCGGCGCCTTCTCCGGATAGAGCTCGACGCGGATGTCGCCCTGCGAGGTCTTCAGCTGCACGACGGGGTGCGCGGTGGCCGTTTGCGCGAACGCGGGTGCGGTCGCGAGAAGGGCGGCGCCGCCAAGCGCCAGCAACAGACGTTTCATTGCGATCCTCAGGTTGGGAGGGGAAGGAAGGCCGCGCCGCTTATTTCGACGGCGCGACGTACGGCGCCGCCAAGGCGCCCGACGGACCGCTGAACTGGAACGTCGGCGACATCGGCAGCGTGGTGGTGCTCACGTTCGCGGCGGCGCGCTCGGTGTAGTCGCGCGTGGTCGGCGTCGTCGCGCGGGCGTTCGGCGCGGCCTTCGACGGCGACACGATCTTCTGGAGATCGGCGAGGCGCTGCGCGGTCGCGCCGCTCGTGCGGCCGAGCGATTGCGCGCGCTTGTACGATTCGGCCGCGAGCCGCAGGTACAGATCGCCGAGGTTCTCGTACGCGAGCGAGTAGCCCGGGTTCGATTGCGTCGCGGTGACGAGCGCGGTGCGCGCTTCGTCGTAGCGGCCGTGCTTCGCGTAGAGCGCCGCGAGGTTGTTGTACGGCTCGGGCAGTTCGGGGTACGCCTGCGTGATCGCGACGAATTGCTGAATCGCGTCGTCGTCGCGGTTCAGGCGGGCCAGCACGGTGCCGCGCTTGAACTGCGCCTGCACGTCGTGCGGGTTCGACGCGATGCGTGCGTCGAGCTGCGCGAGCGCCTGCTTCCACTGCTTGCCGGCGATCGACGCGTCGATTTCGGGGGTGCCGTCGGCGACGGCCGGGGCCTTTTGCGCATGCGCCGCGGGAGCCGCGAAAAGCGTCAGCGCGACGCCCATGACGGTGGTCGCAACGAGGGTCGCAGCGCTCGGCGCGCGGCCGCGATGAGGTTTCATAGGCGTAAATCGGAATGTTATACTCCGAGCCATTCTAACAAAACGTCTGCGCGTTCCGGCGAGCGTCAGACAGTCTTTCTTAGCCTCTCGTGGCCGTCACCGCTGTGCTTGCAGCCTGACCGCCCCATGTGATATCGAGGACGCGCGGCCTGGCGCCGCGGCAGATGGTCCGTCCGTTTCGCATGCTGGGCGAGCTTCGCCAGGGCGGTTTCCTTCGGCTCACGGTTCATCTCTATGGAATCACTGCGCATCTACAACACGCTCGCGCGTGACAAGCAAGTTTTCGTGCCGCGCCAGTCCGGCGAAGTGCGGATGTACGTATGCGGGATCACCGTCTACGACTATTGTCACGTGGGCCACGCGCGCATGCTGGTCGTGTTCGACCTCGTCCAGCGCTGGTTGCGTGCGATCGGCTATCGGGTCACGTATGTGCGCAACATCACCGACATCGACGACAAGATCATCCGCCGCGCGGTCGAGAACGGCGAGACGATCAAGTCGCTGACCGACCGCTTCATCGGTGCGATGCACGAGGATGAAGCCGCGCTCGGCATCCAGCGGCCCGACATCGAGCCGCGCGCGACGCAGTTCATCCCGCAGATGCTCGGCATGATCGAGACGCTCGAGACGAACGGCTACGCGTACCAGGCGACCGACGGCGACGTCAATTACTCGGTGCGCAAGTTCACGAACTACGGGAAGCTGTCGGGCAAGTCGCTCGACGATCTGCGCGCGGGCGAGCGCGTCGCCGCGAACGACGCGAAGGAAGATCCGCTCGACTTCGTGCTGTGGAAGCGCGCGAAGCCGGAAGATCCGGAAGGCGCGTCGTGGGCGTCGAAGTACGGGATGGGTCGCCCGGGCTGGCACATCGAGTGCTCGGCGATGGGTTGCACGCTGCTCGGCAATCATTTCGACATCCACGGCGGCGGGCAGGATCTGCAATTCCCGCACCACGAGAACGAGATCGCGCAGAGCGAAGGCGCGACCGGCGAGACGTTCGTCAATTACTGGATGCACAACGGCTTCGTGCAGGTCGACAACGAGAAGATGTCGAAATCGCTCGGCAACTTCTTCACGATCCGCGAAGTGCTCGAGCGTTACGATGCGGAAGTCATGCGCTTCTTCATCGTGCGCACGCACTACCGTTCGCCGCTCAATTACAGCGACGTGCACCTCGACGATGCGCGCGCATCGCTCACGCGTCTGTACACCGCGCTGAAGGACGTCGACGCCGATACGCTCGCGCTCGACTGGAACGAGCCGCACGCGCAGCGTTTCGCGGCCGCGATGAACGACGATTTCAACACGCCGGTCGCGGTGGCGACGCTGTTCGAGCTGGCGGGTGAAGTCAACCGCACGCGCGATGCGTCGCTCGCGCGGCAACTGAAACAGTTGGCGGGCTTGCTCGGCCTGCTGGGCCGCGAACCGCGCGCGTTCCTGCAGCAGGCGTCGGGTGCCGCGCAGGCGGGCGGGCTCGCTGCCGACGAGATCGAAGCGAAGATCGCCGCGCGCGTCGCGGCGAAGCAAGCGAAGGACTATGCCGAAGCGGACCGGATCCGGGCGGAATTGCTCGAAGCCGGCATCGCACTTGAAGACAAACCGGGCGGATCGACCGAATGGCGTCGCGTATGAGCGCGGCGCGTTCCACTGACCGATCCGTCAGGTAGGAGGCAAGATGGCAACGGCCAGAAAAGCGCCGGTCAGGCGCGCGACCCCGGTCGCCGCGCGTCCGGCAGCCAAGCGCGTACCGGCGACGAAGGCGGACGCGACGCGCGCCGTGCCGAACGGCGCGCTGAACGGTCATGCGCAGCCCGCGGCCGCGCCGCCGGCCGCCGACACGGCCCGCAAGACACGTGCGTCCGAAGCGGACGGCGAGGAGGTCGTCGTGCGTCCTGCCTATTGGGACAAGGCGTGCGCGGACCTCGTCAAGCGCGACCGGATCCTGAAGAAGCTGATTCCGAAGTTCGGCCCCGCGCATCTCGTGAAGCGTGGCGACCCGTTCGTCACGCTCGCGCGCTCGGTCGTCGGCCAGCAGATTTCGGTGCCGTCCGCCCAGTCGCTGTGGGCGCGCATCGAGGACGCCTGTCCGAAACTCGCGCCGCAACCGGTGATCCGGCTCGGCGCGGACAAGCTGATCGCGTGCGGGTTGTCGAAGCGCAAGACGGAATACATCCTCGATCTCGCGCAGCATTTCGTGTCGGGGGCGCTGCACGTCGACAAATGGACGTCGATGGACGACGAGGACGTGATCGCGGAACTCACGCAGATCCGCGGCATCAGCCGCTGGACGGCCGAGATGTTCCTGATCTTCAACCTGTCGCGGCCGGACGTGCTGCCGCTCGACGACCCGGGCCTGATCCGTGCGATCAGCGTCAATTACTTCAGCGGGGAACCCGTCACGCGCAGCGAGGCGCGCGAGGTGGCAGCCAACTGGGAGCCGTGGCGCACCGTCGCGACCTGGTACATGTGGCGCAGCCTCGATGCGCCCGACGCCGACGCCTGAGCGTCGGCTATCGGGTTTTAAACATCAATAGTTGAGAGCCGGTTTTGAGCGTCGCCCGCGCGGGTAGAATACGCGCTGCCGCAAGACCCAAGGATTCGAACACATGAAGACCACGTTTCTGGATTTCGAACAGCCGATCGCCGAACTCGAGGCCAAGATCGAAGAGCTGCGATTCGTGCAGGACGACTCGGCTGTCGATATTTCGGAAGAAATCGAGCGGCTGTCGAAGAAAAGCCAGCAACTGACGAAAGACCTCTATGCGAACCTGTCGCCGTGGCAGGTTTCGCAGATCGCGCGGCACCCGCAGCGTCCGTACACGCTCGATTACGTTGCGGAGCTGTTTACCGATTTTCACGAGCTGCATGGCGACCGCGCGTTCGCGGACGATCTGTCGATCGTTGGCGGTCTCGCACGCTTCGGCGGCCATCCGTGCATGGTGATCGGTCACCAGAAGGGCCGCGACACGAAGGAGCGCGCCGCGCGCAACTTCGGGATGCCGCGCCCGGAAGGCTATCGCAAGGCCGAACGCCTGATGCGTCTGGCCGAGAAGTTCGGGCTGCCGATCTTCACGTTCGTCGACACGCCGGGCGCGTACCCGGGCATCGGCGCGGAAGAGCGCGGCCAGTCGGAGGCGATCGGCCGCAACCTGTACGTGATGGCCGAGCTGAAGACGCCGATCATCACGACGGTGATCGGCGAGGGCGGCTCGGGCGGCGCGCTCGCGATCGCGGTGGCCGACACCGTGATGATGCTGCAGTTCTCGACCTACTCGGTCATCTCGCCGGAAGGCTGCGCGTCGATCCTGTGGAAGAGCGCCGCGAAGGCGCCGGAAGCGGCGGAAGCGCTGGGTCTGACCGCGCACCGCCTGAAGGCGCTCGGCCTGATCGACAAGATCATCAACGAGCCGCTCGGCGGCGCGCATCGCGATCCGAAGGGCATGGCCGCGCTGCTGCGCCGTGCGCTGGCCGATTCGCTGCGCCAGTTCCAAGGCATGAGCATCGATGCGCTGCGCGAGCGCCGCTTCGAGCGCCTGATGGCCTACGGCAAGTTCAAGGAAACCACGCCCGGCGCATGACCGGCTGCGTATTCCATTCGCGCGCCGCTGCGCGCGCGTCCCGCTCGTGATCCCGCCCACCGAATTCTCCGCCGACCGTGTCGTACTCGACGCGGTCGGCGTTGCGCTTTCCGGCCTGCCGCCGGATGCGCGCATCGCGATTGCCTACAGCGGCGGCCTCGATTCGACGGTGCTGCTCGATGCGGCCGTGCGTGTCGCGGGTGCATCGCGCTGCGTCGCGCTGCACGTGCATCACGGCCTGAGCGCGAACGCCGATGCATGGGTCGCGCATGCCGAAGCGGAGGCGGCACGGCTCGGTGTCGCATTCGAATCGATGCGCGTCGACGTGCCGCGCGACAGCGGGCTCGGTATCGAGGCGACGGCGCGCGAGCGTCGCTACGCGGCGCTCGACGAGATGGGCGAGCGCCACGGCGTGGCGGCGCTGTGGCTCGCGCAACACGCGGACGACCAGGCCGAGACGGTGCTGCTGCAACTGTTGCGCGGGGCGGGAATCGCGGGGCTTGCCGCGATGGCGCCGCGATATCGCCCCGACGGCACGCGCATCGAGCGTGTGCGTCCATTGCTGCGACTGTTGCGCGCACAACTCGAGCGCTATGCGGAGCAGCACGCGCTCGCGTGGATCGACGACGAATCGAACGGCGATACGCGCTATGCGCGCAATGCGCTGCGCATCGACGTACTGCCGGCGCTGGCCGTGCATTTCCCGGGCTTTCGCGACGCGCTCGGTCGCGCCGCCCAGCATGCGGCGGCCGCTCAGCGGCTGCTCGACGATCTGGCCGAGCTGGATTTCGCCGTCGCCGCGCGCGATGACGGTCGGGCGCTGTCGCGCGATGCGCTGGTCGCGTTCGACGACACGCGAGGTGCGAACCTGCTGCGCTTCTGGATGCGTCGGCTCGGTTTGCCGGGCGCGTCGGCTGCCCGGCTTGCCAACATGATGCGGCAACTGCGCGCGGCACACGACGCGCATGCGCTGCGCGTCGATCACGCGGGGCAGTGCCTGCGGCTCTATCGCGACGTCGTCTACTGGGAAGCGGGCGACAGCAGCGAACCGGCCGACGATGGCGCGGGGACGTCGCAACCGGAGGCGGCGCTCGCATGGGACGGACAGGAAGTGTGGCGCCTGCCGGGATGGCGCGGCACGTTCGTGTTCGCGCCGGCCGACGCAGGCAGTGCCGACGCGGTGCCGGAAGGATTGCTGCGCAGCGCGCGATTGGCGGCGCGCGCCCGGGCCGGCGGCGAACGGATGCGTACGTCGCCGGGCGGGCCGGGCCGGACGCTGAAGAACCTGTTCCAGGAGCGCGGCGTGCCGGCGTGGCAGCGCGACGTGCCGCTGCTGTTCGCGGGCGACCGACTGATCTACGTGCCGCGGCTGGGCATCAATCGCGACATCGACGTGCCTGAGGACGCGGCGCCCGGCGCCCCCGCATGGCGCCGGATCGAATGGCGCCCTGACCTGTTGATCGCCTAGCGGCGGCGGGCTACCGGCGGCGCGATGGCGTGCCCTTTTTCACCATTCGGTAAACAGCACCGGAACGGCCGCCGACACGGCGCGCGGCTTGTCAAGCGGGCTTCTATCGGGTACGCTCGGTCGTTTGCTCGGCTCGATTTTTGAGCGTTTTGTGCAGGTTTTCCGCGTGACGTACCCGGTTTGCGCGGCCTGATCGGCCTTCCGGGCAAAATCCGTCACGCTTGCGTGTTGCGTCCCAGCCGTCCCCCTCGTCGTCCGTCCACAGCCACAAGCCGCGTGACCGAACGGCTCCGCGGCCTGCCCAGCGCGCCCGTGCGGTTTCTCCTCCAGTTCAGAACGACAATGGCACTCATCGTACACAAATACGGCGGCACTTCGATGGGCTCGGTCGAGCGCATCAAGAACGTCGCGAAACGCGTCGCAAAATGGCATCAAGCCGGGCACCAGATGGTGGTCGTGCCTTCGGCGATGTCCGGCGAAACCAACCGTCTGCTCGGTCTTGCGAAAGAGATTTCGAGCCAGCCGAGCCCGCGTGAGCTCGACATGATCGCGTCGACCGGCGAGCAGGTCAGCGTCGGCCTGCTGTCGATCGCGCTGCAGGAAATCGGCGTCGAGGCCGTGAGCTATGCCGGCTGGCAAGTGCCGATCAAGACCGACAGCGCATTTACGAAAGCACGCATTCACTCGATCGACGACGAGCGCGTGAAGGACGATCTGAACGCCGGCAAGGTCGTGATCATCACGGGTTTCCAGGGCGTCGACCCGGACGGTCACATCACGACGCTGGGCCGTGGCGGCTCGGATACGTCGGCGGTGGCGGTGGCGGCTGCGCTGGGTGCCGAAGAGTGCCTGATCTATACCGACGTCGACGGCGTCTACACGACCGATCCGCGTGTCGTCGAAGAGGCGCGCCGCCTCGATCGCGTCACGTTCGAGGAGATGCTGGAAATGGCGAGCCTCGGCTCGAAGGTCCTGCAGATCCGCTCGGTCGAATTCGCCGGCAAATACCAGGTGAAGACGCGTGTGCTGTCGAGCCTGACCGATCCGCTGATTGCGCTCGACGAAGAAATGCGCTCGGGCACCCTGATTACTTTTGAAGAAGACGAGACCATGGAAAAGGCAGTCATTTCCGGCATCGCGTTCCAGCGCGACGAAGCACGCATTGCGGTGATGGGCGTGCCCGACAAGCCGGGTATCGCATATCAGATCCTCGGCCCGGTGGCCGATGCGAACGTCGACGTCGACATGATCATTCAGAACCAGAGCGTCGAAGGCAAGACCGACTTCACGTTCACGGTCGGCCGCGGCGACTACCAGAAGGCGATGGACATCCTCACCAACCAGGTGCAGGGCCATGTGAGCGCCGAGCGCGTGCAGGGCGACCCGAAGGTGTCGAAGGTGTCGGTCGTCGGCGTCGGCATGCGTTCGCACGTGGGCGTCGCGAGCAAGATGTTCCGCACGCTGTCGGAAGAGGGCATCAACATCCAGATGATCTCGACGTCCGAAATCAAGATTTCGGTGCTGATCGACGAGAAATATATGGAGCTGGCCGTCCGCGCGCTGCACAAGGTATTCGAACTCGACCAGGCATCGTGAATTTTTCGTGATGCATTGAAGAAAATGCATCATGGAAATTGACGTACGGTTCGAAACCCTTTATTATCTCGTTCTCGTCGCACTGCCTCCCTGGTGCGAGCGAAAGTTTGGGAGACGTGGCCGAGAGGTCGAAGGCACTCCCCTGCTAAGGGAGCATCTGGGCCAAAACCTGGATCGAGGGTTCGAATCCCTCCGTCTCCGCCAAAAGCGGTGACAAAGCCCCGCAAGTTCTCGGACTTGCGGGGCTTTTTCTTTTTCAGCTTGAGGCTCGCCGAATTTCGCGAACCCGCCTCGACGCAGCGGACAGGTTGCCGCCGTCGATCGGCGCCTGCTAGTCCGGCACACGGATGTTGAACGGCTTGCCGGGTATCCAGGCCCACGTGGCAAGAACCTTCGCCCCTGCCGGCCCGGCAGTCGTCACGTGGACGACACCAGCCGGCATCCGATAACTCTCGCCCGCGTGAACGACCCGCGTGGGTTGACCGTCGACCTGCACCGTGACCTCGCCAGACAGCACGTATGCAACCTCGGGCCCAGTCGCCTTGTGCCGCGGCTTCGAGGCGTTCGGGGGAAACTCGGCAATGCCCATGCCCATCTCGTGATCCGATCCCGGGACGGGAACGCGTTGCAAGACGACGGTGTCCTTGGCCGCGGGTGCCCGATCGGCGGCTTCGGCGAGCCGAGTGCTCGCCAGGGTCAACAAGATGAGAGGAAGGCAGCGATAGATTTTCATGGGACAGTCTCTGGCTAGCATTCGCCGTTGGCGCGTGACGGGAGAATCCGGTATGCGGAGGTCGCTCACCGATCGACCGCGTGCTCGCCGGCAAGGACGATCCCGACCGCTGGCCGGGGAACGAAGGAACGCAGCGAACGTACCGAAGCCACCGGTCGAGCCGGCTTTGCTGCGATCTGCACGGCGAGCGAGGAACTATGCCCACCGTCCGGCCCGTCGACAATCGAGAACATCTTGTCCAAGCTGAAAGAAAATCTTTCAGGAGAATGGAGCAGGTGACGCGTAGGGATATGACGTGGGAATCGTCCGCGAACGACTTTGTCCGGCTAACCCGGGTCTATCGGCATGCAATGGTCGACGGCTCCCTCACCGCGCGATCACTATCGTGCGATGACCCTGCGCGTAGGGAATTGCGCGAGATATCGGCGTTAGCGGGGCGGGCCACGTGAAACCGGCAGGCGAGGGCAACGCTTTGCCTGGCTTGCGCTACGCGAAATAGATTGAAATAAAAATGAAAGTATCCATGTAAGACGGAGAAGGCGAAGCGACCGCTGCGCCGCGGAACGTCAGTCATGTCGTTCCAACCCTTTGAAATGATCGGTTGACGTCAAAAATGCGGCGCCGCGTCGATATGCGTCGCGTAGTGCATCGAGCAATACGGAAAATTACTCATAAAAATCAGAGAACTACGCCGGCACCAAAAAATAACGCTCTGCTGCGCTGCAGAAAATAATCAATCGTCTTATGCTGGTTAACCCGATCGCGTTTGAGTGACATCAAGTTTTCCAGTGATGCCGCTTTACATTTAGCCAACATTGGCGATTCACGAAATCTACCTGTCGATTTGATTTCGTTCCTTTCGTCGCGCCTGTCCCCGATGCAACGCGCGACCTCCTCAAGGCCTTGTTGACATGCATGATTTTCCCTTCCTGAGCCTGGCCATCTGGGTTCCGATACTGTTCGGCGCGGGATTGCTGCGCGCCGGTTCCGACCGGCATTCACACCGGATACGACTGATCGCGCTGGTCGGCGCGATTGCCGGGCTTGCGGCCGTCGTCCCGCTGATTGCCGGCTTCGACGCGCATTCGGCGACGATGCAGTTCGTCGAAAGACGCGACTGGCTGGCGGCGTTCAATGCCGGATGGCGGGTCGGCATCGACGGGGCATCGCTGTGGCTCGTCGTGCTGACTGCGTTCACGACGCTCGTGGTGGTGGTGGCGTCGTGGGAGTCGGTCACGGTGCGCGTCGCGCAGTACTACGCGTCGTTCCTGATCCTGTCGGGGCTGATGGTCGGCGTGTTCGTCGCGCAGGACGGGCTCCTGTTCTTCATCTTCTTCGAGGCGACGCTGATCCCGCTGTATCTGCTGATCGGCACGTGGGGGCGCGAGCGCCGCGTGTATGCGGCCGTGAAGTTCTTCTTCATCTCGTTCGCCGGCTCGCTGTTGCTGCTGATGGCGATGCTGTACCTGTATGCGCAGTCGCATACGTTCGACATGGCCGTGTGGCGCACGCTGCAGCTCGGCTTCGCGCCGCAGTTGCTGGTGTTCCTCGGTTTCTTCGCCGCGTTCGCGGTCAAGGTGCCGATGTGGCCGGTCCACACGTGGCTGAGCGACGTGTACACGGACGGTCCGACCGGCGCCGCGCTGATGCTCGCGATGCTCAAGCTCGGCGGTTACGGATTCCTGCGCTTCGCGCTGCCGATCACGCCCGACGCGAGCCACTTCTTCGCGCCGGCCGTGATCGCGCTGTCGCTGTTCGCGATCGTCTACGCGAGCCTGATCGCACTCGCGCAGACCGATCTCGGCAAGCTGCTCGCGTATTCGACGGTCGCGCACATGGGGATCGTCACGCTCGGGCTGTTCCTGTTCAACCGGATCGGCGTCGAAGGCGCGATCGTGCAGCTCGTGTCGTACGGCTTCGTGGCGGGCGCGATGCTGTTGTGCGTGAACGTGCTCGTGGATCGCACCCGGCAGCGTGAGATCGCGGCGTACGGCGGCGTGGCGGGCGTGATGCCGCGTTTCGCGACCTTCACGCTGCTGTTCGCGATGGCCAACGTCGGCCTGCCGGGCACGTCGGGGTTCGTCGGCGAGTTCATGGTGATCATGGGCGCGATCCGCTTCAACTTCTGGATCGGCGCGATCGCGGCGCTCACGCTGATCCTCAGCGCGTCGTACACGCTATGGATGCTCAAGCGCGTGGTTTTCGGCAAGGTATCGAGCCAGCGGATCGCGAAGCTCGCCGACTTGAATCGTCGCGAGATCGTGATGTTCGCGTCGCTCGCACTGATCGTGCTGGCAGTCGGCATCGATCCGAAGCCCTTCACCGATGCGATCGATCCGACCGTCGGCAAGCTGATCCAGGAAGCGAGCCGTTCGAAAGTGCCGGCAGGGGACGGCCCCGCGCAGGCGCTGCCGTCGTACATGGCATCGACGCACGACTGATCGCGGCGCACCGAGCCGCGCCGCTCGAGCGGGCCGCATCGCGCGGCGAGCATCGTTGCGCACGCATCGATCGAGGCCCGGCACGGGGGCGTGCCGGGCTCGCTCCCGGCTGCGTGAAATTGCCCCGCGACAATGTGACTCACGGCAGATTTTGCAATGATGATTTGCCGCATGCACCGGTTTTTCATCGCACCCGCGCGACGTATGATTCGGCCAATTTCGTGAATCGAATGCGCATCGGGCATACGCAAACGGATTCAATGACCCTCGGGCGGTGTGATGAAAAGAAGCGTTTCAAGGGGCTGGACGGCGCTGATGTCAAGCGGCGCGGCGTTGAGCCTGTCAGGTTGTAATTTAGATGTACTAAATCCGAAAGGAAGCGTCGGCGCCGCCGAAAAGGCGCTGATCGCCACCTCGACGTGGGCGATGCTGATCGTCGTGGTGCCGGTGATCCTGCTCACGCTGTGGTTCGCGTGGCGTTATCGCGCGTCCAATCGCAGTGCCACCTACGCGCCGAACTGGTCGCACTCGACCGCGATCGAGGTCGTGATCTGGACGGTGCCGACGCTGATCATCCTGTTCCTCGGCGTGCTCACGTGGAAGACCACGCACGAGCTCGATCCGTACAAGCCGCTCGAATCGGCGGTGAAGCCGATCGACGTCGAGGTGGTCGCGCTCGACTGGAAGTGGCTGTTCATCTATCCGGAACTCGGCATCGCGTCGGTGAACCAGCTCGCGATTCCGGTCGGCACGCCGGTGAACTTCCGCATCACGTCGGATTCGGTGATGAATTCGTTCTTCATCCCGCAGCTCGGCGGCCAGGTCTACGCGATGGCCGGCATGCAGACGCGCCTTCACCTGATCGCCGACGAGCCCGGCAACTACGCGGGCACGTCCGCCAACTTCAGCGGCCGCGGTTTTTCCGACATGAAGTTCCGCACGCTCGCCGAGCCGCGCGAGCAGTTCGATGCGTGGGTGCAGAAGGTGAAGGCGTCGCCGGACCGGCTCGACGCGACGATGTACGGCGGCGTCGCGCAGCCGAGCGAGAAGGCGCCGGTGCGCTATTTCTCGTCGGTCGACCCGCGGCTCTTCCACAACATCATCGCGAAATACAACGATGGCCACGTCCTCGACCTGAAGGACGCCGCCTGCGGCACGAAGGGGTAACGCATGTTCGGCAAACTCACACTTTCGGCGATCCCGTTCGATCAGCCCATCATCATGGGGGCCGGCGCCTTCATGGGGCTGGTCGTGCTGGGCATTCTCGCTGCGCTGACGATCACCGGCCGATGGAAATGGCTGTGGACGGAATGGCTGACCACGGTCGACCACAAGAGACTCGGCGTGATGTACATCATCGTCGCGCTGATCATGCTGCTGCGCGGCTTCGCCGACGCGATCATGATGCGCATGCAGCTCGCGCTCGCGTACAACGCGCCCGGCTACCTGCCGCCGCACCACTATGATCAGATCTTCACGGCACACGGCGTGATCATGATCTTCTTCATGGCGATGGTGTTCATGGTCGGCCTGATGAACCTGGTCGTGCCGCTGCAGATCGGTGCACGCGACGTCGCGTTCCCGTTCATCAACTCGCTGTCGTTCTGGATGACGGCGGTCAGCGCGATCCTGATCAACGTGTCGCTCGTGATCGGCGAGTTCGCGCAGACGGGCTGGCTCGCGTACCCGCCGCTGTCGGAGCTGCAGTTCAGTCCGGGGGTAGGGGTCGACTATTACCTGTGGGCGCTGCAGATCTCCGGCGTCGGCACGCTGCTGACCGGCGTGAATTTCTTCGTGACGATCATCAAGATGCGCGCGCCCGGCATGACGCTGATGAAGATGCCGGTGTTCACGTGGACGGCCCTCTGCACGAACGTGCTGATCATGGCGTCGTTCCCGATCCTGACCGCGACGCTCGCGCTGCTCGGCCTCGATCGTTACCTCGGCATGCACTTCTTCACGAACGACGCCGGCGGCAACGCGATGCTGTATCTGAACCTGATCTGGGCATGGGGTCATCCGGAGGTATACATCCTGATCCTGCCGGCGTTCGGGATCTTCTCGGAAGTCATCGCGACGTTCGCGAAGAAGCCGCTGTTCGGCTACAAGACGATGGTGTACGCGACCTGCGCGATCATGGTGCTGTCGTTCCTCGTGTGGCTGCATCACTTCTTCACGATGGGCTCGGGCGCGAACGTGAATGCGTTCTTCGGGATCATGACGATGATCATCGCGATTCCGACCGGCGTGAAGGTGTTCAACTGGCTGTTCACGATGTACCGCGGCCGGATCGAATTCACGACGCCCGTGCTGTGGACGATCGGCTTCATGGTCACGTTCACGCTCGGCGGCATGACCGGCGTGATGATGGCGATTCCCGGCGCGGACTTCGTGCTGCACAACAGCCTGTTCCTGATCGCGCACTTCCACAACGTGATCATCGGCGGTGTGTTGTTCGGCTATCTCGCGGGCTTCAACTACTGGTTCCCGAAGGCGTTCGGCTTCAAGCTGAACGAGAAGCTCGGCAAGGCCGCGTTCTGGTTCTGGCAGGTCGGCTTCTACGTCGCGTTCGTGCCGCTCTACGTACTCGGCTTCATGGGCATGACGCGCCGCCTGAACCACTACGACAATCCGGCGTGGCATCCGTGGCTGCTGGTTGCCGCGTTCGGCGCCGTGCTGATCGCGATCGGCATCGCGTGCCAGCTGCTGCAACTGGTGGTCAGCATCCGCAACCGCCATCTGCCCGAGTACCGCGACACGACGGGCGACCCGTGGGGCGGTCGTACGCTGGAGTGGGCGACCTCGTCGCCGCCGGCCGACTACAACTTCGCGGTGATCCCGCAGGTGCGCACGCTCGACGCGTATGCCGACATGAAGGCGCGCGGCGAAGGCCGGCCGAACCCGGCGGCGATTCGCGACATCCACATGCCGTCGAATACCTGTGCGGGCCTCGTGATCGCGATCTTCAGCCTGGTGCTCGGCTTCGCGCTGGTATGGCACATCTGGTGGATGGCGATCGGCGGGCTCGTCGGGATCGTCGCGACGCTCGTGATCTACAGCTCGCGCGATAACGACGGCTATTACATCCCTGCGTCGACGGTGCGCAAGACCGAAGACAAGCAGCCGACGAAGCGCCCGGCTGCGCGCGTCGACGACGTGGAACTGGAGGCCAACTGATGTTGCAGAAAACCTTGAGCGCAACCCTGCTCGAGCACGACGACCATCCGCCGTCGCATTCGGTGTTCGGTTTCTGGCTGTACCTGATGACCGACTGCGTGATCTTCGCGGCGCTGTTCGCGACGTTCGCGGTGCTCGGCCACCAGTACGCGGGCGGGCAGACCGCGAAAGAGCTGTTCGACATTCCGGGTGTGGCGGTCGAAACCGCCGCGCTGCTGCTGTCGAGCATCACGTACGGTTTCGCGATGCTGGCGGCGTACA
The DNA here is from genome assembly GCF_001524725.1 of Burkholderia sp. MSMB1072. Taxonomy (NCBI): domain Bacteria; kingdom Pseudomonadati; phylum Pseudomonadota; class Betaproteobacteria; order Burkholderiales; family Burkholderiaceae; genus Burkholderia; species Burkholderia sp. MSMB1072. The sequence goes on from NZ_LOYC01000017.1 coordinate 69,224, forward strand.
AGCAGCGGCGCGGTGCGCTGCTCGCGTGGCTCGCGGTGACGTTCGTGCTCGGCGCGGCGTTTCTCGCGATGGAACTGCGCGAGTTCTCGCACCTGATCGCGGAGGGCGCCGGCCCGCAGCGCAGCGCGTTCCTATCGGCGTTCTTCACGCTGGTCGGCACGCACGGGCTGCACGTGACGGCCGGCCTCTTGTGGATGATCGTGCTGGCCGCGCAGATCGTATCGCGCGGCGGCGACCTGACCGATCGCGACCTGCGACGCCTGACGTGCCTGAGCCTGTTCTGGCACTTCCTCGACATCGTGTGGATCTGCGTGTTTTCCTTTGTCTATCTCGCGAGCGTGATCTAAATGGCCCATTCGCATTCGTCTCAACTCGAAGAAGGGCACGGCAGTGTCGGCGGCTACGTCGCCGGTTTCATCCTGTCGGTGCTGCTCACGGCCGCGTCGTTCGGCCTCGTGATGGGCGGCGTGCTGTCGCCGCATGCGTCGCTGGTCGGGCTGGCCGTGCTCGCGTTCGTGCAGATCGTCGTGCACCTCGTGTACTTCCTGCACATGAACGGCTCGTCGGGCCAGCGCTGGAATGTGATGGCGTTCAGCTATACGGTGCTGACCGCGGCGATCCTGATCGTCGGCACGCTTTGGGTGATGCACAACGTCAGCATGAACATGATGTCGCGTTGAGCGGCAGCGTGGCGCGGCGGATCCATATCCGTGCGGATTCGCGAAACAAAGGCGGCACGTACGTGCCGCCTTTTTGTTTTTCCGGCTGTTGCGTTGCGCCGGACGGTGCAGTCAGTGCCGCGCGCCCGCGTCGGCCGTCAGCGCATGCGTGCAGTCGGCGCGGTACTCGGCGGCGAGCCGATGCTTCGCGCCGTCGAGATCGTCGGGGTAGTACGGGCTCGCATGGGCGGGATCGTAGCCGACCTGTTCGAGCTCGGTCAGCTCACGCACGAGGTCCGCACGCGTGACGCCGCGACCCGTGTGCACGAACGGGTACGCGTTGCATTCCTGCGGAGTGAGGTGCGGCCCCGCGAACGCGGCGGTGCTGGCGCATGCGAGCAGCATGCAGGCGACGGTGGTCGACAGTTTCATCCGATGGCTCCTGGTTTCGCGGCCCGATGCCGCATGAGGTCAGCGTAGGCGGATCCGGTCGCAGGGCGGCCGACGCACGGATGAAACATGTTTCATGCGCGCGCGGTGCGATGCAGGATGAAGCTATTTTCATCTGACGTCGCACGGCGACCGCAGCGCTTACGATAGTGGCGGGGCGCATCGTGCGCGCCCGTCTTGAAATTGATGGCGAGGGCAACCATGCGAGTACTGACGGTCGAGGACGATGCGGTGACCGCGAACGAAATCGTCGGCGAACTGACCGCACGCGGGTTCGAGGTCGACTGGATCGACAACGGCCGCGAAGGGATGATGCGTGCGATGAGCGCGTCGTACGACGCGATCACGCTCGACCGGATGCTGCCGGGCGCGGACGGTCTCGCGATCGTGACCGCGATGCGCACGGTCGGCATCGATACGCCGGTGCTGATGCTGAGCGCGCTGGGCGACGTCGACGAGCGCATCCGCGGATTGCGCGCGGGCGGCGACGATTACCTGACGAAGCCGTTCGATTCCGGCGAACTGAGCGCGCGCATCGAAGTGCTGCTGCGTCGCCGGCAGGCATCGGGCGTGCCGCAGCAGACGCTGCTGAAGGTCGGCGCGCTCGAGCTCGACCTCATTTCGCGCTGCGCGCGCCGCGGCGCCGACGAGATTCCGCTGCTGCCGACCGAGTTCCGCGTGCTCGAATTCATGATGCGCAACGCGGGCCAGACGATCACGCGCACGATGCTGTTCGAGGCCGTGTGGGGCTATCACTTCGATCCCGGTACCAATCTGATCGACGTTCACATGGGCCGGTTGCGCAAGAAGATCGACCCGCCCGGCGCGGACCCGATGATTCAGACGGTGCGCGGGTCGGGCTACATGCTCGCTTGACGGAGGCGCGAATGGACGCAGCCCGCGCGGCGAACTTCACGCGCCGCTGGCATACGACGACGTTTCGCTGGCTGTGCGCGTACGCGGCGATCTTTTCGGTGTCGCTGCTGCTGCTCGCGGGCGTGATCAGCGTGGCCGCGACGCACACGATGACAAGCGATACCGACGAGGTGCTCGCGTGGCAACTGATCTATTTCGATTCGATTCCCGATGCCGCGCTGCCGCTTGCGATCCATCGGCGGCTCGAGCACGAGCACATGCATACGAATTTCTACGGGCTGTTCGATGCGAACGGGCGCCGCGTGGCCGGCGACATCGCGACGCCGCCCACGCTGCGCACGGATCGCCACGGCCGTACGCTGGACCGCACGCTCGCGCTGCTCGACGGCCAATCGGCGCCGATCGCGCGCGCGATGGCCGTGCGCCGCGACAACGGGATGACGTTGGTCGTTGCGCGCGACCTGTCGCACTTCATCCAGATCCGCGACGTCGCGATCCGCGGGCTCGTGGTCGGCGGCGTGATGATCCTGATTGCGGGCATCGCGGGCGGCAGCATGCTCGGCATGCGGCAGATGCGCCGTGTCGCCGCGATCCGGCGCGTCACGCGACAGATCGCCGAAGGCGATCTCGGCAAGCGGCTGCCGGTCGGCCGCTACGACGAACTCGATCTGCTCGCGCATCTCGTGAATCACATGCTCGACGAAGTCGAGCGGTTGATGGGCGAGGTGCGGCATACCTGCGACGGGATCGCGCACGACCTGCGCACGCCGCTCGCACGCGTGCATACGATGCTGGCGCGGCTCGCCGACCAGCCGTTCTGCGCACACGATCCCGCGTCGGCGGCGCTGCTGGCGTCGGCGCGCGACGAAACCGACCGCCTGCTCGAACGTTTTCGCGCGATGCTGCGCATCTCCGAGATCGGGACGCTGAGCCGGCGCGGTGGTTTTGCCGCGGTCGACGTCGCGGCGTTGCTGCGCGATGTGTGCGAACTTTACGAGCCGCTGGCCGAGGCCGTCGACGTGTCGTTCGAGCTCGATGCGGCCGCGGTCGACGGCATCCATGGCGATCGTGCGTTGCTGTTCGAGGCGTTCAGCAATCTCGCGGACAACGCGATCAAGTTCACGCCGCCGGGCGGCCGCGTGCGCGTCGTGCTCCAGACGACACCGCATGGCCCGCTCGTCCGGTTCGAGGACACCGGGCCGGGCATTGCGCCCGGCGAGCGCAGCGCGGTGCTCGAACGCTTCTATCGCGGCGAGCGCACGCGCCATGTGAACGGCTCGGGGCTCGGGTTGAGCATCGTGTCGGCGGTGATGCGCGTGCACGGTTTCGCGTTGCGGATCGGCGATGCCCAGCCGGCCGGTGCGGCGATCACGGTCGAATGCTGGCCGCGTTCGCTCGCGTGACGCGGGAGGGGGCCGATCCATGCGCATCCTGCTGATTGCGCCGCCGACGCCGGACGCGTTGCGGCTCGACAAGGCGTTTCGAGAGAGCATGCACGGCGTCGAGCGCATCGGCGACTGGCGCGACGGCTGTTTCGCGGCGACGCAGGAGCGGTTCGACGCGATCGTGATCGTTGCGACCGACGGTGCCGCCGTGCCGGCGATTCTCGACGGATTGCCGCCGCTCGCCGCGTCGGCCGGCAGCGCGACGATTGCCGCGATCGTCGCCGGCACGACGTCCGCCGAGCGTGCGCAGATCCTCAAGGCAGGCTGCGACGTATGCCTCGCCCATCCGTGCTCGTTCGTCGAATTGCACGAGCGGTTGCACGCGCTGTGGCGCCGCGCGGGCATCGTCGCGATGCGTGAATCGATCCGGCTCGACACGGCGACGCGCGCACTCGACGAGCGTGGCCGGCGGCTCGCGCTCAGCGCACGGGAATTTCGCGTGATCGAATGCCTGCTGCGCGAAGCAGGGCGGCCGGTCGGGCGCGACGCCGTGCTGCGTTACGCGTGGGGCGATGCCGACATCGAACCCGAAACGGTCAATGCGCTGGTCGTCCGGTTGCGGCGCAAGCTGGCCGCGCATGCGTTTTCCGCGCGGATCGAAACGGTTGCGCGATTCGGCTTCCGGTTCGACACGGGCGGATGACGGCTGCGGATATCGCCGCCGGGCTGGAAGAAGATCTTGACTACCCCGAAGCTGCGGAGCGAGCTCGACTCGATGCGCGCGGGCTCGGCGGCCAAATCGGCGTCGATTGTTACAAGACGTTAGCGCCGGCTTCCCGTTGCGATGCCGCGCATCAGTTCTTACAAACTTGAAATATGCGGGGACGGCGCTTGCCGTTATAGTCGAATCACACATGACACAACCAGAAGAGGAATCCATGAAGACTTTGCGTGTTGCCTCGCTCCTGACCGGTATGACGGCCTTGCTCGTGTCGGGCGCAGCAATGGCGGGAGTCAATGTCGGGATCAACGTCGGCGTGCCGGCACCGGTCTACGTCGCGCCCGCGCCCGTGTATGCGCCGCCGCCTCCGCCGGTCGTCTATCAGCCGGCGCCTGTCTATGCACCGGCGCCCGTGTACGCGCCGGCGCCGGCGATCGTGATCGGCTGGCACGGCGACCGCTACTGGGACGGCCGCCGCTACTGGGGCCGCGACGAGTGGTATCGCCACCATGGGCGCGGCTGGGGCGGCGATCGCGGCCACTGGGATCACGGCCGCCACAACGGCTGGCGCTGATCGACGACCGGTCGCGCATGCGTGCCGCGTGCGCGACAGTTGTTCGCGAGAAAACCGCCCGTGTGGCGGTTTTCTTTTGGCTCGACGGATTGAATGGGTAGAATCGCTCCACGTTACTACCCTCATTCGACGACAGGGCCTCTATGACGAAGGGTTCGCCCCGGACCGCCGCCGCGCGCGCCTGCGTCGGCGCGCTGCGGGCCGCCGGCCGCGCGGCCGCGGTGCTGGCGTTGCACGCGGCGCTCGCCGCGCCGTCCGCGCACGCGGCCTACGCCATTGCGCAGTACGGCGAGCCGAAGTATCCGCCGGGCTTCAAGCATTTCGACTACGTGAACCCCGACGCACCGAAGGGCGGCACGCTCGTGCTCGCGAATCCGAACCGGATGACGTCGTTCGACAAGTTCAATCCGTTCACGATGCGCGGCAACTCCGCACCTGGAATCGACATGCTGTTCGAGAGCCTCGCGACCGGCAGCTCCGACGAACCGGCGTCCGCATACGGGCTGCTGGCCGACGACATCGACGTCGCGCCGGACCGCCGCTCGGTCACGTTTCACCTGAATCCGCGCGCGCGCTTCTCGAACGGCGATCGCGTCACGGCCGACGACGTCAAGTTTTCGTTCGACACGCTGAAGAGCAAGCAGGCCGCACCGCAGTTCGGCGCGTATTTCGCGGAGATCGCGAAGGCCGTCGTCGTCGATCCGGCGACCGTGCGGTTCGAGTTCCGTAGCGCGAATCGCGAGTTGCCGCTGATCGCCGGCGGCGTGCCCGTGTTCTCGCGCAAGTGGGGATTGCGTGCGGACGGCTCGCGCGTCCCGTTCGACCAGCTCGCGTTCGAGCAGCCGATCGGCAGCGGCCCGTACCTGATCGAGCGCTACGACAACGGCCGCACGATCACCTACCGGCGCAATCCCGCGTACTGGGGCGCCGATCTGCCGGTACGGATCGGCACCAACAACTTCGAGCGGATCGTCTACAAGCTGTACGGCGACGGCGTAGCGCGGCTCGAGGCGTTCAAGGCCGGCGAATACGACGTGCTCGTCGAGTACGTCGCGCGCAACTGGACGCGGCGCGACGTCGGCAAGCGCTTCGACAGCGGCGAGCTCGTCAAGCGCGAATTCCGCCAACATAACGGCGCCGGCATGCAGGGCTTCTTCATGAACCTGCGCCGGCCGCTGTTCCGCGACGTGCGCGTGCGCCAGGCGCTCGATCTCGCGTTCGACTTCGAATGGCTGAACCGCCAGTTGTTCTACAGCGCATACACGCGCCTCGACAGCTATTTCGCCGACACCGACCTGCAGGCGACCGGTACGCCGGGCGCCGGCGAGCTGAAGCTGCTGGAGCCGCTGCGCGCGCAGCTCGATCCGGCCGTGTTCGGCCCGATGGTCACGCAGCCGGACACGAATCCGCCAGGCTCGCTGCGCGCGAACCTGCTGAAGGCACGCGCACTGCTCGAACAGGCCGGCTGGACCTACCGCGACGGCGCGCTGCGCAATGCGAAGGGCGAGCCGTTCGCGTTCGAGATCCTCGACGATGCGGGCGGCGCGATGGAAGGCGTCGTGACCGCCTACCGGCGCAACCTCGCGAAGCTCGGCATCGACGTGCGCTTTCGCACGGCCGATTACGCGCTGCTGCAAAAGCGCCTCGATGCGTTCGACTACGACATGACGACGATCCGACTGCCGGGCGTGCAGGTGCCGGGCGCCGAGCAATACTCGCGTTACGCGAGCAAGTTCGCCGACGAGCCGGGCTCCGACAACTTCATCGGGCTGAAATCGCCGGCCGTCGACGCATTGCTGCATGCGCTCGGCACCGCGCAGACGCGCGAGGAACTGCTCGACGCGACGCACGCGCTCGACCGTGTGCTGATGCACGGCTACTACGCGGTTCCGCAGTGGTACAGCACGACGCACCGCATCGCGTACAAGCGCACACTGGCCTATCCGCAGACGCTGCCGCTGTACTATTCGGCCGAGGGCTGGGTCGTGTCGACCTGGTGGGCGAAGCCCGATCACTGACCCGCGCCGGCCCTTCGTCCAACCCCGCCACCCGATCACGAGTCGACGCCCTATGTGGAGCTACATCCTCAAACGCCTGCTGCTGATGATCCCGACGCTCGTCGGCGTGCTGACGCTCACGTTCGCGGTGATCCAGTTCGTGCCGGGCGGCCCGGTCGAGCAGGCCGTGCAGGAGTTGCGCAAGGGCGCGACGGAACAGGGCGCGACGCCGTTCGGGATGCGCGCGCACACCGGCGTCGACGCGCAGCAGCTCGCGCAGCTCAAGGCGCTGTACGGTTTCGACAAGCCGCCGCTCGAACGCTACTGGCTGATGCTGAAGCGCTTCGCACGCTTCGATCTCGGCGACAGCTATTTTCGCCACCAGAGCGTGTGGTCGCTGGTCGTGCAGAAGCTGCCCGTGTCGATCAGCATCGGGCTGTGGACGTTCTTCCTCACGTACCTGATCTCGGTGCCGCTCGGCATCGCGAAGGCGGTGCGCAACGGTTCGCCGTTCGACGTCGCGACGAGCCTCGTCGTGCTCGTCGGCTATGCGATCCCGGGCTTCGTGCTCGGCGTGCTGCTGCTCGTGCTGTTCGGCGGCGGCTCGTTCTGGCAGCTCTTTCCGCTGCGCGGCCTCACGTCGGACAACTTCGCGCAGTTGTCGCTCGTCGGCAAGGTGCTCGACTACCTGTGGCACATCGCGCTGCCGATCACCGCGTCGGTCGTCGGCAGCTTCGCGGTCGTCACGATGCTCACGAAGAACGCGTTCCTCGACCAGATCCGCCGGCAATACGTGCTGACCGCGCGCGCGAAGGGGCTCTCCGAGCGCAGCGTGCTGTGGAAGCACGTGTTCCGCAATGCGATGCTGCCGCTGATCGTCGGCTTCCCGGCCGCGTTCATCGGTGCGTTCTTCACGGGCAGCCTGCTGATCGAGACGCTGTTCTCGCTCGACGGCCTCGGGCTGCTGTCGTACGAGTCGGTCGTGCGGCGCGACTACCCGGTCGTGCTCGGCACGCTGTACCTGTTCACGCTGATCGGGCTCGCGACCAAGCTGGTTTCCGATCTTTGCTATGTGTGGGTCGATCCGCGCATTCAATTCGACAACCTGGAGCGCTGACATGAAACGAGCCATTCGCATGCCCGGCGCCGGCGGGCGAGGTGCGCGATGAACCGGGCCGTCGCTTCTTCCCGCATCGACGCCGCGCGGGCGCGCGTGTCGCCGTCGCCCGCCCGTCGCGTGTGGCAGCGCTTCAGGCAGCAGCGCCTCGGCTACTGGAGCTTCGTGATCTTCGTCGTGGCCTTTGCCGCGAGCCTCGCGGCGCCGCTGTGGTCGAACGACAAGCCGCTCGTCGTGCGCTACGACGGCCAGACCTATTTCCCGATGTTCCATGCGTACCCGGAGACGACCTTCGGCGGCGATTTCCCGACGCCGGCCGACTATCTCGATCCGTATGTGCGCAAGCGGCTCGAGGCGCCCGGCAACTTCGTCGTCTACCCGCCGAATCGCTACTACTACGACACGCTGAACTACTTCTCGACCGTGCCGAACCCGGCGCCGCCGTCGCGCGAGAACTGGCTCGGCACCGATGCGCAGGGCCGCGATCTGCTCGCGCGGCTCGTGTACGGGTTCCGCGTGTCGGTCGAATTCGGGCTGATCCTGACCGTGATCGGCACGCTGCTCGGCATCGCCGCGGGCGCCGTGCAAGGCTTCTTCGGCGGGCGCATCGACATCGTCGGGCAGCGGCTGATCGAGATCTGGAGCTCGCTGCCCGAGCTGTACCTGCTGATCATCTTCGCGTCGATCTTCGAGCCGAGCTTCCTGCTGCTGATCGTGCTGCTGTCGCTGTTCGGCTGGATCGGCCTTGCCGACTACGTGCGCGCGGAATTCCTGCGCAACCGCACGCAGGACTACGTGCGCGCGGCCCGCGCGATGGGGCTCACGAACGGGCAGATTATCTGGCGCCACGTGCTGCCGAACAGTCTCACGCCGGTGATCACGTTCCTGCCGTTCCGGATGAGCGGCTCGATCCTCGCGCTGACGAGCCTCGACTTCCTCGGGCTCGGCGTGCCGCCGCCGACGCCGAGCCTCGGCGAGCTGCTCGCGCAGGGCAAGGGCAACCTCGACGCGTGGTGGATCTCGCTGTCGACGTTCGGCGTGCTGGTCGCGACGCTGCTGCTGCTGACCTTCATGGGCGATGCACTGCGCAACGCGCTCGACACGCGGATCGCCGATTCGATGCGCGCCGCGGGAGGCCAGCGATGAGCGATGCGGTCGTATCGAACGCGGACGAACCGCTGCTGTCGCTCGAGCATCTGCACGTGCGCTTCGGCGACACGGTGGCCGTCGACGACGTGACGCTCGCGATCGGGCGCGGCGAGCGGGTCGCGCTCGTCGGCGAGTCGGGGTCGGGCAAGAGCGTGACCGCGTTGTCGATCCTGCGGTTGCTGCGCGATGCCGAAGTCGGCGGTGCGATCCGCTTCGCGGGGCAGGATCTGGCAAGCAAGAGCGAGCGCGAGATGCGCGGGCTGCGCGGTTCGGACATCGCGATGATCTTCCAGGAGCCGATGACGGCGCTTAACCCGCTGTATACGATCGGCGTGCAGATCGGGGAAACGATCGTGCTGCACGACGGCGTATCGGCGGTGGAGGCCCGCAAGCGCGCGATCGCGTTGCTCGCGCGCACCGGCATCGCGGAGCCCGAGAAGCGCGTCGACAGCTACCCGCATCAGTTGTCGGGCGGCCAGCGGCAGCGCGCGATGATCGCGATGGCGCTCGCGTGCCGGCCGCGCCTGCTGCTGGCCGACGAGCCGACCACCGCGCTCGACGTGACGATCCGCGCGCAGATCGTCGACCTGCTGCTGGAGTTGCAGCGCGACGAAGCGGAAAAACGTGGGATGTCGATCCTGCTGATCACGCACGACCTGAATCTCGTGCGGCACTTCGCGCAGCGCGTCGCGGTGATGGAGCGCGGCCGGCTCGTCGAGAGCGGGCCCGTCGAGCGGATCTTCGCGGCGCCCGAGCATCCGTATACGCAGCGGCTGCTGAACAGTCGGCCGCAACGCGCGGTCACGCCGGTGATGCCGATCGCGCCCGTCGTGCTCGACGCGCGCCACGTGAGCGTACGGTTCGCGCGCAAGCGGCCGGGCTTCGCGGGCTGGTTCGGCACGGTGCCGGTGACGGCCGTCGCGGACGTGTCGGTGTCGGTGCGGCAGGGCGAAACGCTCGGCATCGTCGGCGAATCGGGATCGGGGAAATCGACGCTCGCGATGGCGCTGCTCGGGCTGCAGAAAACGGCCGGCGGCGAGATCGAATTCCAGGGGCGCGCGCTGTCGACCTATCGCGGCCGCGAACAGGCCGCGCTGCGCTCGAACATGCAGGTGGTCTTTCAGGATCCGTTCAGTTCGCTTTCGCCGCGTCACACGATCGAGCGGATCGTCGGCGAGGGGCTCGCGCTGCATCGTCCGGATATGACGCCCGACGCACGCCGCGCGAAGTCGCTCGCGGTGCTGCGCGAAGTCGGCCTCGACCGTACGGTGCTGCACCGTTATCCGCACGAATTCTCGGGCGGCCAGCGCCAGCGGATCGCGATCGCGCGCTCGCTCGTGCTGGAGCCGCGCATCCTGATCCTCGACGAGCCGACGTCGGCGCTCGACGTGTCGATCCAGCAGCAGGTGCTGAAGCTGCTCGCGAATTTGCAACAGAAATACAACCTCGGCTATGTGTTCATCAGCCACGACCTGGAGGTGATCGGCGCGATGGCGCACCGCGTCGCGGTGATGCAGGACGGCGCCGTCGTGGAGTCGGGGGAGGTGTCCGAGATCTTCACCAGACCGTCACATCCTTACACACAAAAGCTGTTGAAAGCGGTCTGGAAAGCGTGATAGGCGTCCAATGGTCTGACCATCTCGATTGTATTTATTAATTTGTTTTGACAAACGATTACGCGCTGGCTAGTATCGACCGAAATTTTCCGCCAATCAGCTGATTTTTAAGCATATTCCATCGACCAATGCAGCATCGATCCCTGACCCAGGCATGCGCGCGCACCATCGCCGGGCTATTCATCGGCGCCCTGTTCGCAGCAGCTCCCGGCGCGTTCGCCGACGAAGTCAGCAGTTTTAACCAGAATGCCACCAATTCGACTCAGTTCGGGTCGGGTGCCTCCCTCCAGCAGGCCAGCGCACAGCCGTCGAGCGGCGGCGCGAAGTCGTTCCTTGCCGGCATGGCGGGCAAGGCGGGCGACGTGGTGGTCGGCGCGCTGAACATGATCGGCGTGCGGTATCGCTGGGGCGGCAACTCGCCGGATTCGGGCCTCGACTGCAGCGGTTTCGTGCGCTACGTGTTCCAGGACACGCTCGGCATGTCGCTGCCGCGTCGCGCGGAAGAAATGAGCCGCGTCGGCGAGAAGGTGAGCATGAGCAACCTGAAGCCGGGCGATCTCGTGTTCTTCAACACGATGCGCCGCACGTTCTCGCACGTCGGCATCTATATCGGCGACAACAAGTTCGTGCATTCGCCGTCGACGGGCAGCACCGTCCGCGTCGACGATCTCGACAGCGGTTACTGGGAAAAGCGTTTCACCGGCGCGCGCCGGATCGAATCGGAATTCCCGATGAAGCCCGAAGACCTGCGTCAGCGCGTGCGCGCGACGATCGGCGACGATTCGGCGAACGGCAACAACTGACGTTTGCCGGGTAGTCGGGCCGGACAATAAAAACCCCTGTCACCGAAAGGCGGCAGGGGTTTTTTGTTTTTGGGGCCGGCGCGGACGTCGTGGCGCAAGTCGTTGCGCCGGCTATCGGGAAGCGGTGTGTGCCGCCGCTTCCCGCATGTTGCGGCTTACGCGGCGGCGGCCACGCCACGCGCTGCCGCGAGCTTGCGCTGCAGTTCCGGCATGATGCGCGCGACCGCTTCCTCGCCCGCGAGGATCGCCGCGTTGCGCTGGTTGAAGTCGCTGCCGCCCATCGCCGCGAGGTTCGGGCGAATCACGACGTCCGCATACTTGTCGAGCTCGTAGGTCTTGATCGTCTGGCCCATGATCGTGAAGGTCTGCAGCAGCATCTCGATCGGATTGTTGGTCGCCGCGCCGTCCGGCCGGGCCGAGATGTCGACCGCGATCACGAAGCTCGCCCCCATCTTGCGTGCGAACGACGCCGGCACCGGGCTCACCAGGCCGCCGTCCACATATTCGCGATTGCCGATCTTCACCGGCTCGAACACCGACGGCACGCTGCACGATGCGCGTACCGCGAGCCCGGTATTGCCTTGCTGGAACAGGATCGGCTGGCCGCTTTGCAGGTCCGTCGCGACGATGCCGAGCGGCTTCGCCATCTTCTCGATCGGCCGGTTGTTGAGCGTCTTGTTCAGGAAGTTCTGCAGCGCGACGCCTTGCAGCAGGCCGCGCGAGCGAAACGGCAGCGCCCAGTCGCTGATCGACGCCTGGTCCATGTCGAGCGCGATCTTGTTGATCTGCAGCGCGCTCATGCCGGACGCGTAGAGTGCGCCGACCACCGAGCCCGCGCTCGTCCCGGCGACGATTTCGACCGGAATGCCGCGCGCCTCGAGCGCCTTCAGCACGCCGATGTGCGAGAAGCCGCGCGCGGCGCCGCCGCCGAGCGCGATGCCGATCTTGACGGGCTTCTCCTGCGGCAGGGCCGTGCCGGGGCGGGACTTGTCGCCGAAGGACGTGCAGGCGGCGAGGCTGGCGGACGCGCACGCGATCGTGAAGTGGCGGCGCGACAGGCGAGGGGACGACATCGAATGGTTCTCCGGCGGCTTGGCGGCGGGTTACACGGCCCGCGGCGGCGATAGGTTGCGAGCGGCCGCGCAGCGGGTTCCGTGCGGCCGGCGCCGGGCCGGCTGGCGGCCGCGGCGCGCACATCATAAAGCAAGCGGTGCGCTTGGCGCGATGTCCGGCACGGGTATAATTCCGGCTTCTTTCCCGTTCCGGGCGTCGCCGGCTCCGTTGCTGTCGGGGCAGCCGTCGTCGTCCCGCGTCGAATCATTCATGCGCCCCAGGCGTTCGAGTTACCGTTTATGACCCGTCCTGTCCGTACCCGCTTCGCGCCGAGTCCCACCGGCTTCATCCACCTCGGCAACATCCGCTCCGCACTCTATCCGTGGGCGTTCGCCCGCAAGATGAAAGGCACGTTCGTGCTGCGCATCGAGGATACCGACGTCGAGCGTTCGTCGCAGGAAGCGGTCGATGCGATCCTCGAGGGGATGCAATGGCTCGGGCTGGATTTCGACGAAGGCCCGATCTACCAGATGCAGCGGATGGACCGCTATCGCGAAGTGCTCGCGCAGATGCTCGAGAAGGGCCTCGCGTACCCGTGCTACATGTCGGCCGAGGAACTCGACGCGCTGCGCGAACGCCAGCGCGAAGCCGGCCTGAAGCCGCGCTACGACGGCACGTGGCGTCCGGAGCCCGGCAAGGTGCTGCCGGAGCCGCCGGCCGGCGTGAAGCCGGTGCTGCGCTTTCGCAATCCGCTGACGGGCACGGTCGTGTGGGACGACGCTGTGAAGGGGCGTGTCGAGATCTCGAACGAGGAGCTCGACGACCTCGTGATCGCGCGCCCGGACGGCACGCCGATCTACAACTTCTGCGTGGTGGTGGACGACATGGACATGGGCATCACGCACGTGATCCGTGGCGACGACCACGTGAACAACACGCCGCGCCAGATCAACATCCTGAATGCGCTCGGCGGCGAGCCGCCCGTCTATGCGCACTTGCCGACCGTGCTGAACGAGCAGGGCGAGAAGATGAGCAAGCGGCATGGCGCGATGAGCGTGATGGCGTACCGCGACGCGGGCTTCCTGCCGGAGGCCGTCGTCAACTATCTCGCGCGGCTCGGCTGGTCGCACGGCGACGCCGAGATCTTCTCGCGCGAGCAGTTCGTCGAATGGTTCGATCTCGAGCATCTCGGCAAGTCGCCCGCGCAGTACGACCACAGCAAGCTGAGCTGGCTGAACGCGCATTACATCAAGGAAGCCGACAACGCACGCCTCGCCGAACTCGCGAAGCCGTTCCTCGACGCGCTCGGCATCGACGACGCGGCGATCGCGACGGGCCCCGCGCTCGACGCGGTGGTCGGCCTGATGAAGGATCGTGCGACGACGGTCAAGGAAATCGCGGAAGGCGCGACGATGTTCTACCGCGTGCCGGCGCCCGACGCCGATGCGCTCGCGCAGCACGTGATCGATGCGGTGCGGCCGGCGCTGGCCGATCTCGTCGCCGCGCTGAAGGCGGCCGACTGGACGAAGGAAGCGGTGTCCGCCGCGTTGAAGGCGACGCTCGCCACGCACAAGCTGAAGATGCCGCAGCTCGCGATGCCGGTGCGTCTGCTGGTGGCGGGCACGACGCACACGCCGTCGATCGACGCGGTGCTCGTGCTGTTCGGTCGCGACGTCGTGGTGTCGCGCATCGAGGCCGCGCTGGGCTGACGTTGGCGCGCGCGAAGCGGTCCGCGCATGAGCGAGCGGACCGCTTCGCAAAAAATTTCGCGCGAATCGTAAAAAGGGTATTTACAAGTTCGAAATCGGTCCATATAATCTCATTTCTGTTCTGCAAGGGGGTATAGCTCAGCTGGGAGAGCGCTTGCATGGCATGCAAGAGGTCAGCGGTTCGATCCCGCTTACCTCCACCAACAGAACAAGCTGGATTGATTTGCGAAGCGGCGGTAGTAATAAATGCTTCACAAAATGATTCAAAGCAGTTAGAATTTCGGCCTTCGCTGTTGAATGAAAGTAAATAGCGAAAGTCAGACGAATCTGAAAAGATTTTGTCCCCTTCGTCTAGAGGCCTAGGACATCACCCTTTCACGGTGAGTACAGGGGTTCGAATCCCCTAGGGGACGCCAAATTCAGCGGCGTTTCGTAGAAGTGTCGCAGGCTTGCAGGAACGTAACCGACGTCCTGCAGGTTGGGTAAGAAAGCTGGAGCGGTAGTTCAGTCGGTTAGAATACCGGCCTGTCACGCCGGGGGTCGCGGGTTCGAGTCCCGTCCGCTCCGCCAGAACGAAGCCCGTTCAAGACGTTTTTGAGCGGGCTTTTGTATTAAAGATGTAAGCAGTACGTAGTCCCCTTCGTCTAGAGGCCTAGGACATCACCCTTTCACGGTGAGTACAGGGGTTCGAATCCCCTAGGGGACGCCAGATTCAGCGGCGTTTCGTAGAAGTGTCGCAACGCGTGCAGGAACGTGACGAGATCCTGCGGGCGGTGGTGCAGAAAAGCTGGAGCGGTAGTTCAGTTGGTTAGAATACCGGCCTGTCACGCCGGGGGTCGCGGGTTCGAGCCCCGTCCGCTCCGCCAGAACGAAGCCCGTTCAAAAGCGTTTTGAACGGGCTTTCTCGTTAAGGATGTAAGCAGTACGTTGTCCCCTTCGTCTAGAGGCCTAGGACATCACCCTTTCACGGTGAGTACAGGGGTTCGAATCCCCTAGGGGACGCCAGATTTCGGCGTCGTTCGAACAAACGGCGCGCCGGCAGGAAGTAACCGACGCCTGCCAGGCAAGCAGCAAGACTGGAGCGGTAGTTCAGTCGGTTAGAATACCGGCCTGTCACGCCGGGGGTCGCGGGTTCGAGTCCCGTCCGCTCCGCCAGAAAATGAAGAAGCCCGCCTCGTGCGGGCTTTTTCATTGGTATCGCTCATCGTGCCCGCTTGCGGGCACGTGACTGCGGGGCGGAGGAAGCCGCCTGCGCGGCTTCCGGCGGGACTCGAAGGGCTGTGCTTGCAAGCGCAGCCGCGGCCTGCGGGACGTAGGCGAGTCCCGTCCGCTCCGCCAGAAAATGAAGAAGCCCGCCTCGCGCGGGCTTTTTCGTGTGCACTTCCGGGTGCGCGTGCCATCCATACCGCGTGCTGCATCGGATGTCGCGACCCTACGAGAAATTCGCGATTGCATCCGCATGCGACTGCGCTATCGTGGCGGGATGTGTTTCCGACTCCTGCGCGATGCTCGATCCGACCGACCTGCGACTCCTGTATCAGCTCCGGCCCGCGGAGCCCGGCGATTTTCCGTATGCCGAAGCGTTGACGCACGGCAACATGGGCGGCTACTACAAGCGCCATGGGCTCGTGTGGCGCAGCGATCTGTTCTATGCGAGCTGGCGCGAATCCGAGAACTTCATCCTCGAGGCCGACGGCGAGCGCATCGGCGTGCTGCGCGTGACCGAGGAGGGCGATTCGCTGCATATCCGCGACGTGCAGATCGCGGCCGGCCATCGCGGCCAGGGCGCCGGCACCTACCTGCTCGAGATGTCGCATCGTTGGGCGCGTGCGCGCGGGCTGCACGAACTGCAGTTGCGCGTGTTCGTCGACAATCCCGCCGCGCATTTGTACCTGCGCATGGGCTACCGGGTCACCGGGCCGCGGCTCGCGCAACTCGGCTCGATCCGCCACATGGTGCGGCCGGTCTGACGGTCCGGCGCGCCGGAGCGAGTGATCAGCGGGCCGTGTCGATCGCGTCGTCGTCTGGCGTTTCGCTGTCCGCGGCGGCACCGTCCGGGCCTCGATGCTCGTAGCCGCGCAGCATGAACGCGCGCGGGCTTTCACCGAACGCACGACGGAACATGGCCGAGAACGCGCTCTGGCTCTGGTAGCCGAGCTCACGCGCGATATGCGACAGCGGGCGCCCCTGGTTCAGCAGTGGGATCGCCCGCGCGAGCAGCGCCTGCTGGCGCCACTGCGAAAAGCTCACGCCCAGTTCCTGCTTGAAGAGCCGCGATATCGTGCGCGTGCTCGCGCCGACCTCGCTCGCCCAGTGCTCGAGCGACTCCGCGTGCGCGGGGTGCGCGAGTACCGATTCGCACAGCAGGCGCAGCCGTTTCTCGTCGGGCATCGGCACCGCGAGCGGCAACGGTTCGGCATGACTCAGCTCGTCGAGCACGAGCCCGCACAGCAGGCGCTCGCGCGCGGCGCTCAGGTCGCGCGCATCGAGTGCGACGATCAGCTCGCGCAGCAGCCCCGTCACCTCGACGACGCGGCATGCATCGAGCCCGCCCGGCACGATCGACTCGTCGATATACAGCGTGCGCAAATAGGCCTCTTCGACGATCACGACCTCGTGCGTCACGCGCGGCGGCACCCAGATCGCACGGGACGGCGGCACCATCCAGGTCGTGCCGGTCGTCGCGACGCGCAGCACGCCGCGCGACGCGTACGCGAGCTGCGCCCATGCATGCGTGTGCAGCGGAATGCGGCGGCCGGCATCGACCTGCCGTGCGCGTACCCGCATCGGATGGACGGCCGTCGGCGCGAATTCCGGCGGAATGTCGATGACGTCGTACGGGTTCGATACGTCGGCTTGGGCGGGCGGATTCATGAACGGTTCGGGCAGCGCGGCGGCGATGCCGTTATTTTAGAAGGCGCCGCATAAGCGCATGCGGCGGTTTTTCGGGCCATCATGCCGGGTTCAAATGAACTTTGTGTGGGCATCGGCGAATCCGGGGCGACCGCCCGCGGTCGCCCGCCCCCGGCGGTTCGAACCATCGGGGCGGTATCGCGGTCTATCGATGCGTGCGCAATTGCACGCCGATCGCACGCCGATCGCCCGCGAACACGGCAACATACGAATCGAAGAGGAGAACCACGATGCGCCACGTATTCGTCTATGGCACCTTGAGAGCCGGACAGGCCAACGACATCGGCGAGGCGGCCGCCCGTCACGGAATCGCCGCGCCGACGCTGCTGGGTGCGGCCGCGCTGCCGGGCGAGCTGTACGATTTCGGCACGTACCCGGGCATGCTCGCCGGGCCGGCCGGCAAGTCGCTGGTCTGGGGCGACGTCTACGAGATCGACGAGCGGCTCATCCCGGTACTCGACGAGATCGAGCGCGTCTATCCGGGCGTCGACTCGCTGTTCAAACCGGAAGAGGTGACCGTCGAACTCGGCGGCCGGCAGTACGCGTGCCTGTATTATCCGGTTGCCGCGCATGCGGCGGCGGGGCGCCCGCGCATCGCGTCCGGCGACTGGGTTCAGTACCGGCGCGAGCAGGAAACCGCCTGAGCTTGCTTGCGGACGGCGGCTGGAATCGCCGTAAAAAAGAAAGCGCCCCGCGGGGCGCTTTTTTCGTGCTGCCGTCGCATGCGACCGCCGGCATGGCGTGGCCGGCCGGCGACGCAACGGCGTCGTCGTCAGATTTCCTCGTACAGCGGCAGCGTCAGGAATTCGGTGAAGCCTTCCGACGTCGACATCTGCTCGAAGATCGCCGCTGCGCGTTCGTACGGCTGCGTGTTGCCGCCGACCGAGCGCTTCACGTTGTCGAGCTCGATTTTCGCGAATTCACGCACGAGTTCGGCCGTGACCTTGCGGCCGTCGTCGAGCACGCCCTTCGGCGAGCGGATCCATTGCCATACCTGCGAGCGGGAAATCTCGGCCGTGGCCGCGTCTTCCATCAGGTTGTGGATCGGCACGCAGCCGTTGCCGTCGAGCCACGCGCCGAGGTAGTGGATCCCGACGTTGATGTTGTTGCGCAGGCCGGCTTCGGTGATCGGCGCTTCCGGCTGGAAGTCGAGCAGGTTCCTGCCTTCGACCTGCACGTCGTCGCGCTGCTTCGCGATCTGGTTCGGCTTGTCGCCGAGCACCTTGACGAACTCTTCCATCGCGATCGGCACGAGGCCCGGGTGCGCGACCCAGCCGCCGTCGTAGCCGTCGGTCGCGTCGCGCTGCTTGTCCGAGCGCACGCCGCCCATCGCCTTGTCGTTCGCTTCCGGATCGTTCTTGATCGGGATCAGCGCACTCATCCCGCCGATCGCCGGCGCGTTGCGCTTGTGGCAGGTCTTCAGCAGCAGCAGCGCATACGCACGCATGAACGGCACCGTCATCGTGATCTTCGAACGGTCGGCCAGGCAGAAGTCGCGATCGTTCTTGAACTTCTTGATCGCCGAGAAGATGTAGTCCCAGCGGCCGGCGTTCAGGCCCGAGCTGTGTTCGCGCAGTTCGTACAGGATCTCGTCCATCTCGAACGCGGCGAGGATCGTCTCGATCAGCACCGTCGCGCGGATCGTGCCGCGCGGCACGCCGATCGCTTCCTGCGCGGCAACGAAGATGTCGTTCCAGAGGCGCGCCTCGAGATGGCTTTCCATCTTCGGCAGGTAGAAGTACGGGCCCGAGCCGCGCGCGATCAGTTCCTTCGCGTTGTGGAACAGGAACAGCGCGAAATCGAAGATGCCGCCGGACACGCGCTGGCCGTCGACCGTCACGTGTTTCTCGTCGAGGTGCCAGCCGCGCGGGCGCACGATCAGCGTCGCGACCTTGTCGTTCAGCTTGTACGACTTGCCGTTCTGCTCGAGCGAGATCGTGCGGCGCACCGCGTCCTTCAGGTTGATCTGGCCGTCGATCTGGTTCGTCCAGCTCGGCGCGTTCGAATCCTCGAAGTCCGTCATGTACGAATCGGCGCCCGAGTTCAGCGCGTTGATGATCATCTTGCGCTCGACGGGGCCCGTGATCTCGACCCGCCGGCATTGCAGGTCGGCCGGCAGCGGCGCGACCGTCCAGTCGCCTTCGCGAATCGCCTTCGTCTCGGCCAGGAAGTCCGGGCGCTCGCCCGCGTCGAGGCGTTTCGTGCGCTCGACGCGCGCCTGCAGCAGCGCCTGGCGGCGCGATTCGAACGTGCGGTGCAGCGCCGCGACGAGTGCCAGCGCGTCGGGCGTCAGGATGGCTTCGTAACCCGGCTTGATTTCGCCGGTGATCGTCATGCCTTGCGGCAGCGTGATCGGGGTGCTCATGAGTCTCATCTCCTTGGTCGGTCAGTTGCGGTTTCGGTGAAGGGGGAAGGCGGCAGCGGCGAACGTCATGCACCCGGGCCGGGGCGCGTGCGGTTTGCGGGTCTGCCGGACGGAGCCGGGGTGGCGAGGAAGGCGAGCAGGTCGGCCATGCCGGTGCCCGTGCCGTCGGGCGGCGCGCCGAGTTCCTCGGCGGGCGCGCCCGTGCGGTTGAGCCAGAACGTCGTATAGCCGAACCAGGTGGCGCCGGCGACGTCCCACGCGTTCGACGACACGAACACGATGTCGCGCGGGTTCGGCCCGAACGCGGCGGTGCCGAGCGCGTAGGCGGCCGGGCTCGGCTTGTACGCGCGTACGGTGTCGGCCGACAGCACGCGATCGAACAGTCCGGACATGCCGGCGCTCTTGATCGCGATGTCGAGCATTTGCGGGGTGCCGTTCGACAGGATCGCGAGCGGCGGGCGCGGGTCGAGCGCGCGCAGCTTGCGCAGCGCGGGCACCGTGTCGGGATAGGTGGACAGGCACGCGTATTCGTCCATCAGCCGCTTCTCGGCCGCGCTGTTCAGCGCGAGCCCGAGCCGGCGCGCGGCGAACCGCAGCGCATCGAGCGTGATGTCCCGGAACGGGCGATAGCGGGCGCCGGCCGGGTCGGCGAGCGTGCGCAACTGCGAGTATTCGATCTGCTTGCGGCGCCACAGCTGCGACAGCCGTTCCCCGTGACCGGGAAACATCTGCTCTGCCGCGGCCAGCACGGCGCGCACGTCGAACAACGTGCCGAATGCGTCGAAGAGGATGGCGTCGGGAGAGGAGAGTGTCGTTGTGGCCGACATAGCCTTGCGCTCCAGTTTCAGAGGTCGGATCGATTCTATTCGTGATCGAAGGTGCTAAAAAAGACGCTAATCATCACTTGATCTTTTACTTTCATATACCTAATCTTGGCGGCTCAAGCCATTTGAAGGGCGGCGACGCCGTTCTTGCGAGAGTCATGGACCGGTTCAAACAGATCGAAACGTTCGCCGCGGTCGCGGCGAAAGGCAGCCTGTCGGCGGCTGCGCACGCGGAAGGCGTCGCGCCGGCGATCATCGGCCGCCGCCTCGACGCGCTCGAGGAGCGGCTCGGCGTGAAGCTCCTGGTGCGCACGACGCGCAAGCTCACGCTGACGTTCGAGGGTTCGGCGTTCCTGGAGGACTGCCAGCGCATCATCAACGACATGCAGAACGCGGAGGCGAGCGTGTCCGCCGGCGGCGTCAAGGCCAGCGGCCACCTGCGGATTTCCGCGCCGGCCGGCTTCGGCCGGCGGCACGTCGCGCCGCTCGTGCCCGAATTCAGCGTCGGGCACCCGGACGTGTCGGTCACGCTCGACCTGTCCGACCGGATGGTCGACCTCGTCAACGAAGGGTTCGATTGCGCGGTGCGGCTCGGCGAGCTGCCCGATTCGTCGCTGGTGTCGCTCAAGCTCGGCGAGAACCGCCGCGTGTGCGTCGCGTCCCCTGCGTATCTCGCGCGGCGCGGCACGCCCGCCACGCTCGCGGAACTCGCTCGTCACAACTGCCTCGCGCTCGCGGCGAATGCGAACCAGCAGCGCGGCTGGTCGTTCCAGGAGGACGGCAAGGTCGTGTCGATCCGCGTGAACGGCACGATGGAATGCTCGGACGGCGCGGTGCTGCACGAGTGGTGCCTCGAAGGCCACGGGCTCGCGTGGCGCTCGTGGTGGGAAGTCGGCGAGGACATCGCGGCCGGCCGGCTCGTCAGCGTGCTCGACGCGTTCGCCGCGCCGCCGATCGGCATCCATGCGGTGTTTCCGCAGCGCCGGCATCTGCCGCTGCGGGTGCGCCTGTTTCTCGATTACCTGAAGCACACGTACGAGCGGCCCGGCTATTGGGGCGAGTAGGCGACACCCGCCCGCGTGTTTCCGATATGAGGGCGAACCCGCTGGCGAGCCGGTGAGCGCGATTTCGCACACTACAATCGTAAGAGGCATGCGCGCCGTGTCGCGGCCGGCTCGGCTGGAGTCGCGGCGTGCGTGCGATTGACGAAGGAGGGCGCGATGTTCCGGCACATCCTCGTTCCAACCGACGGTTCCGAACTGTCGAAGAAGGCGATCGACGGTGCGATCGACCTGGCTCGTGCGGTCGGCGCGCGCGTGACGGCCTACGCGTGCTTGCCGCAATACCCGTACTCGCCGTTTTCCGAAGTGATCATCGAGCCGCCCGCCGATTTCCGCGCACGCAGCGAGCGCGAGGCGCGTGCGCATCTCGACGAGGTGGAAGCGGCCGCGAAGGCGGCCGGGGTCGCGTGCGACACGTGGACGAGCGTGCATCCGTCGCCGTATCTCGGCATCATCGAGGCGGCCGAGCGCGGCGGCTGCGACGTGATCTTCATGGCATCCCACGGACGCCGCGGGCTCGGCAGCCTGCTGATCGGCAGCGAGACGCAGCGCGTGCTGACCCATACGAAAATTCCGGTGATCGTCTATCGTTAGGGCGGCGCCGGCCGTGGCAGGGCGGGCTGCGCCGTCGAAAAAGGGCGCGCCGGACGAAGCCGGCGCGCATCGTTGCTGGCGGCCCGCAGGCCGCGTGGTCGGTCGCGCAATGGGACTCGCGCGCCTGCCGTCTCCTCCCTGATTGTTGTCCGGTGGCCGATGCCGCGGCGTCGCGAGACGCGGCGGCATCGGCGTCACGCCCGCGCGTGTTACGCGACCTTCTTGCCGTCGAAGAACTGTTCGTCCTCGGTCGAGCCATGCAGCGCGGTCGTCGACGCTTCGCGTTCGACCGTCTGCGTCACCGCGTCGAAGTAGCCGGTGCCGACCTCGCGCTGGTGCTTGACGGCCGTGAAGCCCTTGTCGGCTGCCGCGAACTCCGCCTGCTGCAGTTCGACGAACGCGCTCATCTGCGTGCGTGCATAGCCGTGCGCGAGGTTGAACATCGAGTAGTTCAGCGCATGGAAGCCGGCCAGCGTAATGAACTGGAACTTGTAGCCCATCGCGCCGAGCTCCTTCTGGAACTTCGCGATCGTCGCGTCGTCGAGGTTCTTCTTCCAGTTGAACGACGGCGAGCAGTTGTACGACAGCAGCTTGCCCGGGAACTGCTTGTGGATCGCTTCCGCGAACTTCTTCGCGTACTCGAGATCGGGCTTGCCGGTTTCGCACCAGATCAGGTCCGCGTACGGCGCGTACGCGAGGCCGCGCGAGATGGCCTGTTCGAGGCCCGGCTTCGTGCGGAAGAAGCCTTCCACCGTGCGCTCGCCCGTCAGGAACGGCTTGTCGTTGTCGTCGATGTCGGACGTGATCAGATCGGCCGCTTCCGCGTCGGTGCGGGCTACCAGCACGGTCGGCGTGCCCATCACGTCGGCCGCGAGACGCGCGGCCGACAGCTTCGCGACGGCTTCGCGTGTCGGCACGAGCACCTTGCCGCCCATGTGCCCGCATTTCTTCACCGATGCGAGCTGATCTTCGAAGTGAACGCCCGATGCGCCGGCCTCGATCATCGCCTTCATCAGTTCGAATGCATTCAGCACGCCGCCGAAGCCGGCTTCCGCATCGGCGACGATCGGCGCGAAGAAATCGACGTAGCCTTCGTCGCCCGGGTTCTTGCCTTCCGACCACTGGATCTGGTCGGCGCGCGTCAGCGTGTTGTTGATGCGCTTCACGACGAGCGGCACCGAGTTGGCCGGGTACAGCGACTGGTCCGGGTACATTTCGCCCGCGACGTTCGCGTCGCCGGCCACTTGCCAGCCGGACAGGTAGATGGCCTTCAGGCCGGCCTTCACCTGCTGCATCGCCTGGTTGCCGGTCAGTGCGCCGAGTGCGTTGACGAACGGCTCGTTGTTGATGAGGCTCCACAGTTTTTCCGCGCCGCGCTTGGCCAGCGTGTGCTCGATCGGGATCGAGCCGCGCAGGCGGACCACGTCCTCAGCCAAGTAGTTGCGCTTGATGCCCTTCCAGCGCGGATCGGTTTCCCATTGCTGCTGCAGTTCCTGTGCCTGTTGCTGACGCGACATGATGAGCTCCTTGATGCGGTGTAGGCGTGACGGCCGAATCTGACGGTGGTGATGCCGTTCGCGAAGCGGGGAAGCGGTGCATTCCGTTTCGCGAAGTCTTGTATAAGAGTCTAGGCAAATCGGCGGGAGCGAAACAGGGGCTATTTCGGGAGGCGGCGAATTTTTTAGTTGTTTTGAATCAATGGTTTGCCGAATTAATTTCGAGATAAGAAATGCGTTTTCCTATCCCGCAATCGCCAGGCTTGTGCCTTGCAGCATGATTTTTTACGACGCAAAAAAATTTTCCGCATCGTGAAATTGGCGGCGAGGCAAAAAAAACCGGCGCGGATGCGCCGGTTGGCTGGATGGCCGGGGTGGCCGATCCGCAGGGCGGCTGCGGGCCGCCCGTGTGTGCTTACCTTACGATGCCGAATTGCCGCGGCGCGGGCCGCCGCTGCGCTGACCGTCGCGACGCGGGCCGCCGTCACGGCTGCCGCCGGGCTTGCCGCTCCAGCCGCCGCCATTGCCGCCGCCGTAGCTGCGGCCGGCGCCGTTGCCGTTGCCCGCATAACCGCCACCCGGCTTGCCGCCGAAACGACGACCGCCGTTACCGCCACCCGGGCGGCCGCGGCCGCCGTTGCCGCCGTTGCGCGGGGGAGCCTTGCGCGGCTCGAAACCTTCGATCACGTTGACCGGCAGCGGCGAGCGCACGAAGCGCTCGATGCGCTTGAGCGCGCCTTGCTCGGCATGATGCACGAGGCTCACCGCGATACCCGAACGGCCTGCGCGACCGGTACGGCCGATACGGTGCACGTAGTCTTCCGCGAACTTCGGCAGATCGTAGTTGAACACGTGCGTGATGCCCGGGATGTCGATGCCGCGGGCAGCGACGTCGGTGGCCACCAGCACGCGCACGCGGCGTTCGCGCAGCGCACGAATCGTGCGGTTACGCGCGCCTTGCGGCAGGTCGCCGTGCAGCGCGGCCGATTCGAAGCCTGCGTCGGCGAGACGGCCGGCGAGCTGATCGGCGTCGATCTTGGTCGCCGTGAAGATGATCGCCTGGTCGAGCGCGTCGTCGCGCAGCAGGTGATCGAGCAGGCGATCCTTGTGGTCGCGATCGTCGACGTAATGGACGGTCTGCGCGATATTTGCGCGCGACTCGAGGCGCTGCTGGATCTCGATGCGCTCCGGGTCCTTCAGCAGGCGGCTCGTCAACGAACCGATCTTGCCGTCGAGCGTGGCCGAGAACAGCATCGTCTGGCGCGATTCCGGCGTGGCGGCGACGATCGTTTCGATGTCTTCGATGAAGCCCATGTCGAGCATGCGGTCGGCTTCGTCGAGCACGAGCATCTTCAGTTCCGACAGGTCGATGCGGCCGCGCTCGAGGTGATCGAGCAGGCGGCCCGGCGTGGCGACCAGGATTTCCGGGTTCTTCGCGAGCAGCATCAGCTGCTGGCCGTAGGCGACGCCGCCGAGAATGCTGACCGTGCGCAGGCGCTTCAGATGCTTGCCGTACGTCGATGCGGCCGTCGTGACCTGCATCGCGAGTTCGCGGGTCGGCGTCAGCACGAGCAGGCCCGGGCGCGCGACGGGTTGCGGGCGGCGCACGCGGCGGTCGCCCTGGTTCGGTTCACGCGGCGCGCGCGGCTGCTGCGCCTGCGTCTTCTGGAGCTGCGCGAAACGTTCGATCGCGGGCAGCATGAATGCGGCCGTCTTGCCCGAACCGGTCGGGCTCGACACCAGCAGGTCGCGGCCGGCGATGCCGGCCGGAATCGCGCGCTGCTGGACCGGCGTCGGCTTCACGTAGCCGGCGGCCTGCAGCGCGGAGACGATCTCCGGCGACAACCCGAGCGACGCGAAGCTCGGCTCGTCCGACGCCGGTTCGACTGCGGCCGGTGCGGCGGCGGCGTCGAGACCGAGCGCCTGGTCGGCGATCGCGTTGAGCGGGCTGGAGTTGATGCTCGAAGTCATAACAATCCTTGAAACACAGTGGGTGAAACGTCGGCGCCAATCGCGCATACCCAAGTCGTCGGATTCAGCGAGCAAATCGGGAAACGGGTGCAATCCGCCGAACCGTCGGCGGATGAGGCATTAGAAGCTGTTTTGGGTGCGGCGCGCTTCAGGAGCGGGACCGCCAGCCTAGTTGACGACCGCGAGGGTCGAAGCAGGAGGGGACAGGTTCTAAACCGGATTGGAGCTTAACGCTACGAGGCGTCGGGCCGGAACGGCTTGCGAGCCGAGCGCGGGAGGTGACGCAGGCCGCATTATAGAGAAATTTGCTGCGCTGCGCCACTGATTTGATTGCCGATTGCGGCGAGGGCGATCCGGTCAGGACGCCGTGCCGTTTTTCAGCGATTCGACGAGTTCGATGTACTGCTGCTTCGCCGCATCCTGCGACGTGCCCTTCAGTGCGTCCCACGCATCGTACTTGTATTTGCCCACGATGTCGGTGAAGCCGGGCTTGTCGCCGTGCGCATCGCCGTCGGTCGCCTGCTTGAAGAGCGCGTACAGGCGCAGCAGGGTCAGGTTGCCCGGCCGCTCCGTCAGTTGCTTGACGTCGATCTGGGCCTGGTCGAATCGGGCGGTGAGGTCGCTCATCGGGTGTCTCCGTAAGGGTTTCAGATCGGCCGATCTTAACAAGCGAGCCGTCGCGCGGGGTCGAGCGATCCTTCCAAACCGCGGCCGGCGCCGCGCGTGCGCACAGATCGGACCCGATCGCCCGTGGGAGCGGGGCGGCGCATTACAATGTCGGCCATGACGCAAACAGTGCTCCTCGCCATCGATACGTCGACCGAATACTGCTCGGTCGCGCTGCTGCGCTCGGCCCAGGCCGATGACGCCGTTTCCACCCCGCAAACCTGGGTTCGTCACGAGCCGACGGGCGCCGTGTCGAGCACGCGCGTGCTGCCGGCGATCCAGGAACTCTTCGCCGAATCGGGGCTGACGCTCGCCGATTGCGACGCGATCGCGTTCGGCGCGGGCCCCGGCTCGTTCACGGGCCTGCGTACCGCGACGGGCATTACCCAGGGCCTCGCGTTCGGGGGCGGGCTGCCGGTCGTGCCGATCGGCACGCTGCTCGCATGCGCCGAGCACGCGCGGCTGCGCGCACCCGGCACGGCCCGTGTGCTCGCCGCGCTCGACGCGCGGATGGACGAAGCCTACTGGGCGGATTTCGCGTGGGACGACGGCGCCGGCGACTGGCGCACGGTGCATCCGGCGTCGCTCGACGCACCGGGTGCGGTCGGCGTACCCGACGCGCCGTTCACGCTCGCCGGCAATGCGGCCGCGGCATTCGGCGCGCAATTGCCGGCCGCCGCGCGGGCCGCCGCGATCGACGGCGACGCGCTGCCGCATGCGCTGGCGGTCGCGCATGCCGCGCTGCGCGCGTTCCGCGCGGGGCGTGCGGTGCCGGCCGACCGGGCCGCGCCCGAATACGTGCGTGACAAGGTCGCGCAGACCACGGCCGAGCGCATCGCGGCACGGGCCGCGCAGACGGGCGGAGCGAAGGGATGACGGGTGTCCTGCTGAGCGACCGCTATCTGGCGCCGATGACGGATGCCGATCTCGACGAGGTCGTCGCGATCGAGCAGGTCGCGTACGAATTCCCGTGGAGTCGCGGCAACTTCGAGGATTCGTTGCGCAACGGCTATCTGGGCGTGTGCCTGCGGCACGTGACCGGGTCGCTCGTCGGCTATTGCGTGCTGATGCCCGTGATCGACGAGATGCATTTGCTGAACCTGTGCGTCGCGCCGGCCGCGCAGCATGCGGGCGCGGGCCTCGCGCTGCTGCGCGAGGCGGTGCGCATTTCGCGCGCGGAGCGGCTCGACGGCGTGCTGCTCGAGGTGCGGCCGTCCAATCCGCGCGCGATTCGTCTGTACGAGCGCTTCGGCTTCGTGACGATCGGCCGGCGCAAGAACTACTATCCGGCGAAGCATCGCAGCCGGGAGGACGCGATCGTGATGCGTCTGACGCTGAACAAGGACGAGGGGGATGCGCATGGCGTGGGCTGAAGCGGCGCTCGAGGAACTGGGCCTCGCGCAGATCTGGGTACGGCGCGGGCAACGCGCGGGCGAGGGCGCGGCAGCCGACGCGCGTGCCGTCGCGCCAACCGCGGCGGCCGACGACGGTCCCGTCGTCGCGGCCGATCGGCCGACGCGTGCGGCGCGTGCACCGGGGCAGGACGACGCGCCAGCGGCCGTCGCGCGTGGCGCTGCCGGCGGCTTGCCGGCTCGCGAGTCGCGGGCGCCGGCGCCGGCGCACGGTGTCGTCGATGGCGATCGCCCGCCCGCGCAGGCCGTATCGTCCGCCTCGGCCGCATCGCCCGATACGATGCCGCCGAAGGCTGATGCGTCGCCCGCTGCGGACGACGATTTCGCATGGTTCGACGCGGCGCCGCAGGACGATTCCGTGCCGGCCGTCGAATCGCGTCCCGCCGGCACACCGGTCGCCGCGCTCGACTGGGATGCGCTGGCCGCGCGCGTGGCGGACTGCACGCTGTGCCGTCTGTGCGAGAAGCGGACCAACACCGTGTTCGGGGTAGGCGACCGCGAAGCGGACTGGATGCTGATCGGCGAAGCGCCGGGCGAGAACGAGGACAAGCAGGGCGAGCCGTTCGTCGGCCAGGCCGGCAAGCTGCTCGACAACATGCTGCAGGCGCTGTCGCTCAAGCGCGGCGACAACGTGTACATCGCGAACGTGATCAAGTGCCGTCCGCCCGGCAACCGCAACCCGGAGCCGGACGAGGTCGCGAGCTGCGAGCCTTATCTGCAGCGCCAGGTCGCGCTCGTGAAGCCGAAGCTGATCGTCGCGCTCGGCCGTTTTGCCGCGCAGACGCTGCTGAAGACGGACGCGAGCATCGCGTCGCTGCGCGGCCGCGTGCATGCGTACGAGGGCGTGCCGGTGATCGTCACTTACCACCCGGCCTACCTGCTGCGCAGCCTGCAGGACAAGTCGAAGGCGTGGGCCGACCTGTGCCTCGCGCGCGACACGTTCCGGCGTGCGGAAGGCGCCGACGCGAACGGCCCGACCGGGCAATGACGACTGGCGCGGCGTGCGCGTTCGTCGATACGCTGCATGACGTCGCGGTGCGCGACCTGGGCTGGCTACTGGCCAGCCCGAGCCTGCTCACCGCAGTGCCGGGCGCACCGCTCGCACGCCCCTGGCCGGACGCGGCCGGGCAAGCGGCCGGGCAAGCGTGGCTCGCCGCGCTCGATGCACGGCCGGAGCCGCTGCATCGCGCGCTCGACGGGTTTCGGCCCACCCGGCTCGGACGCTACGCCGAATGCCTGCTCGAGTATTTTCTGACGCACGGGCCGTCGCTGCGGCTCGTCGCGGCCAATCTGCCGCTGCGCAGCAACGGCCGCACGCTCGGCGAAGTCGATTTTCTCGTCGATGCGCCGGACGGCCGGCGCCTGCATTGGGAACTCGCGGTGAAGTGCTATCTGTGCGCGCCGGTCCGCGACGGCGCGTCGCTCGCCGACTTCGTCGGCCCCAATCTCGTCGACCGGTTCGATCGCAAGCGCAGCCGGCTGCTCGACCACCAGTTGCGGCTGGGCGAACACGACGGCTTTGCCCGGCTTGGCTACGGCGCGCCGTCCGACGCGCAGATGTTCATCAAGGGCTGGCTGTTCCATCCGTACGGCACACCGGTATCGCCGGTGTCCGCCGAAATCGCGCCGGACCACCCGCGCGGTTTCTGGTTGACGCACGCGCAGTGGCCGGCGTGGGCGGCCGCGCAGCGTGAAGGCGCGGCATGGAGCGTGTTGCCGAGGCTGGCGTGGCTGGCGCCGCGGCGAGCCGCCGCCGGCGCAGGTGTCGAGCCCGAGCCGCTGGCGAGCGCACCGGAACTGCCGCCCGTGCTGGCGACGCGCCAGGCGCCCGACCTGATCGGCATCCATGAAAAGGGCCGCGACGGCACGTGGCACGAGACGGCGCGCGGTTTCGTCGTGCCCGACGACTGGCCGGCGCGCGCGCAGGCGTTCGCGGCGCAGGATCGCTGACGCTGCGTCAGCCGGCGCTCACCACCAGCGATGAAAGTGATGGACCGGGCCGACGCCGTGGCCGACGTCGAGCTGGCCGCTCGCGGCGATCGCGCCGGTCAGGTAGGTCTTGGCGTCGCGTACCGCGCTTTCCAGGTCGGGCCGCTGCGGCAGCAGCGCGGCGATCGCCGACGACAGCGTGCAGCCGGTGCCGTGCGTGTTGCCGACCGGCAGGCGCGCGCCGTCGAGCCGCACGGTGCGTGTCGCGTCGACGAGCCAGTCGGGGCTCGCGGACACGTCGGGCAGGTGGCCGCCCTTCATCAACACGGCGCGCGCGCCCGTCTGCAGCAAGGTCTGGCCTTGCCGGACCATGTCGTCTTCGGTGGACGCGGGCGCATCGTTCAGCAAGGCGGCCGCTTCGGGCAGGTTCGGCGTGACGACCGTCGCGAGCGGCAGCAGCGTGTGGCGCAGCGCGTCGACGGCATCGGGCGCGAGCAGCGCGTGGGCGCTCTTCGAGATCATCACCGTGTCCAGCACGACGAAGCGCGGCGCGTGACGGCGCAGCGCGTCGGCGACCGCGTGCACGATCGCCGCGTTGGCGAGCATCCCGATCTTGACCGCATCGATGCGGATGTCGTCGAACACCGCGTCGAGTTGCGCGGTGACGAATGCGGCGTCCGGCGCATGCACGCCCGTCACGCCGCGCGTGTTCTGCGCGGTCAGCGCGGTGATCACGCTCGCGCCATACGCGCCGAGCGCGGAAAACGTCTTCAGGTCGGCCTGGATGCCTGCGCCGCCGCCCGAATCGGAGCCGGCGATCGTCAGGATGTTGGGTATCGGGTGCGTCATGAGGGCAACGTGCCGGTTCGACGACCGGCGCCGGCGGACGAAAACGGAAAGTGTAGCGTCAGTGCCGCGATTCGCCGATCAGCGCAACCGAGTCGAACTGACGCTGGTTCGCCTGGTGGCGGCGCATCACAAGCCACATCGTCAGGCAGACGAACGTGCCGAACAGCACGATCACGACGCCGACCGGCACGTCGAGCCACACGAGCACCGCATACAGGCACAGCATCACGAGCACCGACAGGTTCTCGTTGAAGTTCTGCACCGCGATCGAATGGCCGGCCGACAGCAGCACGTGGCCGCGATGCTGCAGCAGCGCGTTCATCGGCACGACGAAGTAGCCGGACAGCGCGCCGACGCCGATCAGGAAGATGTAGGCGACGATCAGGTAGAACGGCAGGCGCAGATGGCCGAAGTGCACGGCCCAGTGCGACGGGAACAGGTCGCGCGTGTAGAACGCCATCAGCATCACCGCGATGCCCATGACGATGCCGACGGGCAGCACGGTCAGCGACTTCTTCAGCGGAATCCGGGCGGCGGCGGCGATCGCGCCGGCCGCGACGCCGACCGCGACCACGGCCTGCAGGATCGCGCCTTCGGACAGCGACATGTTGAGCGATACCTCGGCCCATTTCAGCACGATGAACTGCAGCGTCGCGCCGGCCCCCCAGAACAGCGTGGTGACCGCGAGCGAAATCTGGCCGAGCTTGTCGCGCCAGAGCACCATGAAGCAGTCGGCGAAATCGGTGAGCAGCTTGACCGGGCCGCGTTCCTGCTTCGGATAGCGGGCGCCCGTGTCGGGAATGCGCAGGTTGAACAGCGCGGCGACCACGTAGATCGCCATGATGATCGCCATCGCGGCTTCGGCGGGCGTGCCGATCCAGGCGGGCGTGTGCGCGATCACGTGCGACGCGATGTGCGGGCTGATCAGCGCGCCGCCGAGCACGGTGCCGAGGATGATCGAGCTGACGGTCGTGCCTTCGATCCAGCCGTTCGCGGCGACCAGCCGGTCGGCCGGCAGCAGTTCGGTGAGAATCCCGTACTTGGCGGGCGAGTAGGCCGCCGCGCCGAAACCGACGATCCCGTATGCAATCAGCGGGTGGGCGCCGAACAGCATGATCATGCAGCCGACTACCTTGATCGAGTTGGTGATGAACATCACGCGGCCCTTCGGGCGCGAATCCGCGAACGCACCGACATACGCCGCCAACACCACATACGACAACACGAAGAACAGCTTCAGCAGCGGTGTCATCCAGTTGGGGGCGTGGAGGTCTTTCAGCAGGGCGATGGCGGCGATGAGAAGCGCATTGTCGGCCAGCGACGAGAAAAACTGCGCGGCCATGATGGTGTAAAAACCTTTTTTCATCTGATGCGATGCTTTCGTCGCTGCGGCAGGGCCGCGTAGGCCGCCTGGTATGCGATCGGCTTATTCCGTTCGAAATGGGTTGTGCGCACGGCTTTATAACACGAAAATACGGCAATTCGGACTAGCAAGATTCCCCGATCGTTCCGCCAATTGTCGGCTTCGGTGCTCAAAAGGCGCGGTAAGCTGATGATTCGCAAGCGTCTTTACGTAAATTTCCCATGCCGCGCCCGATCTCCGCCACCATCCACACCGCCGCTCTGGCGAACAATCTCTCCGTCGTCCGCCGCTATGCCGGCCCGTCCAAGGTCTGGGCGGTCGTCAAGGCGAACGCATACGGCCACGGGCTCGCGCGCGTGTTCCCCGGCCTGCGCGGTACCGACGGGTTCGGGCTGCTCGACCTCGACGAAGCCGTCAAGCTGCGCGAGCTCGGCTGGGCCGGCCCGATCCTGCTGCTCGAAGGCTTCTTCCGCTCGACCGACATCGACGTGATCGACCGCTACAGCCTGACGACGACCGTCCACAACGACGAGCAGATGCGGATGCTGGAGACGGCGCGGCTGTCGAAGCCCGTCAACGTGCAGCTCAAGATGAACAGCGGGATGAACCGGCTCGGTTACGTGCCGGAGAAGTACCGTGCCGCGTGGGAGCGCGCCCGCGCGTGCCCGGGCATCGGCCAGATCACGTTGATGACCCATTTTTCGGATGCGGACAACGAGCGCGGCGTCGCCGAGCAGCTCGCGACGTTCGAGCGCGGCGCGGAAAACATCGCCGGCGCGCGCAGTCTCGCGAATTCGGCGGCCGTGCTGTGGCATCCGGACACGCACTTCGACTGGGTGCGGCCGGGGATCGTGCTGTACGGCGCGTCGCCGTCCGGGCTGTCGTCCGATATCGCCGACACGGGGTTGAAGCCCGCGATGACGCTCGCGTCCGAGCTGATCGCGGTGCAGACGATCGAGAAGGGCCAGGCGATCGGCTATGGCTCGACGTTCTCCGCGCAGGCGCGGATGCGGATCGGCGTCGTCGCGTGCGGCTACGCGGACGGCTATCCGCGCGTCGCGCCGGAAGGCACGCCGGTGATCGTCGACGGCATCCGCACGCGGATCGTCGGTCGCGTGTCGATGGACATGATCACCGTCGACCTGACGCCGTGCCCGCAGGCCGGCGTCGGCGCGCGCGTCGAGCTGTGGGGCAACGCGCTGCCGATCGACGACGTCGCGCGCCATTGCGGCACGATCGGCTACGAGCTGATGTGCGCGGTCGCCGCGCGCGTGCCGGTGCGAGCGGAATAAGGGCGTCGCGCGTGGCCAAACAGAAAACCGTTTACGTCTGCAGCGAGTGCGGCGGACAGATCCCCAAGTGGCAGGGCCAGTGCCCGTCGTGCCAGGCCTGGAACACCCTCGTCGAATCGGTCGCCGAATCGCCGGCGGCCCATCGTTTCCAGTCGCTCGCGAAGCGGGCGCCGGTGCAGCGTCTCGTCGACATCGAGGCCGCCGACGTACCGCGCTTCTCGACCGGCATCGGCGAATTCGACCGCGTGCTGGGCGGCGGGCTGGTCCCCGGCGGCGTCGTGCTGATCGGCGGCGATCCGGGCATCGGCAAGTCGACGCTGCTGCTGCAGTCGCTCGCGGATATCGCGAGCGAGCGGCGCGCGCTCTATATAAGCGGCGAGGAATCGGCCGCGCAGATCGCGTTGCGTGCGCAACGGCTCGCGCTGCTGGGCGGCGGCGCGCCGGCGGCCGAACTGAAGCTGCTCGCCGAGATCCAGCTCGAGAAGATCCAGGCCGCGATCGATGCGGAGCGGCCGGACGTGGCCGTCATCGACTCGATCCAGACCGTCTATTCGGACGCGCTCACGTCGGCGCCCGGCTCGGTCGCGCAGGTGCGCGAATGCGCGGCGCAGCTCACGCGCATCGCGAAACAGTCGGGCACCGCGATCATCATGGTCGGGCACGTGACGAAAGAAGGCAACCTGGCCGGGCCGCGCGTGCTCGAGCACATCGTCGACACGGTGCTGTATTTCGAGGGCGACACGCATTCGTCGTTCCGGCTCGTGCGTGCGTTCAAGAACCGCTTCGGCGCAGTCAACGAGCTCGGCGTGTTCGCGATGACCGAGCGCGGGCTGCGCGGCGTAGCCAACCCGTCCGCGTTGTTCCTGTCGCAACACGAGCAGGTCGTGCCCGGTTCGTGCGTGCTCGTCACGCAGGAAGGCACGCGGCCGCTGCTCGTCGAAATCCAGGCGCTCGTCGATACGGCGCACGTGCCGAACCCGCGCCGGCTCGCGGTCGGCCTCGAGCAAAACCGGCTCGCGATGCTGCTCGCGGTGCTGCACCGGCACGCGGGCATCGCGTGCTTCGACCAGGACGTGTTCCTGAATGCGGTGGGCGGCGTGAAGATCACCGAACCGGCCGCCGACCTCGCGGTGCTGCTCGCGATTCACTCGTCGATGCGCAACAAGGCGCTGCCGAAAGGGCTGATCGTGTTCGGCGAGGTGGGGTTGGCAGGCGAGATCCGGCCGTCTCCGCGCGGGCAGGAACGACTGCGCGAAGCGGCGAAGCTCGGCTTCACGTCCGCGCTGATTCCGAAGGCGAATGCG
This sequence comes from Burkholderia sp. MSMB1072, assembly GCF_001524725.1. Taxonomy (NCBI): domain Bacteria; kingdom Pseudomonadati; phylum Pseudomonadota; class Betaproteobacteria; order Burkholderiales; family Burkholderiaceae; genus Burkholderia; species Burkholderia sp. MSMB1072. Next base: position 103,372 of record NZ_LOYC01000017.1, read on the forward strand.
CCGAAACAGGCGATCGAAGGGCTGAACGTGATGGCCGTCGAGCGGCTCGAGCAGGCGATCGACCGCGTGCGCGATCTCGAATGAGCGAGCCGGCGCGTGCGGGCCGGGCGTCGCCGGACGATCTGTCGCGTAATTCACTGTAAAGAATATGTAGGCTGCTGTAACCCGCCGGACATCGCTTTTCCCTATCCTTTGCCGGATTGTCGAACCGCGCAATGCGAAGGGAACCTATGTTGAAATCGTATGGGGAAGCGCCTGGCGGACGCCTTTACAACCTGCGCGGCTGCCGCGTGTCGGAGCCGATTCGCCAGCCGTGGGGCGGCGGATGCCGGATCGTCGAATGGATCGACGAAGAAGGGCGCCTGGCGCGCAAGGTCGTGTCCGAGGATGTGACGGAAGCGGAAGTCGTCGCGGCGATTCGCCGGCCGACCAAAGGGCGCCGATACCTGATGGGCGACGACGAGCAGATGCCGCGCGACACGCTGCCGCGTCGCTGAGCGGATCGCGCGGCGGGCCGACGCAGCAGTGACCGACGAGGCCGGGCCAGGTGCCCGGCTTCGTCGTTTTCGCGGCCGGGCCGTTTCGTCGGGCATGGACGCTCCGACGCACCGCGCCGCCGATGACGCGATCGTCGGCTGACGGCCCGGCGGCCGCGGTCAGCCGATCTGCTCGAGTTCTTCCTGCGCGGCGAGCCAGTCGGCCTCGACCGTCTCGAGCCGCGTGTTGACCTCGCCTAGCTTGCGGATCGCGTCGGTCAGTTCCGTCTTGCGCGCGGCCTCGTAGCTCGCCGGATCGGCGACGAACGCATCGAGGCGAGCCTTCTCCGCGTGTAGCGCTTCCATTTCCTTTTCGAGCTTCGTGATGCGGTTCTGCAGCGGCTTCTTCAACTGCGACAGCCGCTGGCGTTCCTCGGCCGCCTGGCGCTTCTGATCCTTGCGGTTGACGCCCGGATCGGCGCCCGCGGCGGCCGCGCTGTCGGCCTTTGCGGCCGCGCGCTGCTCGGCCGCATGCTGCAGCAGCCAGTCGCGGTAGTCGTCGAGGTCGCCGTCGAACGGCTGCAGCCGGTGCTTCGCGACCAGCATGAACTGGTCGGTCGTCGCGCGCAGCAGGTGACGGTCGTGCGACACGAGGATCAGCGTGCCTTCGAACTGCGCGAGCGCCATCGTCAGCGCGTGGCGCGTCTCGAGGTCGAGGTGGTTTGTCGGTTCGTCGAGCAGCAGCAGGTTCGGCTTCTGCCAGATGATCAGGGCCAGTGCGAGGCGCGCTTTTTCGCCGCCCGAGAACGGCCCGACCGGGCTGGTCGCCATGTCGCCCGAGAAATTGAAGCCGCCGAGGAAGTCGCGCAATTCCTGCTCGCGCGTGTCGGGCGCGAGCCGCGCCAGGTGCGCGAGCGGCGAATCGTCTTCGCGCAGCGTTTCGAGCTGGTGCTGCGCGAAATAGCCGATCGTCAGCCCCTTGCCGTCGCGCACGTGCCCAGATAGCGGCGCGAGCGTGCCGGCCAGTGTCTTGATCAGCGTCGACTTGCCCTGACCGTTCGCGCCCAACAGGCCGATGCGCTGGCCATTCTGGATCGACAGTGCGACGCGCTCGACGATCGGGATGTCCGCTCCGTCGTCGGCGTGGTAGCCGCAACGGACGTCCTCCATCACCATCATCGGGTTCGGTGCGGCATCGGGCGTGCGGAATTCGAACGTGAACGGCGACGCGATGTGCGCGGGCGCGATCAGTTCCATCTTCTCGAGCGCCTTCATTCGGCTTTGCGCCTGCTTGGCCTTCGTCGCCTTGGCCTTGAAGCGGTCGACGAAGCTCTGCAGGTGCTCGATCGTCTTCTGCTGCTTTTCGTATGCGCTTTGCTGCAGCGCCAGTTGCTGCGCGCGCAGCACTTCGAACTGCGAGTAGTTGCCGCCGTAGCGCTTCACCTGGCGGTTTTCCAGATGCAGCGTGACGTTGCAGATCGAATCGAGGAATTCGCGGTCGTGCGAGATCACGACGAGCGTGCCGGGGTAGCGGTGCAACCAGTCTTCGAGCCACACGATCGCATCGAGGTCGAGGTGGTTCGTCGGTTCGTCGAGCAGCAGCAGGTCGGAGCGGCACATCAGCGCCTGCGCGAGGTTCAGCCGCATGCGCCAGCCGCCGGAGAAGCTCGCGACGGATTCGCGGGTTTGCGCGAGCGTGAAGCCGAGGCCGAGCAGCAGCGCTTCGGCGCGGGCCGGCGCGGTGTATCCGTCGGCATCGGCGAACGCCGCGTGCGCGTCGGCTTCGGCGGCGCCGTCATGCGCGGCCGAAGCGGCGGCGATGCGGGCCTCGATCTCGCGCAGCGCGACATCGCCGTCGAGCGTGTAGTCGAGCGCCGAGCGGTCGACTGCGGGCGTTTCCTGCGACACGTGGGCGATCCGCCACGACGGCGGCATCGAGAAATCGCCTCCGTCGGAATGCAGCTCGCCGCGCAGGACGGAAAACAGCGTCGACTTGCCGGCGCCGTTCGCGCCGATCAGGCCGGCTTTCTCGCCGGGATTGAGCACGAACGAGGTCGACTCGAACAGCGGCTTGGTGCCGCGCGCAAGGCTGAACTGATTGAAACGGATCACGGCGGAAATGACTGGCCAAAACCGCTATTCTAGACCGCGCACCGGTCGTGCCGGGCATCGGCCGCTCGGCCGATGCCGCAACGGCGCAATTTCGCCTAGACTCCACGTCGATCCGGTTTCGTATAAGGAGTACCCGATGTCCACCCTGTATTCGTTCAGCGCAGAGACGCTCGCCGGTGCGCCGGTATCGCTCGATGCGTATCGCGGCAAGGTGCTGCTGATCGTCAATACGGCGAGCGAGTGCGGTTTCACGCCGCAGTACGCGGGTCTGCAGAAGCTGTACGACCAGTACGCGGCGCGCGGCTTCTTCGTGCTCGGCTTCCCGTGCAACCAGTTCGGCAAGCAGGAGCCGGGCGACGCCGCGCAGATCGGTGCGTTCTGCGAGCGCAACTACGGCGTCACGTTCCCGATGTTCGCGAAAATCGACGTGAAGGGCGACCATGCGCATCCGCTGTATCGCTACCTGACCGACGAGGCGCCCGGCATTCTCGGCCTCAAGGCGATCAAGTGGAATTTCACGAAATTCCTGATCGACCGCGAAGGGCGCATCGTCAAGCGCTACGCGCCGTCCACCAAGCCCGACGAAATCGCCGCGGACATCGACAAGCTGCTGTGACGGCGCAGCGCGGCGTGCGCCGCGCCGGTGCAGCGGGCGCGGCGCTCGTCAGGGCCGCTACAGGATCGGCGCGAACAGCCGCGCGACGTGCATCGCGATGCGCCGCCACGCGGGCGACTGCCGGTATTCGTCAGCATCGACCTGGTACGCCAGCGCGAAGTCGGCATCGAGCATCGTCTCGACCTCGTCGGCGAACGCCGGGTCGACGGTCAGCACCATGACCTCGAAATTGAGGCGGAACGAGCGGTTGTCGAGATTCGCGCTGCCGATCGCCGCCGCGATGCGGTCGATCAGCACGACCTTCTGGTGCAGGAAGCCAGGCCGGTAGCGGAACACCTTCACGCCCGCATCGACGAGGTCGCGCGCGTAAAGCTTCGACGCTTCGAACACGACGTAGTGGTCGCGCCGGCTCGGGATCAGGATGCGTACGTCGACGCCGCGCATCACGGCGAGCTTCAGCGCGCACAGCACGGCTTCGTCGGGAACCAGGTACGGCGTGGTGATCCAGACCCGCTCGCGCGCGGCATTGATCGATTCGACGAAGAACAGCGAGCCGGTTTCCTGCTTGTCGGCCGGCCCCATCGGCACCGCGAGGCAATGCATGGCGTCGCCGGGCTGCGCGGGCGGCGGCAGCGCGATGGGCGGCAGCTTCTGCGTCGCCCAGTGCCAGTCTTCGGCGAACACATACTGGATGCTCGCCACCACGGGGCCGCGTATCTCGATGTGGGTGTCGCGCCATGGCGACAGGCGTGGCTTCGCGCCGAGATATTCGACGCCGACGTTGTGGCCGCCGACGAACGCGCGATTGCCGTCGACGACGACGATCTTGCGATGGTTGCGGAAGTTCAGCTGGAAGCGGTTGACGAATTTCCGGTTGGTCGCGAACGGATGGACCTCGACGCCGCCCCGGCGCAATGCGTCGACGTAGCCGTGCGGCAGGTCGAAGCTGCCGATGCTGTCGTACAGCAGGCAGCAGCGTACGCCGGCGGCCGCGCGCGCGAGCAGCGAGTCGCGCAGCATCCGGCCGAGCGCATCGTCGCGCACGATGAAGAACTGGACGAGCACGTAGTCGCGCGCGGCGTCGATCGCCGACAGGATGGCCGAGAACGTCGCGTCGCCGTTCACGAGCGTGCGCACCGAATTGCCGCCGAGGAACGGCATGCCGCCGAGCCGCGTGAGCGCGAGCACGGCGGCCTGGCCCAGCGCGTCGGCGGCCGGCCCGTCCGTTGCGTCGGCGGTGCGCCACGGCGCGCGCGGTGTGTGCGTGCGCAACATGTCCAGCTCGTGGCGCCGGGCGTCGACGTAGCCGGAGAATTTGCTGCGGCCGAGGAACAGGTACGGAACGAGCGTCAGGTACGGCATGGCCGTGAGCGAGACGGCCCATGCGATCGCGCCTTGCGACGTGCGCGTGTTCATGATTGCGTGGCACGCCGCGACGATCCCGAGCACGTGGATGGTCAGGATCAGGGTGCCGAGATGTAGCCAGTCGAGGGTCATGGGCGCGTCAAGGACTCCCGAAGGGGACTCCGGAGGAGATTCCGGAGGTCGTGCGGCTGGGTGGCCGCCTCCGCGCATCTTACCCAACCGGGCGGCGCAACGGTGCGCCGCACGGCGGGCGGTCCGGAAACGCTCAGGCCTTGCGCGGCAGGTCCGACGCCTGGATCAGGAACACGGCGTCGTCGCCCGCGCTGGTGGGCAGCCACGTGAGCTCGAGGCCGCCGAACGCCGCTTCGACGTGCTCGCGCTCATTGCCGATCTCGACGACGAGCACGCCGTCGTCATGCAGCCAGCGGTGCGCTTCGGCGACGATGCGCCGCACGATGTCCATCCCGTCGTCGCCGCCGGCGAGCGCCATCTCCGGCTCGTGCCGGTATTCGGGCGGTAGCGCGGCCATCGACGCAGCGTTCACGTACGGCGGATTCGTCAGGATCACGTCGTAGCGCGAGTCGGGATCGGTTCGGAACGCGGGCAGCGGGGCGTAGAGGTCGCCGCGGTGCAGCCCGATGCGGTCTTCCAGACCGTAGTCGCGCACGTTGATCTCCGCGACTTCGAGCGCCTTGTCCGACAGGTCGACCGCGTCGATCTCGGCGTTCGGGAACGCGCTCGCCGCGAGGATCGCGAGGCAGCCGGAGCCGGTGCACAGTTCGAGCACCGCGCCGACCTGCTCGGGATCGGCGACATACGGCTGCAGCCCGTCGTCGAGCAGCTCGCCGATGAACGAGCGCGGCACGATCACGCGTTCGTCGACGTAGAAACGGTGGCCGTGCATCCACGCTTCATGCGTGAGATAGGCGGCCGGCACGCGGTCGGTCGCGCGTCGTTCGATCACCGCGAGCACGGCCGCGATTTCGTCGGGCAGCAGGCGCGCGTCGAGGAACGGCTCGAGCGTGTCGAGCGGCAGGTCGAGCGTATGCAGCACGAGGTAGGCCGCTTCGTCGTACGCGTTGTCGGAGCCGTGGCCGAACGCGAGCTTCGCTTTCGAGAAGCGCGTGACCGCGTAGCGCAGCAGGTCGCGGATTGTGGCGAAAGGTGTCGTCATGCGAGGCTCCGTCAGGCGATCAGTTGTTCGAGCACGCGTCGGTACACGTTCTTCAGCGGGTCGACGAAGCGCACCTCGATGTGCTCGTCGATCTTGTGGATGCTGCCGTTCGGCGGGCCGAACTCGATCACCTGCGGGCAGATGCGCGCGATGAAGCGGCCGTCCGACGTGCCGCCCGTCGTCGACAGCTCGGTCGTGATGCCGGTCTCGGCGCGGATCGCGTTTTCCAGCGCGCCCGACAGTTCGCCGCGCGGCGTGAGGAACGGCAGGCCGCTCACCGACCACTTCAGCGTGTATTCGAGGCCGTGCTTGTCGAGGATCGCGTGCACGCGGGCCTGCAGGCCCTCGACCGTGCTCGCGGTCGAGAAGCGGAAGTTGAACAGCAGGTCGGCGTGGCCGGGGATCACGTTGGTCGCGCCGGTGCCGGCATGCAGGTTCGACACCTGCCAGGTGGTCGGCGGGAAGTATTCGTTGCCTTCGTCCCACTGTTCGGCCGCGAGCTCGGCGAGCGCCGGCGCGAGCAGGTGGATCGGGTTCTTCGCGAGGTGCGGATATGCGATGTGGCCTTGCACGCCCTTGACGACGAGTTCGCCGGACATCGATCCGCGGCGGCCGTTCTTGACGACGTCGCCGAGCTCGGCGCTCGACGTCGGCTCGCCGACGATGCAGTAGTCGAGCCGCTCGCCGCGTGCCTGCAGCAGTTCGACGACCTTCACGGTGCCGTCGGTGGCCGGCCCTTCCTCGTCGCTCGTGATCAGGAACGCGATCGCGCCGCGGTGGCCGGGATGGGCCGCGACGAATTCCTCGGATGCGACGACGAACGCCGCGAGCGACGTCTTCATGTCGGCCGCGCCGCGGCCGTACAGCTTGCCGTCGCGATGGGCGGGGATGAACGGCGGCGAGGTCCACTGTTCGAGCGGGCCGGTCGGCACGACGTCGGTGTGGCCCGCGAATGCGAGCAGCTTGCCGTCGCGGCCGTCGGTGCCGCGCTTGACGGCCCACAGGTTGGTCACGCCGTGCGACGCGATGGTCTCGCATTCGAAGCCGAGCGCGGCGAGGCGCTCGATCATGATCTGCTGGCAATGCTGGTCGTCGGGCGTCACGGACGCGCGGGCGATCAGTTGTTCGGTAAGGGCTAGGGTGGCGGACATGGTTCGGACCACTTTCGATAAAAAATGCCGGCGCGGTGGCCGGCAGCGACAGGGCGTCGGGCGGCGCCTGCAGGCGCCGCGCGGGCGGCCTTATGCGGCAAACAGCGCCGCGTATTGATCGGCCACGAAGCCGAGCGATTTCACGCGACCGTTGATGACGAGCACGGGGCGTTTGATGACCGACGGCTTGTGGATCATCAGCGCGACCGCGCCGGTCTTCGTTTCGGCGGCAGCCTTCATCGCGTCGTCCAGGCCGCGCCACGTGGTGCCGCGCTTGTTCACGAGCGCGTCGAGCGACACGTCCTTCAGCCAGTCTTCGATCAGCGGCGCACTGACGCCGAGCTTCTTGAAATCGTGGAACTCGAATTCGACGCCGTGATCGTCGAGCCACACACGGGCCTTCTTCACGGTGTCGCAGTTCGGGATGCCGTAGACGACCACGGTGTGCGGCTTCGCCATCAGTCGCCTCGCAGCAGCTCGTTCAGGCCGACCTTCGCACGCGTCTTCGCGTCGACCTTCTTCACGATCACCGCGCAGTACAGGCTGTGCGAGCCGTCCTTCGACGGCAGGTTGCCTGCGACGACGACCGAGCCGGCCGGGATGCGGCCGTAGCTCACTTCGCCCGTCTCGCGGTCGTAGATCTTCGTGCTCTGGCCGAGGTACACGCCCATCGAGATCACCGAGTTTTCCTCGACGATCACACCTTCGACGACTTCCGAGCGCGCGCCGATGAAGCAGTTGTCTTCGATGATGACCGGGTTCGCCTGCAGCGGCTCGAGCACGCCGCCGATGCCGACGCCGCCCGACAGGTGCACGTTCTTGCCGATCTGCGCGCACGAACCGACCGTCGCCCACGTGTCGACCATCGTGCCTTCGTCGACGTATGCGCCGATGTTGGTGTACGACGGCATTAGCACGACGTTCTTCGCGATGAACGAGCCGCGGCGCGCGATGGCCGGCGGGACGACGCGGAAGCCGCCCGCGGCGAAGTCTTCGGCCGTGTAGTTCGCGAACTTCGACGGCACCTTGTCGTAGAACTGCGAATAGCCGCCGGCCGGCATCGGCGCGTTGTCCTCCAGGCGGAACGACAGCAGCACGGCCTTCTTCAGCCACTGGTGCACGGTCCAGTTGCCGTCGATTTTCTCGGCGACGCGCAGTGCGCCGCGGTCGAGCTGCTCGATCGCGTGAGCGACGGCTTCGCGGACGTCGGCGGGCGCGGCCTTCGGCGACAGCTCGGCGCGGTTTTCCCAGGCGGTATCGATGATTTGCTGAAGTTGTTGCGACATGTTCGTTTTCGCAGGAGATGGATGGAATTGATCGGGATGGACGATTACCGCGCGAGAGCGCGGCAGAAATCGACGATGCGTTGCGCGCCCTCGACGCATTCGGGGGTGCCCGCGACGAGCGCGATCCGGATGAAATCGCGGCCCGGGTTGGTGCCGTGCGCATCGCGCGCCAGGTACGAGCCGGGCAGAACCGTCACATTATAGTCGGCGTACAGGCGGCGGGCGAACTCGGTGTCCGACAGGCCGGTGCGCGACACGTCGGCCCACAGGTAGAACGCGGCGTCGGGCAGTTTCACGTCGATCACGTCGGCGAGCATCGGCGTGACCGTATCGAACTTCTGCACGTACATCGCGCGATTCTCGCGCACGTGCGCCTCGTCGTTCCACGCGGCGATGCTCGCGTGCTGCCAGACCGGCGACAGCGCGGCGCCGTGGTACGTGCGGTACAGCAGGAATTTCTTCAGCAGCGCGGCGTCGCCTGCGACGAAGCCCGAGCGCATGCCCGGCACGTTCGAGCGCTTCGACAGGCTCGACAGCATCACGAGCCGCTCGAAGCCGCGGCCGAGTCGGTGCGCGGCCTCGAGGCCGCCGAGCGGAGGCGCCGCTTCGTCGAAATAGATTTCCGAATAGCACTCGTCGGACGCGATCACGAAACCGTGGCGGTCCGACAGCGCGAACAGCTCGCGCCAGTCGTCGAGCGTCAGCACGGCGCCCGTCGGGTTGCCGGGCGAGCACACGTACAGGAGCTGCGTACGCGCCCACACTTCGTCGGGCACGGCCGCATAGTCGCACGCGAAGTTGCGCGCCGGGTCGCTGTTCGCGAAATAGGGTTCGGCACCGGCCAGGAGGGCCGCGCCTTCGTAAATTTGATAGAAGGGATTCGGACAGAGTACGATCGCCTTCTCGCCGTGCGCGGACGGCCGTGCGTCGATCACGGTCTGCGCGAGCGAGAACAGCGCCTCGCGCGAGCCCGACACCGGCAGCACCTGCGTGGCCGGATCGATCGCCGGCAGCCCGTAGCGGCGCTCGAGCCAGTGCGCGATCGACGTGCGCAGCGCGTCGGAGCCGGCCGTGGCCGGGTACGACGCGAGGCCGTCGAGCGCGGCCACCACGGCGTCGCGGATCAGCGCCGGCGTCGCGTGTTTGGGCTCGCCGATGCCGAAGCTGATCGGTTTGAGGTCGCCGGAAGGCGTCACGTCCTTGAACAGGGCGCGCAGCTTTTCGAAGGGATAGGGCTGAAGCGAGTCGAGTCGAGGGTTCACGGGCGAAGCGGCCATCGCGGCCGGTTGGAGCGAAAGAAGCGGCGGGCGCGCCGCGCGGCTGCGAACGGGCGCGGCGGGCGCGCGGGTCGCAGCGGACGATTATAACGTGACGAAATGCGGTCACGGCCTGCCGGCGCGGCGGCCGTGCCGGTCGAATAAAGGGTATCGAACCAAATGAACAACGCGGTACGCGGCAGCCTGCCGACGCTGGCCATCCTGATCGGCGCGTCGGTATGGGGCCTGATCTGGTATCCGCTGCGGATCCTCGCATCGCTCGGCGTGACGGGCACGCTCGCGAGCGCGCTGACGAGCCTCGTCGCGTTCCTGTTCGTGATCGTCGCGCGGCACCGCACGATCGCGACGCTGCGCTGGCACTGGGTGCTGCCGGGCATCGCGGTGACGGCCGGCGTGACGAACCTCGGGTTCGTATGGGGCACGATCCACGGCGAGGTGCTGCGCGTGATGCTGCTGTTCTACCTGACGCCGGCCTGGACCGCGATCTACGCGCACTTCCTGCTGCGCGAGCGGCTGACCTGGGCGGGCGCGGGGCTGGCCGCGCTGTCGATCGGCGGTGCGATGCTGATGCTGTGGTCGCCGGCGCTCGGCTTGCCGCTGCCGGCCAACCCGGCCGAATGGGCGGGCCTCGCGGCCGGGCTGAGCTTCGCGATGAGCAACGTGCTGGTGATCAAGGCGAGCCGCGAGCTGCCCGACATGCGCGCCGAAATGCGCACCGCGACGCTGTTCGGCGGCGCGGCCGTGTTCGGCGCGATCGCGTCGCTGTTCGAAGGGTTGCCGGCCGCGCCGGCGAGCGGTCAGTTGGGCGTCGCCGCGCTGATCGTCGCAGCGATCGGCGTGACGATGGCGTCGAACAACCTGCTCGTCCAGTACGGCCTCGCGCGCGTGCCGGCGAACCGTGCGTCGATCATCATGCTGTTCGAGATCGTGATCACCGCGCTGTCGGCGTGGGTGTTCGCGAATGAGCTGCCGAGCGCGCGCGAGTGGGCGGGCGGCGTGTGCATCGTGCTGGCGACGCTGCTGTCGAGCCGGGTCCATCGTGCCGCGCCGGCACCGGACAAACCCGGCGACGGTCGGGACGGCGCACGCGCGATGGTATGATGGAAGCCGTTTGCGGGGCCCAACGCTGGATGCGCGCGGCCCCGTTTTTGAATTCCGGGGCGCGTGGCGCGCAGGGGCTCTCCGGCCCCGCGCCGTGCGTCCCCGTCCGTTTCACACCTTCTTCACATCCGATACCGCCGTGCGTCTGAGCTCGATCAAACTCGCTGGCTTCAAATCCTTCGTCGATCCCACGCATTTCCAGGTTCCGGGCCAGCTCGTCGGCGTGGTCGGCCCGAACGGATGCGGCAAATCCAACATCATCGATGCCGTGCGCTGGGTGCTCGGTGAGTCGCGCGCGTCCGAGCTGCGCGGCGAATCGATGCAGGACGTGATCTTCAACGGTTCGACCGCCCGCAAGCCCGGCAGCCGGGCCAGCGTCGAACTGATCTTCGACAACTCCGACGGCCGCGCGGCCGGGCAGTGGGGCCAGTACGGCGAGATCGCCGTCAAGCGCGTGCTGACGCGCGACGGCACGTCGAGCTACTACATCAACAACCTGCCGGCGCGCCGCCGCGACATCCAGGACATCTTCCTCGGCACCGGCCTCGGGCCGCGTGCGTACGCGATCATCGGGCAGGGCATGATCGCGCGGATCATCGAGGCGAAGCCGGAAGAGCTGCGCGTGTTCCTCGAGGAAGCCGCCGGCGTGTCGAAGTACAAGGAACGCCGCCGCGAAACCGAGAACCGTCTGCACGACACGCGCGAGAACCTGACGCGCGTCGAGGACATCGTGCGCGAACTCGGCGCGAACCTCGAGAAGCTCGAGGCGCAGGCGGTGGTCGCGACCAAGTACAAGGAACTCGTCGCCGACGGCGAGGAGAAGCAGCGCCTGCTGTGGCTGCTGCGCAAGAATGAGGCCGCCGGCGAGCAGCAGAAGCAGCAGCGTGCGATCGAGCAGGCGCAGATCGACCTCGAAGCGCAGACGGCGAAGCTGCGCGAAGTCGAGGCGCAGCTCGAGACGCTGCGCGTCGCGCACTACTCGGCGAGCGACGCGATGCAGGGCGCGCAGGGCGCGCTCTACGAGGCGAACGCCGAGGTGAGCCGCCTCGAAGCCGAGATCAAGTTCATCGTCGAATCGCGCAATCGCGTGCAGGCGCAGATCGCCGCGCTGAACGCACAGCGCGAGCAGTGGCGCGCGCAGGCCGAGAAGTCGCAGGACGAGCTCGAGGAGGCCGAAGAGGCGCGCGCGATGGCTGACGAGAAGGCCGCGCTCGCCGAAGACAACGCGGCCGCGAAGCACGATGCGCTGCCGGCGCTCGAAGCGAAGTGGCGCGACGCGCAGGCGCAGCTCAACGACGAGCGCGCGCGGATCGCGCAGACCGAGCAGTCGCTGAAGCTCGAAGCCGCGCACCAGCGCAACGCCGACCAGCAGCTCCAGCAGCTTCAGCAGCGCCACGAGCGCCTGAAGGCGGAGGCGGGCGGGCTGGATGCGCCCGATGAAGCGCAGCTCGAGGAGTTGCGCATGCAGCTCGCCGAGCAGGAAGAGATCCTCGCGCAAGCGCAGGCACGTCTGAGCGATGCGCAGGAGGCGCTGCCGCGCCTCGACGGCGAGCGCCGTGCCGCGCAGGAGCGCGTGCAGGCCGAAAGCGCGCAGATCCATCAGCTCGAGGCGCGGCTCGCCGCACTCAAGCAGCTGCAGGAGAACGTGCAGACCGAAGGCAAGATCCAGCCGTGGCTCGACAAGCACGAGCTCGGCGCGCTGCCGCGTCTGTGGAAGAAGCTGCACGTCGAGGCCGGCTGGGAAGCGGCGCTCGAGGCCGTGCTGCGCGAGCGTCTCGCCGCGCTCGAAGTATCGAATCTCGACTGGGTGAAGGCGTTCGCGACCGATGCGCCGCCCGCGAAGCTCGCGTTCTACGCGCCGCCCGCGGCCGGCGAGCCGCCCGCCGCGGTGGCCGGGCTGCGGCCGGTGCTGTCGCTCGTGCGCATCGACGACGCGGGCATCCGCGCGGTGCTGAACGACTGGCTCGGCAACGTCTATGTCGCCGACGACGTCGCGCAGGCGCTCGCGACGCGCACGCAGCTGCCGGCAGGCGGTGCGTTCGTCGTCAAGGCCGGCCATATCGTCACGCGCGTCGGCGTGCAGTTGTACGCCGCCGATTCGGAGCAGGCCGGGATGCTGGCCCGCCAGCAGGAAATCGAAAACCTGGCGCGCCAGGTGCGTGCGCAGGCGCTGCTCGCCGACGAGGCGCGCACGGCTGCCGTGCGTGCGGAAGCCGCGCACACCCAGGCCACGCAGGCGCTCGGCGACGTGCGCGCGCAGGTCGAGCGTGCGACGCAGCGCGTGCATGCGCTGCAGATGGACGTGCTGAAGCTCGCACAGGCGCACGAACGCTATACGCAGCGCAGCACGCAGATCCGCGAGGAACTCGAGGAAATCGGCGCGCAGATCGAGGAGCAGCGTGCGCTGCGCGCGGAGTCGGAAGCGAATTTCGAGCGCTTCGACGGCGAGCTCGCGGAACTGCAGGCCCGCTTCGAGGACAATCAGCTCGCGTTCGAGTCGCTCGACGAATCGCTGACGCAGGCGCGTCAGGAAGCGCGCGACCTGGAGCGCGGCGCCAACGACGCGCGCTTCGCCGCACGCAACGCGGTGACGCGGATCGACGAACTCAAGCGCACGATCCAGGTGGCGCACGAGCAGAGCGAGCGCGTCGCCGCGTCGCTGGAAGACGCGCGCGCCGAACTCGAGACGATCAACGAGCAGACCGCGCACAGCGGCCTGCAGGACGCGCTCGAGATTCGCGCGGTGAAGGAAGAGGCGCTGCAGGCCGCGCGGATCGAGCTCGACGACCTGACCGCGAAGCTGCGCGCGTCGGACGAGCAGCGGCTCGTCGCCGAGCGTTCGCTGCAGCCGCTGCGCGACCGCATCACCGAGCTGCAGTTGAAGGAGCAGGCCGCGCGCCTGTCCGTCGAGCAGTTCGCCGAGCAGCTCGCGGCCGCCGAGGTCGACGAGGCCGCGCTGGCCGCGAAGCTGACGCCGGATCTGAAGCCGTCGTACCTGCAGGGCGAAGTCACGCGCCTGAACAACGCGATCAATGCGCTCGGCCCGGTCAACATGGCCGCGCTCGACGAGCTGAAGGCCGCGAGCGAGCGCAAGGTGTTCCTCGATGCGCAATCGGCCGACCTGATCGACGCGATCACGACGCTCGAGGATGCGATCCACAAGATCGACCAGGAAACCCGCACGCTGCTGCAGGGCACCTTCGACGAGGTCAACCGTCATTTCAGCGACCTGTTCCCGCGCCTGTTTGGTGGCGGCCAGGCGAAGCTGATCATGACGGGCGACGAAATTCTCGATGCCGGCGTGCAGGTGATGGCGCAGCCGCCCGGCAAGAAGAACGCGACGATTCACTTGCTGTCGGGCGGCGAGAAGGCGCTGACCGCGACCGCGCTGGTGTTCGCGATGTTCCAGTTGAACCCGGCGCCGTTCTGTCTGCTCGACGAGGTCGACGCGCCGCTGGACGACGCGAACACCGAGCGTTTCGCGAATCTCGTGCGCACGATGTCCGACAAGACGCAGTTCCTGTTCATCTCGCACAACAAGATCGCGATGGAAATGGCGCAGCAACTGATCGGCGTGACGATGCAGGAGCAGGGCGTGTCGCGGATCGTTGCGGTGGACATGGAAACCGCCGCGGGTTTTGCCCAGAATTGACGTTTGACGAAACCGGACCGCGTTCGCGCGGCGCATGGGCGCCCGTTCGCGGTCCCGACGAAAAAGAATTGCTGATGGAGCGTGCATGGACGAGTTGACACTCGGTTTGATCGGCGCGGGCGCCGTCGTGGTGGGCGGCGTCGTGGTCTACAACGCATGGCAGGGCGCGAAGGTGCGGCGCAGGATGCCGCGCCCGATGCCGGAGGAAGCGACCGAGGCGATGAACCGCCCGGAGCGCGACGAAGAGTTGCCGTTCATCGAGCCGGTGCGTCAGCCGGTGCGCCGCGAGCCCGCGGCACCGACCGCGACGGCGACTGCGGCCGACGCCGCGCGCGTCGAGCCGACGTTCGGCGGGGCCGGCGGCGGTGCGGCGCCGGCCGATATGCCGGCCGACCTGCAGGCCGAGGCGACGGGCGTCGACACGTCGTCCGAATCGACCGAACCGGCTGCCGGTGAAGAAGCCGTGCCCGCCGCCGCACGCGAAGCGGCGGCCGAATCGGCCGAGCCGACCGAACCGGTGATGCCGGCCGCGACGACGGTCTCGTCGGCGCCGCCCGCGATCGTCGACCGCCGGATCGACTGCATCGTACCGATCCGCCTCACCGGTCCGCTGCCGGGCGACAAGATCCTGCCGGCCGCGCAGCGGCTGCGCCGTGCGGGCAGCAAGCCCGTGCATATCGAAGGCAAGCCGGAAGGCGGCCAGTGGGAGCTGTTGCAGAACGGCGTGCGCTATGAAGAGCTGCGCGCGGCCGCGCAGCTCGCGAACCGCAGCGGCGCGCTGAACGAGCTCGAATTCTCCGAATTCGTGACGGGCGTCCAGCAGTTCGCCGACGCGATCGACGGCGCGCCGGAATTCCCGGACATGATGGAAACGGTCGCGATGGCGCGCGAGCTCGACGCGTTTGCCGCGCAATGCGATGCACAGCTGTCGATCAACGTGATGTCGGACGGCGCGCCGTGGTCCGCGAACTACGTGCAGGCGGTCGCTTCCCAGGACGGGCTGCTGCTGTCGCGCGACGGCACGCGCTTCGTGAAGCTCGACGCGAAGCAGAACCCGGTGTTCATGCTGCAGTTCGGCGATACGAACTTCCTGCGCGACGACCTGACGTACAAGGGCGGCAACATGATCACGCTGGTGCTCGACGTGCCGGTGGCCGAAGAGGACATCCTGCCGTTCCGGCTGATGTGCGATTACGCAAAATCGCTGTCCGAGCGGATCGGCGCACGCGTCGTCGACGATTCGCGCCGGCCGTTGCCGGAGTCGACGCTGCTCGCGATCGAGCAGCAACTGATGAAGCTGTACGCGAAGCTCGAGGAAGCCGGCATCCCGGCCGGTTCGCCGGTCACGCGGCGCCTCTTCAGCCAGTAACGCGACGGCGCGGACGGCGGTCGGCGGCGCCGTCGTTCGCCGCTGCGGCGCACACCGTTTCGTGTGCGCCGCAGCACGTCATCAGGCCCGCATTGCGCGCCCCGCCGCGGCGTCAAACTGAGATAATCGGGTATCCGATTTTTTCAGAACGAATCTGCCGCCAGCATGGCCCGAACCCAAGCCGAACCGCCAGCCAGCCAGCCCGACGCGCGCGCCGCGTGGCTGCGCGACCAACTCGAGCGGGCGAACTACGCCTATTACGTGCTCGACCAGCCGGATCTGCCGGACGCCGAATACGACCGGCTGTTCCGTGAGCTGCAGCAGCTCGAAACCGACCATCCCGAACTCGTGACGCCCGATTCGCCGACGCAGCGCGTCGGCGGCGAAGCGGCCGGCGGCTTCACGCCGGTCGTCCACGATGCGCCGATGCTGTCGCTGAACAACGGCTTCGCCGACGAGGACATCGTCGCGTTCGACAAGCGCGTCGCCGACGCGCTGGCCAAGACGACCGATCTCGCCGGCTCGGTGACGGACCCCGTCGAATACGCGTGCGAACTGAAGTTCGACGGCCTCGCGATTTCGCTGCGCTACGAGCGCGGCGTGTTCGTGCAGGCATCGACGCGCGGCGACGGGACGACGGGCGAGGACGTGACCGAGAACGTGCGCACGATCCGCTCGATTCCGCTGAAACTGAAGGGCAAGCACGTGCCGGCCGTGCTCGACGTGCGCGGCGAGGTGCTGATGTTCAAGCGCGATTTCGCACGCCTGAACGAACGTCAACGCGCGGCCGGGCAGCGCGAATTCGCGAACCCGCGCAACGCGGCGGCGGGCAGCCTGCGCCAGCTCGACCCGAAGATCACCGCGCAGCGTCCGCTGTCGTTCTTCGCATACGGGATCGGCGTGCTCGACGGCATGCCGATGCCCGACACGCACAGCGCGCTGCTCGACTGGTACGAGGCGTTCGGCCTGCCGGTGAACCGCGAGCGCGCGGTCGTGCACGGCGCCGATGGCCTGCTCGGGTTCTTCCGCAAGGTCGGCGAGAAGCGCGATGCGCTGCCGTACGACATCGACGGCGTCGTCTACAAGGTCAACCGGCGCGACGAGCAGGAGCGCCTCGGCTTCGTGTCGCGTGCGCCGCGCTTCGCGCTCGCGCACAAGTTTCCCGCGCAGGAAGCGCTGACGAAGCTCGTCGCGATCGACGTGCAGGTCGGCCGTACCGGCGCGATCACGCCGGTCGCGCGTCTCGAGCCGGTGTTCGTCGGCGGCGCGACCGTGACCAACGCGACGCTGCACAACGAGGACGAAGTGCGCCGCAAGGACATCCGGATCGGCGACACTGTGATCGTGCGCCGCGCGGGCGACGTGATTCCGGAAGTCGTCGGCGCGCTGCTCGACCGGCGCCCGGCGGATGCGGCCGAATTCGTGATGCCGAGCGAATGCCCGGTGTGCGGCTCGAAGATCGAGCGCCTGCCGGACGAGGCGATCGCGCGCTGCACGGGCGGGCTGTTCTGCCCGGCGCAGCGCAAGCAGGCGCTGTGGCATTTCGCACAGCGCCGCGCGCTCGATATCGACGGCCTCGGCGAGAAGATCATCGACCAGCTCGTCGAGCTGAATCTGGTACGTACGCCGGCAGACCTGTTCAATCTCGGCTTCGCGACGCTGGCCGAACTCGACCGGTTCGCGGAGAAGTCCGCGCAGAATCTGCTCGACTCGCTCGAGAAGGCGAAGCATACGACGCTCGCGCGCTTCATCTACGGGCTCGGCATCCGCCATGTCGGCGAATCGACCGCGAAGGATCTCGCGAAGCATTTCGGCTCGCTGACGCCGATCATGGACGCCTCGATCGAGGAACTGCTCGAAGTCAACGACGTCGGGCCGATCGTCGCCGAGTCGCTCCACCAGTTCTTCGCGGAGGAGCACAACCGGACCGTGATCGAGCAGTTGCGCGCACCGGGCAAGGTCACGTGGCCGGAAGGGCCGCCCGCGCCGAAGGCGCCGCAGGGCGTGCTCGCCGGCAAGACCGTCGTGCTGACGGGCACGCTGCCGAATCTCACGCGCGATGCGGCGAAGGAGATGCTCGAAGCGGCGGGCGCCAAGGTGGCCGGTTCGGTATCGAAGAAGACGGACTACGTGGTCGCGGGCGCCGAAGCCGGCAGCAAGCTCGCGAAAGCCGAGGAACTCGGCATCCCCGTGCTGGACGAAGACGGTCTGCACCAACTCCTGGAGGGCAATACGCCATGATTCGCGAGATCCTGAAGATGGGCGATCCGCGCCTGCTCGAAATCGCCCAGCCGGTCGAGCGGTTCGATACGGCCGAGCTGCACGAGATCGTCGCGGACATGTTCGAGACGATGCACCATGCGAACGGCGCCGGGCTGGCCGCGCCGCAGATCGGCATCGGGCTGCAGATCATCATCTTCGGCTTCGGCAACAACAACCGCTACCCGGATGCGCCGCCGGTGCCCGAGACCGTGCTGATCAACCCGAAGATCGAGTACATGCCGCCGGACATGGAAGAGGGCTGGGAAGGCTGCCTGTCGGTGCCGGGCATGCGCGGCGTCGTCAGTCGCTACGCGGAGGTGCGCTACAGCGGCTTCGACCAGTTCGGCGAGAAGATCGATCGTGTCGCCGAAGGGTTCCACGCGCGCGTGGTCCAGCACGAATACGATCACCTGATCGGCAAGCTGTATCCGATGCGGATTACCGACTTCACGCGCTTCGGCTTTACCGAGGTGTTGTTCCCGGGGCTCGATCCGGCCGACGACGACTGATCGGCCGCGCTCCCGCGGAAAAGAAAAAACCCGCTTGCGCGGGTTTTTTTCATGGCGGGCGCACGTTACGTGCGCGAGCTCAGAACGTCTCGTCGGCGGACAGGTAGCGCCATTGGCCTTGCGGCAGTGCGCCGAGCATCACGCGGCCCATCCGCACACGCTTCAGGCCGATCACGTCGAGGCCGACCAGTTCGCACATGCGGCGAATCTGGCGCTTCTTGCCTTCGCGCAGCACGAACCGCAACTGCTCGCCGTTCTGCCAGCTCACCAGCGCGGGCTTCAGCGCCACGCCGTCGAGCTCGAGGCCATGGCGCAGCTTCGCGAGCGATTCCGCGGGGAAGTGCTGGTCGATGTCGATCAGTCGTTCGCCGAAGCGCACGCGCACCAGGTATTCCTTGTCGATGTCCGACTGCTCGCCGATCAGCTGCTTCGCGATCACGCCGTTCTGCGTCAGCACGAGCAGGCCGGTGGAGTCGATGTCGAGACGGCCGGCCGGTGCGAGCGCATGCAGGTGCTGCGGCGAGAACCGCACCGGCGAATGATCGCCGCTCCAGCGGTTCGCGCGCGTGATCAGCACGGCGGCCGGCTCGTAGCCGTCTTCCGCCTGGCCCGACACGTAGCCGACCGGCTTGTGCAGCAGGATCGTCACTTGCGCGGCCTGTGCCGCGCTCGCGCGCTCGTCGATCTCGATCTTCTGGTCGGCGCGCACCTTGGTGCCGAGCGTGTCGATGCGTTCGCCGTCGACGAGCACCCAGCCCTTTTCGATCCATTCGTCGGCTTCGCGGCGCGAGCACATGCCGAGTTCGGACATCCGCTTCGACAGGCGCATCAAGCCCGTTTCGTCGCCGTAGCCGACGTCGGCCGCCGCGCGCTTGACGGGTTGCGCGGTCTTCACCGCGCCGAACGAACGGCGCTCGCCGTCGCGCGCGGGGCGGGTCGGGCGGTCGCCGAAGCTGCGCTTCGCGCCTTCGCCGGCTGTCTTGTCGCGATAGGACGGGCGCTTGCTGTCGTCAGTACCTGCTGTGCGACGGGGACGCGCATCGTCGTCGCTGCGACGCGGCGGGCGATCGGACGACGTGCGGCGATCGCCATAGCTGCGCTTCGTGCCTTCGCCGGCTGTCTTGTCGCGATAGGACGGGCGCTTGCCTTCGTCGGCACCCGCACGACGCGGCCGTGCATCGTCGTCGCTGCGGCGCGGCGGGCGATCGGACGACGTGCGGCGATCACCGAAGCTGCGCTTCGCGCCTTCGCCGGCTGTCTTGTCGCGATAGGACGGGCGCTTGCTGTCGTCAGTACCTGCTGTGCGACGGGGACGCGCATCGTCGTCGCTGCGGCGCGGCGGGCGATCGGACGACGTGCGGCGATCACCGAAGCCGCGCTTCGCGCCTTCGCCGGCTGCGTTGTCGCGGTAGGACGGGCGCTTGCCTTCGTCGGCACCCGCACGACGCGGCCGTGCAGCGTCGTCGCTGCGGCGCGGTGGGCGATCGGACGACGTGCGACGGTCGCCGAAGCTGCGCTTCGCGCCTTCGCCGGTCGCGTTGTCGCGATACGGGGCACGCGGGCCGCGTTCGGCACCGCCGTCACGCGGCGCACGCTGGGCCGGTGCGCGATCCGCACCCGCGCGCTCGACGCCTGCGGCGCCGCGCGGCTTGAACGGGCGTTCGCCGGCGGCTGCCGCAGACGCCTTCTTCGGGCGGGCCGGCTTGTCTGCGGCGGGCGGCGCAGCGGGGCGCACCGCCTTGCGGGCGACGAGGCTGCCGGAGCGGACAGGGGCGCGAGTCGGCGACGCCGGCTTCGGATTCTTGACGGTTAATTTGGTGCGCATAAACGCTGGGATTCATTCAGACTGCGATCGCGCGCAGCAATTCGGTTTCGAGCTGGATCTGCAGGCGATTGTCGGACAGGCCGGCGCCCGCGAGCAGGAAGATGTCTTCGACGCGCTCGCCGAGCGTATTGATCCGCGCCGCATGGACGCCGATCCGATGTTCGGCGAGTACGCGCGCGATCGAATAGAGAAGGCCCGGCCGGTCGTTGGCCGACACGGACAGGATGTAGTACTGACCGCGCTCGTCGGCCCGCAGGTCGACGCGCGGCGTGATCGGAAACGTCCGGGACAGCCTCGACAGGCGGCCCTTCGACGGCTCCGGCAGCGGTGCGGTTTCGGCGAGCCGCGTCGCGAGCTGCTGTTCGACGAGATTCGCGATGTCGCGGTAGCGCACGTCGCGTTCGGTCTGTGTGACGATGAAGTTGTCGAGCGCATAGCCGTGCCGCGTCGTGCTGACGCGCGCATCGAGCACCGACAGCCCGTTGCGGTCGAAATACGCGCAAATGCCCGCGAACAGGTCGGGGCGGTCCTTCACGTACACGAGCACCTGCAGCGCGTCGCCGATCGGCGACGGCCGCGCGCGGACGATCGCGGTTTCGGCGTTCACATGCCGGTACAGCACGCGCGTCTGCCATGCGATGTCGGCCGCGTCGTGACGCAGGAAGAAACCGACGTCGAGCTGATCCCACAAGGCGCGGTGCGCATCGTCGGGCACGGTTTCCAGGCGCAGCAGCGCGAGTGCCTGCTCCTGCCGCGACTTCAGCTCCGAATGCGCGTCGGGGTTCGCGCCGCCGAGTACCGCGAGCGTGATGCGGTAGAGATCCTCGAGCAGCTTGCCCTTCCACGTGTTCCACACCTTCGGGCTCGTGCCGCGGATATCGGCGACGGTCAGCAGGTAGAGCGCGGTGAGATACCGTTCGTTGCCGACGACCTCGGCGAAGCGCTTGATGACGTCGGGGTCGCTCGTGTCCTGCTTTTGCGCGACCTGGCTCATCGTCAGGTGATGCTGGACGAGCCACACGATCAGCGCGGCATCGTCGCCGGCGATGCCGTGCTCGCGGCAGAAGCGCCGCGCGTCGGCCATGCCGAGCGTCGAGTGATCGCCGCCGCGGCCCTTCGCGATGTCGTGGAACAGCGCCGCGACATACAGCACCCACGGGCGCTCGAAGTTGCCGATCAGCTGGCTGCAGAACGGATATTCGTGCGCGTGCTCGGCCACCGCGAAGCGGCGGATGTTGCGCAGCACCATCAGGATGTGCTGGTCGACCGTGTACACGTGGTACAGGTCGTGCTGCATCTGCCCGACGATGCGGCGGAAATTCAGCAGGTAGCGGCCGAGCACGCTCGTCTGGTTCATCAGCCGGAACGCGTGCGTGATCCCTTCGGGTTGCTGCAGGATCCGCATGAACGTGTCGCGGTTCCGCGGATCGCGGCGCCACGCGTTGTTCATGATTTCGCGCGAGTTGTACAGCGCACGCAGCGTGCGGGCGGACAGGCCCTTCACGCCGCGCGTCGTTTCGTACAGCAGGAACGCTTCCAGGATCGCGTCGGGATGGCGTTCGAACACGCCGTCGTCGACGATCTCGAGCATCCCCTGTTTCTCGACGAAGCGATCGGCCGACAGCACGCGCGTGATGCCGCTCGTCGCGGGAAAGAGCTGCGCCTCGATGTTCTGGATCAGGATCGTCGCGAGCTGCGTGACCGCTTTCGCGGACCAGTAATAGCGGCGCATCAGCTGCTCGCTCGCGCGCTTGGCCTGCGTCGGCTGGTAGCCGAAGCTTTCGGCGGCTTGCGTCTGCAGGTCGAACACGAGCATGTCCTGACGGCGCCCGGCGATCACGTGCAGCCGCGCGCGCAGCGTCTTCAGGAAGCCTTCGTTGCGGCGCAGCTCGCGCGCTTCGCGGTCGGTGATGAGGCCGCGCGTGTCGAGCTCGCGCCAGCTGCTGCCGAAGCCGGCCGCGCGCGCGATCCACAGGATGGTCTGCAGGTCGCGCAGCCCGCCGGGGCTTTCCTTCACGTTCGGTTCGAGGCTGTACGGCGTGTCCTGGAACTTCGCGTGGCGCTGACGCATCTCGAGCACCTTCGCGGTGAAGAACGCGCGAGCGTCGAGCGCTTCGTGATAGCGCACGGTGAAGCGCTCGAACAGTGCGGTGCTGCCGACGATGCGGCGCGCTTCCAGCAGCGAGGTCTGCACCGTGACGTCCTGCGACGCCTCCTCGATGCACTGCGCGACCGTCCGTACGCTGCTGCCGATCTCGAGGCCGAGATCCCACGCCATCCCGATGAAGCGCTCGATGCGCGCGTCGAGCGCCGGGTCGTGCGCATCGGGCAGCAGCACGAGGATGTCGACGTCGGAATAGGGGGCGAGCTCGCCGCGCCCGTAGCCGCCGACGGCGACGAGCGCGAGCGTCGCGGGCAGCGCGCATTCGTCCCACACGCGCTTCAATGCGTCGTCGGTGAGTTTCGACAGCGCGTGCATCAGCGACGCGACGTTCGCCGCGCGACGAAAGCGCTCGAGCATCTCCGTCTTGGCGGCCTTGAATTCGGCGCGCCGCGACAGCGCTTCGGGCGAGGGGGCAGCGTGAGCGCTCATGGGCGGCCGTTCGGGTGCGGGAGTGGGGCGGGTGCGACGGCGCTCAGACGGCGGCGGCCGGTTGCGCGAACACGGGGCGCGCCGGCGTGCCGGCCGACACGGTCAGCACTTCGTAGCCGGTGTCGGTGACGAGCACCGTGTGCTCCCACTGCGCGGACAGGCTGCGGTCGCGCGTCTTGACCGTCCACTGGTCGGGCATCGTGCGGATGTCGCGCTTGCCGGCGTTGATCATCGGCTCGATCGTGAAGATCATCCCGGCCTTCAGCTCGATGCCGGTGCCCGGGCGGCCGTAGTGGACGACCTGCGGATCCTCGTGGAACACCGTGCCGATGCCGTGGCCGCAGTATTCGCGCACGACGCTGTAGCCCTGCGCTTCCGCGTGCTTCTGGATCGCGTAGCCGATGTCGCCGAGGTGCGCGCCGGGCTTGACCTGGTCGATGCCCAGCCACATGCATTCGTAGGTGGTCTGCACGAGGCGCTTCGCGAGGATCGAACCCTCGCCGACGATGAACATCCGGCTGGTGTCGCCGAAATAGCCGTTCTTGATCACGGTGATGTCGATGTTCAGCGCGTCGCCGTTCTTCAGTACCTTCTCGCCCGGAATGCCGTGGCAGATCACGTCGTTGACCGAGATGCAGGTAGCTTTCGGGTACGGCGGGTAGCCGGGCGGCTGGTAATTCAGCGGCGCGGGGATCGTGCCCTGTTCATTGAGCATGAATTCGTGACAGAGCCGGTCGAGCTCGGCGGTCGTGATGCCCGCGACGACGTGCGGCGTGATGAAGTCGAGCACTTCGCTCGCGAGACGGCAGGCAACGCGCATCTCCGCGATATCGTGTTCGTTTTTGAGCGTAATAGCCATCGAGGTATGCCTGGAATGCGGTGAATTGACGGATTATCGCACCTTATGGCGGGCCTCGCAGCCCCTGCCGGCCGCGCGGATGCGGGTTTTCGCGGATTGTCCGGCCCGCTGCCGCGCGGCAAGCGAAAGTGCCGCGCGACTTGAGAGCCGACAAATCCGCGTGCTATACTCTTTGGCTAAGTCGATATCCAAATGCCGAGCTTTCCCCATTCTGGGGCGGCATCGCGGTGAAAGACTTGCGGCACGGGCATTTTGCACGTGCCGAATCGCAAGCCGGCGCAACCAGGGTGCCGGCCGCGCGAAGTCCGCGCCCTTCGGGCGGGTTCGCGCGGCGGTACGGCAGCCGGCTTAAGACCCAACCCTCGTGGAGAATTTACATGGCAGTTACGATGCGCCAAATGCTGGAAGCGGGTGTCCACTTCGGTCACCAGACGCGCTTCTGGAACCCGAAGATGGCTCCGTTCATTTTCGGTCACCGCAACAAGATTCACATCATCAACCTCGAAAAGACGCTGCCGATGTTCACGGACGCACAGAAGTACGTGCGCCAGCTGGCAGCGAACCGCGGCACGATCCTGTTCGTCGGCACGAAGCGCCAGTCGCGTGACACGATCGCCCAGGAAGCGCAACGTGCGGGCATGCCGTACGTCAACGCACGCTGGCTCGGCGGCATGATGACCAACTTCAAGACGCTGAAGGTGTCGATCAAGCGCCTGAAGGACATGGAAGCGGCCGTCGAAGCGGGCGAAACCGAGAAGATGAGCAAGAAGGAAGCGCTGCTGTTCGAGCGTGAAATCGCCAAGCTGCAGAAGTCGATTGGCGGCGTGAAGGACATGGGCGGCATTCCGGACGCGATCTTCGTCATCGACGTCGGCTACCACAAGATCGCCGTCACGGAAGCGAACAAGCTGGGCGTGCCGGTCATCGCCGTGGTCGACACGAACCACTCGCCGGAAGGTGTGGACTACGTGATCCCGGGTAACGACGACTCGAGCAAGGCAGTCGCGCTGTACGCTCAAGGCGTGGCCGATGCGATCCTGGAAGGCCGTGCGAATGCGGTCAACGAAGTGGTCCAGGCAGCGCGCGGCGACGACGAGTACGTCGAGGAAAACGCGTAACTGGCCCCGAGCCGGCGCAAAAAGGGGGCTCTCAACAGGCCCCCTTTTTTTAAGCTTGTGCGCCGGACCTGATCGCGCCGAATCGGCGCGGGTCCGGAAACGAATCCCGGCCGTTCGCGTCCAAGCGGGCGGCGTTGTGAATACAGACTCAAGGAGCGAATGATGGCGGCAATTACCGCAAGCATGGTGGCAGAACTGCGCGCAAAGACCGACGCACCGATGATGGAGTGCAAGAAGGCGCTGACGGAAGCCGACGGCGATCTGGCCAAGGCTGAAGAGCTGCTGCGCGTCAAGCTCGGCAACAAGGCGAGCAAGGCCGCATCGCGCGTGACGGCCGAAGGCGTCGTCGCATCGTTCGTCGGCGGCAACGCGGGCGCGCTGGTCGAACTGAACTGCGAAACCGACTTCGTCGCGAAGAACGACGACTTCCTCGCATTCTCGAAGACGGTCGCGGAACTCGTCGCGACGAAGAACCCGGCCGACGTGGCAGCACTGTCGGCGCTGCCGCTCGACGGCAAGACGGTCGACGAAGTGCGTCTGGCGCTGGTCGGCAAGATCGGCGAGAACATCTCGATCCGCCGTTTCGTCCGTTTCGAAACCGCGAACAAGATCGCCACGTACCTGCACGGCGCGCGTATCGGCGTGATCGTCGAGTACACGGGCGCGGAAGAGCAGGTCGGCAAGGACGTCGCGATGCACATCGCCGCGATGAAGCCGGTCGCGCTGTCGTCGGCTGACGTGCCGGCGGAACTGATCGAGACGGAGCGCCGCGTGGCCGAGCAGAAGGCTGCCGAATCGGGCAAGCCGGCCGAAATCGTCGCGAAGATGGTCGATGGCAGCGTCCAGAAGTACCTGAAGGAAGTGTCGCTGCTGAACCAGACGTTCGTGAAGAACGACAAGCAGACGATCGAGCAGATGCTGAAGGCCGCGAATGCCGCAGTGCAGAAGTTCGCGCTGTTCGTCGTCGGCGAAGGCATCGAGAAGCGCCAGGACGACTTCGCCGCCGAAGTGGCCGCGCAAGTCGCAGCAGCAAAGCAGCAGTAAGCAGTCAGGCAGTATCCGCGGCGGGCGTCCGCTCCGCCGCGGCCGGCGGCGCCGCCGGCCGGCCGGGAACCCCGGTCCGGTCGTCGGCGCTTGCCCGAATCAGTATTTCGCCCCTACAGTTCGTGGTTGTCATCCTCTCGTCGCTCGGAAGCCCCTATGTCCAATGCCTATAAACGCGTCCTCCTCAAACTCTCCGGCGAAGCGCTGATGGGCGACGATGCCTTCGGCATCAATCGCGCGACGATCGAACGGATGGTGGCCGATATCGCGGAAGTCGTGCGTCTCGGTACGCAGCTCGCGGTCGTGATCGGTGGCGGTAATATTTTCCGCGGCGTCGCGGGCGGCGCGGCCGGCATGGACCGCGCGACGGCCGACTACATGGGGATGCTCGCGACGATGATGAACGCGCTGGCGCTGCAGGATGCGATGCGCCACGCCGGCATCGAGGCGCGCGTACAGTCCGCGCTGCGCATGGACCAGGTCGTCGAGCCGTACATCCGGCCCCGCGCGATCCGTCAACTCGAGGAAGGCCGTGTCGTGATCTTCGCGGCCGGCACCGGCAACCCGTTCTTCACGACCGATACCGCCGCCGCGCTGCGCGGCTCGGAAGTGGGTGCCGAAGTCGTGCTGAAGGCGACCAAGGTCGATGGCGTATATTCTGCCGATCCGAAGAAGGACCCGTCGGCCACGCGCTATACGACGATCAGCTTCGACGAGGCGATCAGCCGCAACCTGCAGGTGATGGACGCGACGGCGTTTGCGCTGTGCCGCGACCAGAAGCTGCCGATTCGCGTGTTTTCGATCAACAAGCCGGGCGCACTCAAGCGCATCGTGCTGGGCGAGGACGAAGGTACGCTCGTCCACGTGTAAACTCCCGCGGATGCGGGCGATCGGCGCGGGTTGCCGGCCGCGGCGCGACACGCGCCGGGCGGGGCTCGCGTTCTTTTGAAGGTTTGAAGGTTCGGAGGTTGAAATGAGTGTCGCTGATGTCAAGAAGGGCGTCGAGCAAAAGATGCAGCGCTCGATCGAAGCGTTCAAGAACGATCTGGCCAAGATCCGTACGGGCCGTGCACACACCGGCCTGCTCGATCACGTGCAGGTCGACTACTACGGCTCGATGGTGCCGATCTCGCAGGTCGCGAACCTGACGCTCGTCGATGCACGCACGATCGGCGTGCAGCCGTGGGAAAAGAACATGGTCGCGAAGGTCGAGAAGGCCATCCGCGAAGCCGATCTGGGCCTGAATCCGGCGACGGCCGGCGACCTGATCCGCGTGCCGATGCCCGCGCTGACGGAAGAGCGCCGCCGCGAGCTGACCAAGGTCGTGAAGAGCGAAGGCGAAACGGCCAAGGTCGCGATCCGCAACCTGCGCCGCGACGCGAACGAAGCGCTGAAGAAGCTCGTGAAGGACAAGGAAATCTCGGAAGACGACGAGCGCCGCGCGAGCGACGACGTGCAGAAGCTGACCGACAAGCACGTTGCCGAAGTCGACAAGCTCGTGCAGACCAAGGAAGCCGAGATCATGACGGTCTGACGACCGTCCTCGCGCGCCGCCTTCTTCCCGCCTTACTGTCTCAACGGCCATGACCTATACCAGCTCTACCGTTCGCGTGCCTGACGTCGGTGTCGTGCCGCGTCACATCGCGATCATCATGGACGGCAACGGCCGTTGGGCGACCGAACGCCGCTTGCCGCGCGTCGCGGGGCATACCCGCGGCGTCGATGCCGTGCGGGCGGTGGTCGAAGGCTGCGCGCGCGCCGGCGTCGAATACCTGACGCTGTTCGCGTTCAGTTCGGAAAACTGGCGCCGGCCGAACGACGAAGTGTCGTTCCTGATGCGGCTGTTCATCACCGCGCTCGAGCGCGAAGTGGGCAAGCTGCATGCGAACGGGATCCGCCTGCGGGTCGTCGGCGATCTCGAGCGTTTCGAGCCGCGCATCCGCGAACTGATTCGCCGCGCCGAAACCAAGACGGCGCGCAATACCCGTCTGACGCTCACCATCGCGGCCAACTACGGCGGCCGGTGGGACATCCTGCAGGCGACGAAGAAACTCGTCGAGCAGGCCGTGCGCGAAGGTCGCGAGGTCGAAGTGACCGAGGACGCATTCGCGCCGCACCTGGCAATGGCTTACGCGCCGGAGCCCGATCTCTTCATCCGCACCGGCGGCGAGCAGCGCGTCAGCAACTTCCTGCTGTGGCAGCTCGCGTACGCCGAATTCTATTTCACCGACAAGTACTGGCCGGATTTCGACGGCGCGGCACTGGCCGACGCGATGGCGTCGTATACCGAGCGCGAGCGCCGTTTCGGGCGCACGAGTGCGCAGCTCGAACCGCAATCGCAGAACGCCGACTCCCTTTCATGCTGAAAACCCGTGTGATCACGGCGATCGTGATGCTGGCGGTGCTGCTGCCGGTGACGCTGTTCGCGCCGCTCGACGGGTTCGGCGCGCTGATCGGCGTCGTGCTCGTGTTCGCCGCGTGGGAGTGGGCGCGCCTGCTGAAACTCGGCGGCGCCGGCCCCGTCGTCTACGCCGTCGTCGCGGCGCTCGCGCTCGCGGCCACCGCGCCGCTCGGCGTCGATGCGGCTTCGTCCCGTCCCCTTTTCATGGCGGCCGGCGTGTTCTGGCTGCTGGTCGGCCCGTTCGCGCTGCGACGCAAGCCCGAACTCGCGGGCGGCGTCTGGCGGCCGTTCCTGCTCGCCGCCGGCCTCGTCGTATTCGCCGCCTGCTGGCACGCGCTCGTCGCAGCTCGCGCGCAGGGCGTGCCGTTCGTGCTGTCGCTGCTTCTGGTCGTCTGGCTGGCCGATATCGGCGCATACTTCGCTGGCAAGGCCTTCGGAAAGCGTAAACTGGCCGTCACGATCAGCCCCGGCAAGAGCTGGGAAGGTGCGATCGGCGGCTGGTTCGCGGTCATGGCCGTCGCCGGTGTCGCGATGGCCGTGCACGCATTCGAGCCGACCCTGTTTTCTGCATTCGCCGCGCGCTACGGAATGCCCGGCGCGTGGGCCGCGCTGACGCTGCTGGTCGCGTACAGCGTGATCGGCGACCTGTTCGAGTCGCTGCTGAAGCGGCAGGCGGGCGTGAAGGATTCGAGCGGACTGCTGCCGGGCCACGGCGGCGTGCTCGATCGTGTCGACGCGCTGCTGCCGGTGCTGCCGCTCGCGATGCTGCTGCTTGGTTAAACCATTATTTCTGTTATGCAAAAACGTCTGACATTGCTCGGTTCCACGGGCTCGATCGGAGACAGCACGCTCGATGTGGTCGCGCGCCATCCCGAGCGCTTCTCGGTCTACGCGCTGACCGCGCACCGCAACGGCGACAAGCTCGTCGAGCAGTGTCTGCGCTTCGCGCCTGAAGTGGCGGTGGTCGGCGATGCCGCGACGGCCGCGCACGTCGACGCGAAACTGCGCGCGGCGGGCAGCAAGACGATCGTGCTGCACGGGCCGCAGGCGCTCGTCGACGTGTCGAAGAGCGACGGCTGCGACACGGTGGTCGCCGCGATCGTCGGCGCGGCCGGCCTCGCGCCGAGCCTGGCGGCCGCACGCGCCGGCAAGCGGATCCTGCTCGCGAACAAGGAAGCGCTCGTGATGTCGGGCGCGATCTTCATGGACGCCGTGCGCGACCATGGCGCGATCCTGCTGCCGGTCGACAGCGAACACAACGCGATCTTCCAGTGCATGCCGCGCGACGCGGCCGAACACGGCGGGATCTCGAAGATCATCCTGACCGCGTCGGGCGGCCCGTTCCGCACGCGCGAGCCGGCCACGCTCGTCGACGTGACGCCGGACGAGGCGTGCAAGCACCCGAACTGGGTGATGGGCCGCAAGATCTCGGTCGATTCCGCGACGATGATGAACAAGGGCCTCGAGGTGATCGAGGCGCACTGGATCTTCGGGCTGCCGGGCGACCGGATCGACGTGCTGATCCATCCGCAGAGCGTGATCCATTCGCTCGTGTCGTACCGCGACGGCTCGGTGCTCGCGCAGCTCGGCAACCCCGACATGCGCACGCCGATCGCACACGCACTCGCATTCCCCGAGCGCGTCGACGCGGGCGTCGACCAGCTCGACCTCGCGCAGATCGCCCAGCTGTCGTTCGAGAAGCCCGATTACGCGCGCTTCCCGTGTCTCGCGCTCGCGCTGAAGGCACTCGAGGAAGGCGGTATTGCGAGCGCCGCATTGAACGCGGCGAACGAAGTGGCGGTCGAAGCATTTCTCGAGCGCCGGATCGGCTTCATGACGATCGCGGCGACGGTCGACGCGGTGCTCAATACGCTGCCGAACCGCGCGCCCGACGGGCTCGACGACGTCCTCGCGGCGGATGCCGAGGCTCGCCGCCTCGCGGCCGCGATCATTGCAAAAGCGCCTGCGCCACGCGTGGAGCGTACGGTCTGAATGGGGTGCTCATGAACGTGCTGGTCGAACTGGTCGCGTTTGCGGTGGCGATCGGGGTGCTGGTCGTCGTGCATGAGTACGGACATTATCGCGTCGCGCGCTGGTGCGGCGTGAAGGTGCTGCGTTTCTCGATCGGCTTCGGCCAGCCCGTCGCGCGCTGGGTCAGCCGCAGGACGGGCACCGAGTGGACGCTGTCCGCGCTGCCGCTCGGCGGCTACGTGAAGATGCTCGACGAGCGCGATCCGGGCCCCGGCATTCCGCCCGAGGAACTCGGGCAGGCATTCAATCGCCAGTCGGTCTACAAGCGCATCGCGATCGTCGCGGCCGGGCCGATTGCGAACTTCCTGCTGGCAATCGCGCTGTTCTCCGCCGTATTCGCCACCGGCGTGACCGAGCCGGCCGCGATCGTCGCGCCGCCGGCCGCCGGTACGGCGGCGGCCCGCGCGGGCTTCGACGGCAGCGAGACGGTCGTGTCGATCCGCAACGCGCAGGGCGGCGAGTCCGAACCGGTGCGATCGTGGTCGGACCTGCGCTGGAAGCTGCTGTCGGCCGCGTTCGACCATCGCGAGGTCGTGCTCGGCGCGCGCGACGGCAATGCGACGTTCGATTTCCGCGTCGACCTGCGCAACGTGCCCGACAGCCAGCTCGACGACGACTTCATGGCTCATCTGGGCTTCGAGGCCGGCGGCGGCACGTTGTCGGTCGCGTCGGTGCAGCCGGGCAGCGCGGCGGAGCAGGCCGGCCTGAAGGTCGGCGACAAGCTGGTCGCGCTCGACGGCAAGCCGCTCGGGGGCGCGGCGCGCTTCATCGATACGGTGAAGCACCACGCGGGCCAGCCGCTCGACCTGCAGATCGAACGCAACGGCGCCGCGCAGACGGTGTCGATCGTGCCGCAGATGCAGCGCGACGACGAATCCGGGCAGCAGGTCGGCCGGATCGGCGCGGCGCTGTCGATGCACGCGCCGTCGGTGGACGTGCGCTACGGGCCGATCGAGAGCCTGCGGCTCGGCGCGCATCGCACGTGGGACATTTCCGTGTATTCGCTGAAGATGTTCGGGCGGATGATCACGGGCAACGCGTCGCTGAAGAACCTGTCCGGCCCGGTGACGATCGCCGACTACGCAGGCAAGAGCGCGCGGCTCGGCCCGTCGGCGTTCCTGTCGTTCCTCGCCCTTGTCAGCATTAGCCTTGGCGTCTTGAACTTGTTGCCGATTCCCGTTTTGGACGGGGGGCATCTGTTATATTATGCGGTTGAAGCCGCGACCGGGAAAGCCGTCTCGGAGCGTTGGCAGCTGATTCTGCAAAGAGCCGGGTTGATCTGCATCGTCGCATTGTCGGCGATCGCGCTGTTCAACGATTTGGCTCGGTTAATCCATTTCTGAAGCGTCAGGCGGCGGCCGCTGGTCAGCCGCCCGATTTGATGCAGCTAAATATTGGGGATGCATGTTGTTCAAACCTCATCGCTTTGTACCTAAGACAGTTGCAGCGGCCGCGCTCGCCGCGCACGGCCTCGCGGCGCATGCAGCGGCACCGTTCGTGGTGCAAGACATCAAGATCGAGGGGCTGCAGCGCGTCGAAGCGGGTTCGGTGTTCGCCTATCTGCCGATCAAGCAGGGCGATACCTTCACGGACGACAAGGCATCCGAAGCAATCCGCGCGTTGTACGCGACGGGCTTTTTCAACGACGTTCGCATCGCCACGCAGGGCAACGTCGTGATCGTGCAGGTGCAGGAGCGTCCGGCCATCGCGTCGATCGACTTCACCGGCACGAAGGAATTCGACAAGGACAACCTGACGAAGGCGCTGCGCGCGGTCGGCCTCGCCGATGGCCGCTACTACGACAAGGCGCTCGTCGACAAGGCGGAGCAGGAGCTCAAGCGCCAGTACCTGACGCGCGGCTTCTATGCGGCCGAGGTCAAGACGACGATCACGCCGGTCGACGCGAACCGCGTGTCGATCCTGTTCGCGGTCGCCGAAGGCCCGAGCGCCAAGATCCGCCAGATCAACTTCATCGGCAACAAGGCGTTCAGCACCAGCACGCTGCGCGACGAGATGCAGCTGTCCACGCCGAACTGGTTCTCCTGGTACACGAAGAACGACCTGTACTCGAAGGAAAAGCTCACGGGCGACCTCGAGGCCGTGCGCTCGTACTACCTGAACCGCGGCTACCTCGAGTTCAACATCGAGTCGACCCAGGTGTCGATCTCGCCGGACAAGAAGGACATGTACCTGACGGTCACGCTGCACGAAGGCGAGCCGTACACGGTGTCGGGCATCAAGCTGTCGGGCAACCTGCTCGATCGCGAAGCCGAGCTCAACAAGCTGATCAAGATCAAGCCGGGCGACCGCTTCTCCGCCGAAAAGCTGCAGCAGACCACCAAGTCGATCGTCGACAAGCTCGGCGAATACGGCTACGCATTCGCGACCGTCAATGCGCAGCCGGACATCGACCAGGCGAACCACAAGGTGAACCTGAACCTCGTCGTCGACCCGAGCCGCCGCGTGTACGTGCGCCGCATCAACGTGGTCGGCAACACGCGCACGCGCGACGAAGTGGTGCGCCGCGAAATGCGCCAGCTCGAAAGCTCGTGGTTCGACTCGAACCGCCTCGCGCTGTCGAAGGACCGCGTGAACCGTCTCGGCTACTTCACCAACGTCGACGTGACGACGGTGCCGGTGGAAGGCACGAACGACCAGGTCGACGTGAACGTGAAGGTCGACGAAAAGCCGACCGGCGCGATCACGCTGGGCGCCGGCTTCTCGTCGACGGACAAGGTCGTGCTGTCGGCCGGCGTGTCGCAGGACAACGTGTTCGGTTCGGGCACGAGCCTGTCGGTAAACGTCAACACCGCGAAGAGCTACCGTACGCTGACCGTCACGCAGGTCGACCCGTACTTCACGGTCGACGGCATCAAGCGGATCACGGACGTCTTCTACCGCACGTACCAGCCGCTCTACTATTCGACGAGCTCGAGCTTCCGGATCATCAGCGCGGGCGGCAACCTGAAGTTCGGCATTCCGTTCTCGGAAGTCGACACCGTGTACTTCGGCGCGGGCTTCGAGCAGAACCGCCTCGACGTCGATTCGAACACGCCGCAGAGCTACCAGGATTACGTGAACGAGTTCGGCCGCGTGTCGAACACGGTGCCGCTGACGGTGGCATGGTCGCGCGATGCGCGCGACAGCGCGCTGATTCCGAGCCGCGGCTACTTCACGCAGGCGAACATGGAGTACGGCGTGCCGGTCGGCAAGATCCAGTACTACAAGGCCGACCTGCAGGCGCAATACTACTATTCGTTCTCGCGCGGCTTCATCCTGGGCCTGAACCTGCAGGGCGGTTACGGTAACGGTATCGGCAACCCGTACCCGATCTTCAAGAACTACTACGCGGGCGGTATCGGCTCCGTGCGCGGCTACGAGCCGAGCTCGCTGGGCCCGCGCGACACGAAGACGAACGACCCGATCGGCGGTTCGAAGATGCTGGTCGGCAACATCGAGCTAACGTTCCCGCTGCCGGGTACGGGTTACGACCGCACGCTGCGCGTGTTCACGTTCCTCGACGGCGGTAACGTGTGGGGCAATGCGCCGGGCGGCACGAGTACGGGCGCGAACGGCCTGCGCTACGGCTACGGTGTGGGTCTCGCGTGGATCTCGCCGATCGGCCCGCTGAAGCTGAGCCTCGGCTTCCCGCTGCAGAAGCATGAAGGCGACCAGTACCAGAAATTCCAGTTCCAGATCGGGACGGCGTTCTGATCGAACGCATGACAACAGCAACGAGAGGGTAATTTTGCTAACCGGTAAGTTTTCGAAACGAGTGATGTGCGCGCTGACCGTTGCGCTGGCCCTGGGCGCGGCGACGGTGCACGCACAGGACGTCGCCCGCATCGCGGCGGTCAATTCGGATCGGATCCTGCGCGAGTCGGCGCCCGCAAAGGCGGCGCAGACGAAGCTCGAAGCCGAGTTCGCGAAGCGTGACAAGGATCTGCAGGATCTGGCGGCACGTCTGAAGTCGATGTCCGATTCGCTCGACAAGAACGGCACGTCGCTGTCGGCGGCCGATCGCGCGCAGAAGCAGCGCGATCTCGCGCAGCTCGACACCGACTTCCAGCGCAAGCAGCGCGAGTTCCGCGAAGACCTGAACCAGCGTCGCAACGAAGAGCTGGCTGCCGTGCTGGAAAAGGCGAACAAGGTCATCAAGCAGATCGCCGAGCAGCAGAATTACGACCTGATCGTGCAGGAAGCCGTGTACGTCAGCCCGCGCATCGACATCACCGACAAGGTGCTCAAGGCGCTCGCGTCCGGCTCGGCGAACTGAACGGAGCAGACGACGAATGGCATTGACGCTCGAGGAACTCGTAAAGCGGTTCGGCGGCGAGATCGCCGGCGACGCACAGTGCACGGTCGGCGGCCTCGCGCCGCTCGATCAGGCAGGCCCTCAGCAACTCGCGTTTCTCGCGAACCCGAAGTACCTGTCGCAGGTCGAGACGACCCGCGCCGGCGCGGTGCTGATCGCGCCGAAGGATCTGGAGAAGCTGGGCGCGACCGCCGCCGGCCCCCGCAACTTCATCGTGACGCCGAATCCGTACGCGTACTTCGCGCGCGTCGCGCAGATGTTCATCGATCTCGCCACGCCGCCGCGTGCGGCCGGCGTGCATCCGAGCGCGACGATCGATCCGGCCGCGCAGGTCGCCGCGACCGCGGTGATCGGCCCGCACGTGACGATCGAAGCCGGCGCGGTGATCGAAGACGGCGTGCAGCTCGACGCGAACGTGTTCATCGGCCGCGGCACGACGATCGGCGCCGGCTCGCATGTCTATCCGAACGCATCGGTGTACCACGGCTGCAAGATCGGCCCGCGCGCGATCATCCATGCGGGCGCCGTGATCGGCTCGGACGGCTTCGGCTTCGCGCCGGATTTCGTCGGCGACGGCGATGCGCGCACCGGCAGCTGGGTCAAGATCCCGCAGGTCGGCGGCGTGACGATCGGGCCGGACGTCGAAATCGGCGCGAACACGACGATCGACCGCGGTGCGATGGCGGATACCGTCATCGAGGAATGCGTGAAGATCGACAACCAGGTGCAGATCGGCCACAACTGCCGGATCGGCGCGTACACGGTGATCGCCGGCAGCGCCGGCATCGCGGGCAGCACGACGATCGGCCGCCACTGCATGATCGGCGGCGCGGCGGGAATCGCCGGCCACGTGACGCTCGGCGACTATGTCATCATCACCGCGAAGTCGGGCGTATCGAAATCGCTGCCGAAGGCCGGCATCTATACCAGCGCGTTCCCGGCCGTCGACCACGGCGAATGGAACAAGAGCGCCGCGCTCGTGCGCAACCTCGACAAGCTGCGCGAGCGCGTCAAGGCGCTCGAAGCCGCGCTCGCCGCCCAGGGCGGCGCCCACGCCTGAGCCCATCATGCGAGACCACGAACCGGGCACGGCCAGCGCAACCGGCCCGGTTCGTCAGACTGGGTCGCACGGCGGCCCGCTTCAGCCTTTGCATCACCACCGCGCAGCCTCTGCGTGAGACGAACCATCATGAGCACTGAAAAAATCAATCTCGACATCCACAAGATCCTCACGCTGCTGCCGCATCGCTACCCGATTCTGCTCGTCGACCGCGTGCTCGAACTCGAACCGCACAAAGGGATCAAAGCGCTGAAGAACGTGTCGATCAACGAGCCGTTCTTCCAGGGGCACTTCCCGAAGCGGCCGGTGATGCCGGGCGTGCTGATCCTCGAGGCGCTCGCCCAGGCCGCGGCGCTGCTGACGTTCGCGGAAGAGCAGCCGAAGGATCCGGAGAACACGCTGTACTACTTCGTCGGGATCGACGGTGCCCGCTTCAAGCGCGTGGTCGAACCGGGCGACCAGCTGATCCTGAACGTGACGTTCGAGCGCTACATTCGCGGCATCTGGAAATTCAAGGCGGTGGCGGAAGTGGACGGCAAGGTGGCGGCGGAAGCCGAACTGATGTGCACGGTCAAGACGGCCGACGCGGCGCCCTGAGCGACGCGGCACGCATGGATAACGTAACGCGAGCAACGCGACACATCATATCGAGAGGCAACGG
The DNA here is from genome assembly GCF_001524725.1 of Burkholderia sp. MSMB1072. Classification (NCBI taxonomy): domain Bacteria; kingdom Pseudomonadati; phylum Pseudomonadota; class Betaproteobacteria; order Burkholderiales; family Burkholderiaceae; genus Burkholderia; species Burkholderia sp. MSMB1072. The sequence continues at coordinate 139,629 of NZ_LOYC01000017.1, forward strand.
CGCATGACCAGGATTCATCCTACCGCGATCGTCGAGCCGGGCGCGCAGATCGACGAGTCGGTCGAGATCGGCCCGTACGCGATCGTCGGCCCGCACGTCACGATCGGCGCGCGCACGACGATCGGCTCGCACAGCGTGATCGAAGGCCATACGACGCTCGGCGAGGACAACCGCATCGGCCATTACGCGTCGGTCGGTGGCCGTCCGCAGGACATGAAATACAAGGACGAGCCGACGAAGCTCGTGATCGGCAACCGCAACACGATCCGCGAATTCACGACGATCCACACGGGCACCGTGCAGGACGTCGGCGTGACGACGCTCGGCGACGACAACTGGATCATGGCCTATGTGCACATCGGCCACGACTGCCGCGTCGGCAACAACGTGATCCTGTCGAGCAACGCGCAGATGGCCGGCCACGTCGAGATCGGCGACTTCGCGATCGTCGGCGGCATGTCGGGCGTGCACCAGTTCGTGCGTATCGGCGCGCATTCGATGCTGGGCGGCGCGTCGGCGCTCGTGCAGGACATTCCGCCGTTCGTGATCGCGGCGGGCAACAAGGCCGAGCCGCACGGGATCAATGTCGAAGGGCTGCGCCGGCGCGGTTTCTCGGCCGACGCGATCTCGGCGCTGCGCAGCGCGTACCGCGTGCTGTACAAGAACAGCCTGTCGCTGGAGGAAGCGAAAGTGCAACTGCGCGAGCTCGCGCAAGCCGGCGGCGACGGCGATGCACCGGTGAAGGCGCTCGTCGAGTTCATCGACGCGTCGCAACGCGGCATCATCCGCTAAGCGATGCCGCTCCCGACCAATCAGCTGCGGCTCGCGATGGTGGCCGGCGAGCCGTCGGGCGACCTGCTCGCGGCATCGCTGCTCGGCGGGCTGCGCGAGCGGCTGCCCGAATCGGCCCAGTATTACGGGATCGGCGGGCAGCGCATGATCGCGCATGGCTTCGACTCGCACTGGCAGATGGACAAGCTGACCGTGCGCGGCTATGTCGAGGCGCTGGGCCAGATTCCCGAGATCCTGCGGATTCGCGGCGAACTGAAGCGCCAGTTGCTCGCCGAGCGGCCGGATGCGTTCATCGGCGTCGACGCGCCCGATTTCAACTTCAACGTCGAGCAGGCCGCGCGCGACGCGGGCATCCCGTCGATCCACTTCGTGTGCCCGTCGATCTGGGCGTGGCGCGGCGGCCGGATCAAGAAGATCGCGAAGTCCGTCGACCACATGCTGTGCCTGTTCCCGTTCGAACCGGCGATTCTCGACAAGGCCGGCGTCGCATCGACCTACGTCGGCCATCCGCTCGCCGACGAAATTCCGCTCGAACCCGATACGCACGGCGCGCGCATCGCGCTGGGTCTGCCGGCCGACGGGCCGGTGATCGCGGTGCTGCCGGGCAGCCGGCGCTCGGAGATCGCGCTGATCGGCCCGACGTTCTTCGCGGCGATGGCGCTGATGCAGCAGCGCGAGCCCGGCGTGCGGTTCGTGATGCCGGCGGCGACGCCCGCGCTGCGCGAGCTGCTGCAGCCGCTCGTCGACGCGCACCCGCAGCTCGCGCTGACGATCACCGACGGCCGCTCGCAGGTCGCGATGACGGCCGCCGACGCAATCCTCGTGAAGAGCGGCACCGTCACGCTGGAAGCCGCGCTGCTGAAGAAGCCGATGGTGATCTCGTACAAGGTGCCCTGGCTGACCGGGCAGATCATGCGCCGGCAGGGCTACCTGCCGTATGTCGGCTTGCCGAACATCCTGGCGGGGCGCTTCGTCGTGCCCGAGCTGCTGCAGCATTTCGCGACGCCAGAGGCGCTTGCCGATGCGACGCTCACGCAGCTGCGCGACGATGCGAACCGCCGCACGCTGACCGAAGTGTTTACCGAAATGCATCTTTCGCTGCGGCAGAACACGGCCGCGAAGGCGGCCGAGGCCGTCGTGCGCGTGCTCGAGCAACGCAAGGGGCGCGCATGACCGCAGTCCGTGCACCGCGCCGCCGCGCGTCGAGCGACGTGCAGGGCGGTTTCGATTTCAGCCGCCCGGACGAGATCGTCTGCGGCGTCGACGAAGCCGGCCGCGGCCCGCTCGCGGGGCCGGTGGTGGCCGCCGCGGTGATCCTCGATCCGGCGCGGCCGATCGACGGGCTCGACGATTCGAAAGTGCTGTCCGCGAAGAAGCGCGACATGCTGTACGACCTGATCGTCGAGCGTTCGCACGCATACTGCGTCGCGTCGGCGAGCGTCGACGAAATCGATACGCTGAACATCCTGCACGCGACGATGCTCGCGATGAAGCGGGCCGTCGAAGGGCTGTCGGTGCTGCCGACGCTCGCGCAGATCGACGGCAACCGTTGCCCGACGCTGAGCGTGCGCGCCGAGGCGATCGTCAGCGGCGACGCGCTCGTGCCGAGCATCTCGGCCGCATCGATCCTCGCGAAGGTCACGCGCGACCGGATGTTGGTCGATCTGCACGAACGCTTCCCGGTGTACGGCTTCGACGTACATGCGGGCTACGGCACCGCGAAACATCTTGCCGCATTACGCGAGCACGGCCCGTGCGAAGCGCATCGGCGCTCGTTCGCGCCCGTGCGTGCGGCGCTTGATCTGATTCGATGAAAAGCATTACTTCCCGCGACAACCCGCTGTACAAGCGCCTGAAGGTGCTCGCGGGTTCGACGCCCCATCAGCGCCGCAGCGGCCAGGCGCTGCTCGAAGGTTTCCATCTGGCGAGCGCGTACCTCGACACGGGTGCGACACCCGAGCTGTGCGTCACGACCGAAGGTGCGCTCGGCCACGCCGACGCGCAAGCGATCGTCGCGCGTATCGACGCGCAGCGGATCGTCACGCTGCCGGACGCGTTGTTCGGGCAGTTGTCGAACGTCGTCAACGGCGTCGGTTTCCTGCTGCTGGTCGACCGGCCGGCGCAACCGCTGCCCGAACGCGTGACGCATACGTCGGTCGTGCTCGACGGCGTGCAGGATGCCGGCAACGTCGGTTCGATCCTGCGCAGCGCGGCGGCGGCCGGCGTGCGTCACGTGTTCTGCGCGCCGGGAACGGCCCATGCGTGGTCGTCGAAGGTGCTGCGTTCGGGCATGGGCGCGCATTTCCTGCTGTCGATCCATGAGGATGTCGACGCGGCAGCGCTTGCAGAACGCCTCGACGTACCGGTTGCGCTGACCGACTCGCATGGCGCGCAGGCGGTCTACGACTGCGATCTGTCGGGGCCCGTCGCGTGGGTGTTCGGCAACGAAGGCGCCGGCGTGTCGGCATTCTGGCGCGACGCGGCCACGCATCGCGTGACGATTCCGCAGCCGGGCGGGATGGAGTCGTTGAACGTTGCGGCGGCGGCGGCAGTATGCCTGTTCGAGCAGGTGCGGCAGCAGCGGCCTGCGTGACGCCGCACGCGCGTATTCGCCGTAAAACGAAACAAGGCCGCGTTCGACGCGGCCTTGTTGCTTTCGGCGGCGGCCGGACCGCCGCCAGTGCTTTCGCGCTCAGTAGGACTGCCGGTCGAGGCGGATTTCCTGCAGGATCGTCGTCGCGATTTCCTCGATCGACTTGTGCGTCGACGACAGCCACTTGATCCCTTCGCGGCGCATCATCGCCTCGGCCTCGTTGATCTCGTAGCGGCAGTTCTCGGGCGCCGCATACTTGCTGCCCGGCCGGCGCTCGTTGCGGATCTCCGACAGGCGCTGCGGGTCGATCGACAGCCCGAACAGCTTGTCGCTGTACGGCGACAGCGCCGACGGCAGCTTGCCGCGTTCGAAATCCTCCGGAATCAGCGGATAGTTGGCGGCCTTCACGCCGTACTGCATCGCGAGGTACAGGCTCGTCGGCGTCTTGCCGCTGCGCGACACGCCGACGAGGATCACGTCGGCTTCCGACAGGTTGCGGTTCGACTGGCCGTCGTCGTGCGCGAGCGAGAAGTTGATCGCCTCGATCCGCGTCTTGTATTCCTCGGTGTCCGCATTCTGGTGGCCACGGCCCATCGCGTGACTCGACTTGAGTTCCAGTTCCTGCTCGAGCGGTTCGACGAAGCGCTGGAACATGTCGAGCACGAGCGCGTTCGAGCGCTTGACGATGTCGTTCGACTCGCTGTCGACGAGCGTCGTGAACACGATCGCGCGACGGCCGTCGTGCACGGCGGCCTCGTTGATCTTCTCGACGGTCGCATAGGCCTTGTCGAGCGAGTCGACGAACGGCACGCGCACGAGGCGGAATTTCTGGTCGAACTGGGAAAGGATCGAATGCGCGAAGGTTTCGGCAGTAATCCCGGTGCCGTCGGAGACGATGAATACGGTAGGCAGCATGAATCTGGACGTCGAGCGTGAAGGGCAGTTGCGCGGGCGGCTGGAGGCGAGCCTCCAGACCCAGTGACAAGGTCGCGCCACATCCGGCAGCCGGCACGGTAGAATAGCGGCAACCTGTTGGATAAGCAATTGCGGGGGCAGGGCGCGAACGGCGCCCGGTGGCTGGGCCGCGCGATTCCCTAATTCCCGGCAAGTCTGGCGATTTGTCTGAAAATATCGCCCTTCTGCCGGGATTTTTGCAAATCGGGTCGGAAGATTTCCGCTGCTGCGAGTGTTTATCTAACAGGTTGCGCAAGACGCGCCGCGCCTTTTTGCAAGCGCCCGCGTTCGAGCCCACTTGCGCGATCGAGTATTTTTTTCACACTTAGGGGCTTGTATGACTAACGCAGCAAACGTCGCAAAGGACCAGGCGTATGTAATTCCGTTCGAGCAGTTGCGGATGACCGATGTGGAGATCGTGGGCGGCAAGAATGCGTCGCTCGGCGAGATGATCAGCCAGCTTTCCGAAGCAGGCGTTCGCGTACCCACCGGTTTCGCCACGACCGCGCTCGCGTTCCGCGATTTCCTCAAGCACAACGACCTCACCGATCGCATCGCCAAGCGTCTCGAGTCGCTCGACATCGACGACGTGAAGGCGCTCGCCGAAGCCGGCGCCGAAATCCGCAAGTGGATCGTCGACGCGCCGCTGCAGCCGCGCCTCGAGCAGGAAATTCGCGCGCAGTTCGAAGTGCTGAAGAACGGCTCGCCGAGCGAACTGTCGTTCGCCGTGCGCTCGTCCGCGACCGCGGAAGACCTGCCCGACGCATCGTTTGCCGGCCAGCAGGAGTCGTATCTCAACGTCGTCGGCATCGACGACGTGCTGGACCGCATGAAGCACGTGTTCGCGTCGCTGTACAACGACCGCGCGATCTCGTACCGCGTGCACAAGGGCTTCACGCACGCCGAAGTCGCGCTGTCGGCCGGTGTGCAGCGCATGGTCCGCTCGGACGTCGGCGCCGCCGGCGTGATGTTCACGATCGATACCGAATCGGGCTTCAAGGACGCCGTGTTCATCACGTCGAGCTACGGCCTGGGCGAAACCGTCGTGCAGGGCGCGGTGAACCCGGACGAGTTCTACGTGTTCAAGACGACGCTCGCGCAGGACAAGTACCCGATCATCCGCCGCTCGATCGGCTCGAAGCTGATCAAGATGGAATTCACGCAGCCGGGCGAGCCGGGCCGCGTGAAGACGGTCGACGTGCCGCACGAGCAGCGCAACCGCTACTCGATCACCGACGACGACGTGATCGAGCTCGCGAAGTACGCGGTGATCATCGAGAAGCACTACCAGCGTCCGATGGACATCGAGTGGGGCAAGGACGGCCGCGACGGCAAGATCTTCATCCTGCAGGCGCGTCCGGAAACGGTGAAGAGCCAGGCAACCGGCAAGGCCGAGCAGCGCTTCAAGCTGAAGGGCCAGTCGCAGGTGCTGGCGACGGGGCGTGCGATCGGCCAGAAGATCGGCGCGGGCCCCGTGCGCGTGATCCAGGATCCGTCGGAAATGGAACGCGTGCAGCCGGGCGACGTGCTGGTGGCCGACATGACCGACCCGAACTGGGAGCCGGTGATGAAGCGTGCCGCGGCGATCGTCACGAACCGCGGCGGCCGCACCTGCCACGCGGCGATCATCGCGCGCGAACTCGGCGTGCCGGCCGTCGTCGGCTGCGGCGATGCGACCGACATCCTGAAGGACGGCGCGCTCGTTACCGTGTCGTGCGCGGAAGGCGACGAAGGCAAGATCTACGACGGGCTGCTCGAGACCGAAGTCACGGAAGTGCAGCGCGGCGAACTGCCGGAAATCCCGGTCAAGATCATGATGAACGTCGGCAACCCGCAGCTCGCGTTCGACTTCTCGCAACTGCCGAACGCCGGCGTGGGCCTCGCGCGTCTCGAGTTCATCATCAACAACAACATCGGCGTTCACCCGAAGGCGATTCTCGAGTACCCGAACATCGACCAGGACCTGAAGAAGGCGGTCGAGAGCGTCGCACGCGGCCACGCGTCGCCGCGTCAGTTCTACGTCGACAAGCTGACGGAAGGCGTCGCGACGATCGCGGCGGCGTTCTATCCGAAGCCCGTGATCGTGCGTCTGTCCGACTTCAAGTCGAACGAGTACAAGAAGCTGATCGGCGGTTCGCGTTACGAGCCGGACGAGGAAAACCCGATGCTGGGCTTCCGCGGCGCGTCGCGCTACATCGCCGACGATTTCGCGCAGGCGTTCGAGATGGAGTGCCGTGCACTGAAGCGCGTGCGCGACGAGATGGGCCTGACGAACGTCGAGATCATGGTGCCGTTCGTGCGGACCGTGAAGCAGGCGGAGCGCGTCGTCGGCCTGCTCGAGAAGTTCGGCCTGAAGCGCGGCGAAAACGGTCTGCGCCTCGTGATGATGTGCGAAGTCCCGACCAACGCGATCCTCGCCGAAGAGTTCCTGGAACACTTCGACGGCTTCTCGATCGGCTCGAACGACCTCACGCAGCTCACGCTCGGCCTCGACCGCGATTCGGGCATGGAACTGCTGGCAGTCGACTTCGACGAGCGCGACCCTGCCGTCAAGTTCCTGCTCAAGCGTGCGATCGATACTTGCCGCAAGATGGGCAAGTACGTCGGTATCTGCGGCCAGGGCCCGTCCGATCACCCGGACTTCGCGCAATGGCTGACCGACGAAGGCATCGTGTCGATCTCGCTGAACCCCGACACGATCATCGATACGTGGCAGGCGCTCGCCAACCGGAAGTAACGGTCGGTCATGCCTTTTCGGCGAAGGAGCGGCATCGCCGCTCTTTCGATGAAGGCAAAATGCAAGGTTCATGCTATAAACACCCCGGTAAGCACCGGGGTGTTTTTGTTTGTCGGTACGTGTCGGGCCGCCCCAAGCGTGCCGACTACCCCGCGGGGCCGCGAACAGGGTGAACGCGGGGGCGTTTTTCTGGAGACCACAATGATGTCGGGGCATCTGTTTTGGTGGGTCGGGGTGGGTGTGCTGGTCGTCGCCGAATTGCTGACGGGCACGTTCTATCTGTTGATGATCGCGCTCGGCTTTCTCGCGGGCGGGTTGTTGCAACTGGCCGGTTTCGCACCGCACGTGCAGTTCGGCGCGGCGGCCGCGGTCGCGATCGTCGCGATGATCGTGCTGCGTCGCTCGGGGCTCGGCCGCAAGCAGAAGCGCGACACGTCGACGAATCCCGACGTCAATCTCGATATCGGCTCGACCGTCACGGTCGACGCGTGGCGTGACGGCCGCGCGCGCGTACGGTATCGCGGTGCCGACTGGGACGTCGAGCTCGCGCACGGCGAGCGCGACGATGCGCACGTGTACCAGGTGAGCGCCGTGCGCGGCAACTGCCTCGTGGTCGTGGCGAAACCCGCGGGCTGATCGTCCGCCGATACAAAGGAGGAAATATTCATGGATTCGCTGATCATCTGGGTTGTCCTGCTCGTCATCGCGATCGTGATCGTGTCGAAGACGGTGAAGATCGTGCCGCAGCAGCATGCGTGGGTGCTCGAGCGCTTCGGGCGCTACCACGCGACGCTGTCGCCCGGTCTCAATATCGTGCTGCCGTTCGTCGATCGCATCGCGTACCGGCACGTGCTGAAGGAAATTCCGCTCGACGTGCCGAGCCAGGTCTGCATCACGCGCGACAACACGCAGTTGCAGGTCGACGGCGTGCTGTATTTCCAGGTGATGGATCCGATGAAGGCGTCGTACGGGTCGAGCAACTTCGTGCTCGCGATCACTCAGTTGTCGCAGACGATGCTGCGCTCGGTGATCGGCAAGCTCGAACTCGACAAGACCTTCGAGGAGCGCGATTTCATCAACCACAGCATCGTGTCGGCGCTCGACGACGCCGCGGCGAACTGGGGCGTGAAAGTGCTGCGCTACGAGATCAAGGACCTGACGCCGCCGAAGGAGATCCTGCACGCCATGCAGGCGCAGATCACCGCGGAGCGCGAAAAGCGTGCACTGATTGCCGCCTCCGAAGGACGCAAGCAGGAGCAGATCAACCTCGCGTCGGGGGCGCGCGAAGCCGCGATCCAGAAGTCCGAAGGCGAGCGGCAGGCCGCGATCAACCAGGCGCAGGGCGAAGCCGCCGCGATTCTGGCGGTGGCCGAGGCGAACGCGCAGGCGATCCAGAAGATCGCGAGCGCGATTCAGTCGCAAGGCGGGATGGACGCGGTGAACCTGAAGGTCGCCGAGCAGTATGTCGGCGCGTTCTCGAATCTCGCGAAGCAGGGCAACACGCTGATCGTGCCGTCGAACCTGGCAGATCTCGGCACCGCGATCTCGTCGGCGCTCACGATCGTCAAGAGCGCGGGGGCGGCGTCCGGCGCGAAGGGCTGAGCCCGGTGATCGATGCGCATGCGGTGGCCGCGTGCGCGTCGTCGTGCGGCGAATCGTCGCGCAGCCGGTGGCCAGCCGGCGCGATTCAGGAATACCAAAGCAACACGGCCCGCTTCGAGCGGGCCGTGTCGTTGGCGATGAGCGCCGCGAGCGTCAGGCGCCGGCGCGCATGATGCGCGCCTTCTCGCGTTCCCAGTCGCGCTTCTTTTCGGTTTCGCGCTTGTCGTGCAGCTTCTTGCCCTTCGCGAGCGCGATGTCGCACTTCACGCGACCGCCTTTGTAGTGGAAGTTCAGCGGCACGAGCGTGTAGCCGCGCTGCTCGACCTTGCCGATCAGCTTCTTGATTTCCTCGCGGTGCAGCAGCAGCTTGCGCGTGCGAACCGGGTCGGGCTTGATGTGCGTCGAGGCTTCGGGCAGCGGGCTGATATGGGTGCCGATCAGGAAGATCTCGGCGTTCTTCACCACGACGTAGCCTTCCTTGATCTGGCCGCGCCCGGCGCGCAGCGCCTTGACTTCCCAGCCTTCGAGCACGAGCCCCGCCTCGTAGCGTTCCTCGATGTGGTAATCGAAGTGCGCTTTCCTGTTGTCGATGATGCTCATGAAAGGATCGGGCCAAGTCGTTTAAAATCACGATTTTAGCAAAGCGGGGCGAGAATCGCCCGGCTTGGCGTTCCCACTTTGAGCGATGCCGCGCGATTTATGGCAGATGTCCAGAAAACCGTATTGATCCGTCATTCGGCGGAACAGATGTTCGACCTCGTCACCGACGTGGCCGACTACCCCAATTTCCTGCCCTGGTGCGGCGGTGTCGAGATTCGCCGTCAGGACGAGAGCGGAATGGAAGCGCGCATCGACATCAACTTCAAGGGCATCAAGCAGCATTTCGCGACGCGCAACACGCAGCAGCGCCCGACGCGGATCGACATGGAGTTCACGGATGGTCCGTTCAAGAAGTTCACGGGCTCGTGGCGTTTCACGGCGCTGCGCGCCGATGCGTGCAAGATCGAATTCGCGCTGCATTACGAGTTTTCGAGCATCCTGCTCGAGAAGATCATCGGGCCGGTGTTCAGCCACATCGCGAACACGTTCGTCGATTCGTTCGTGAAGCGCGCGGACCAGCGCTACGGAAAGGGGTGACGCGATGCTGTCGATCGAAGTCTGTTACGCACTGCCGGACCGCCAGACGCTGATTCCGCTGTCGCTGCCCGAAGGGGCGACCGTGCGCTCGGCAATCGACGCGAGCGGCGTGCTCGCGTTGCATCCGGAGATCGATCTCGCACACGCGAAGACGGGCGTCTACGGCAAGCTCGCGCCGCTCGATGCGCCGCTCGTCGATCACGACCGCGTCGAGATCTACCGTCCGCTGATCGTCGATCCGAAGCTCGCGCGCCAGCGGCGCGTCGACAAATCCCGCCGCGACGGCTCGATCGAGGGCCGCAAGTGGATGCACAAGGACGCGCGCTGACGCGTCGTTCGCCCCGATTGGTCGGATCGAACGCCGCGGCGCTCAGTGGGCCGCGGCGTTTGCGTTTGCCGGCGCGCTGCCCGGCGTGTCGCCGTGCCGTCGCACCGAGCCGTATACGCCGGCGAGCAGCAGCACGAGCGCGGCGATCTCGAGCGCGTGCGGCATTCGCCGGTCGTACACGAACGCATACAGCATCGCGAACACGGTTTCGAACACGATCAGCTGACCCGACAGCGTGAGCGGCAGCCGCTTCGACGCGGCATTCCACAGCCCGTTGCCGAGCCACGATGCGCCGATCGCGAGCCCGAGGTTCAGCAGCCAGAACAACTGCCAGCGCGACGCCGGAACGGTCGCCTGCACCATGCCGGCCGGCAGCGCGAGGATCGCCAGCCAGCAGAGCCCGCCGAGCAGGCCCGTCACGACACCCCACAGCACCGACCATTCGTTGCCGCCGAAGCGGTGATGACGCTGCAGGTAGCGTGCATTCGCCACCGCATACCAGGTCCAGCTCGCGAGCGCGCCCGCCGCACACGCGATGCCCGCGAGTTTCCGGGCGAGCGTCGTGGCGTGTGCGGCTTCGGACGTGAACAGGTCGACGTTGATGCAGACGATGCCCGCGATCACCAGCGCGAGCGGGGCGGCGAGCCGCCGCAGCGGCACGGCGCCATGGTCGCCGAGGCCCGCGAGCGTGACGGTCACGGGCAGCACGCCGACGATCAGCGAACTCGGCGCGATGCCGATCAGGTGCACGGCGCCGGACAGCAGCATGTAATACGCGACGTTGCCGACGATGGCGAGCTTCACCAGGGCGGCGAGATCCTCGCGGGTCAGCCGCGCGAGCAGCGAGCGGGTGGCGGGCAACGCGGCCGCGAGCGACACGAGGCCGTACATCGCGTAGCGGCCGGCGCTCAGCAGCAGCGGCGAGAAATCGGTCAGCAGCCGCGGAACGAGAAACACCATGCCCCACAGGGCGCCTGCCAGGACACCGTACACCACGCCGCGCCGCATCGACCGCTCCGAACAAATGACCGAGGTGCGCGCATCTTAGCGATGCCGTCGCGGCGGCGTCTTGTTCATTCCTGCACTCGGGGCGGGGCGCGTCGAGCGGTGTCGACGGGCGGCGCATCAGTCTTCTGCCGGATCGGGCGGTGCCTGCGTGCCGTCGGTCGCGGCACGCGTGTGTGCCGGGCGACGCACGGCGCGCAGCTTGCCGCTGTTGCCGCCGCCGCAGTAGAAGCGGTCGTGACCGTCGGATTCGAGCCCCGAGACGCCGACGCCGGCCGGCATGTCGATCTGCTCGAGCACCTGGCCCGTGCGCGGATCGATGCGCCGCAAGTCGCTCCGGTCGGCTTCCCACGTGCCGTGCCACAGCTCGCCGTCGACCCACGTCACGCCGGTGACGAAGCGGTTCGATTCGATCGTGCGCAGCACGGCGCCCGATTGCGGATCCACCTGATGAATCTTGCGCTCGCGGTACTGGCCGACCCACAGCGTGCCTTCCGCCCATGCGAGCCCCGAATCGGCGCCGCCGCCGGGCGCCGGAATCGTCGCGAGCACGCGCCCCGATTCGGGGTCGATCTTCGCGATGCGGTCCTCGACGATCTGGAACAGGTGGCGGCCGTCGAACGCGGTGCCCGCGTGCGCGGCGACGTCGAGCGAACGGACGGTCGTGCCGGCCTCGGGGTCGAGCGCATTCAGCTTGTCGCCGGACGCATACCACACGTGCTGCCCATCGAACGTGACGCCGTGCACGCCGTCGACGCCCGGAAACGGGCCGTACTCGCGAAGGATGTCTGCAGTGGAGCGTTTCATGTTCGTCACCTCGTCGTTCGATGAGGCCATCCTAATCGCCCGGCAACGCAACCGGGAGTAACAAGGTCGTCGCGAAGCCGGGCAGCGGCGGCGTCAGCCAGCGGCGCGCACGTCCGCGGCCGAGTGCCTGCACCTTGCCGGTTTCCACGAGCGCATCGAGCGCGCGCTGCACGGTGCGCTGGCTGGCGCCAAGTGCGAGCGCCAGCGAGGAGCTCGACCACGCTTCGCCGTCGGCGAGGAGCGCGAGCACGGCCGCATGGCGATCGTCGACCGGGCGCGCGAGAACGACGGTCTCGCGCACGCCGAGCGGTTCGAGCGCGAAGCCGCGCGGCGTCGCGACGACGTTCGCGAGCGGGCGCAGCACCGCGCGCAGCCGGCCCATCTCGACACGCAGCCGTGCGCGATGCGATTCGTCGGCCTGTTTCGCGCGGAACGCGGCGGCGACGAGCGCGTTTCTCGACACGTCGGCCGGCCACGCCTCGCCGAGCGCGCGGGCGAGCACGAACAGCACCGGACGCCGCGCGAGCGACACGGTCGTGCGCGCATCGCGCACCGTGTGGCGGCACGCGTCGACGACGAGCGCATTCGACTCGAACAGCGTCTCGACTTCGTCGAGCGGCACGAGCCGCGACGTGCCGCGCGCGATGAGCCGCGCGGCCGGTGCGTCGAGCACGCGAGCCGCGGTGTCGACCTCGGCCGTCAGCGCGGCGATGCCGGCGGCGCGGGCGGCCGTCCGCGCCCGGGCAAGCGCCGCGCGGGCCGCGTGCGTGCGAATGCGGCGCATCGCGATGCCGGCCGCGATCAATTCATGGGCGGCGCGCGATGCGGGCGGCAGCGGCGCGGGATCGAGATGCGCGAGCAGCCGCTCGGCCTCGTCGAGATGGCCGATCAGCAGCAACCGGCGCACGCCGAGATAGCGGGCATGCGCGGCGTTCGCGCGGTCGCCGTGCGCGTCGAGCGTCGCGCAGGCCGCATCGAGCGCGCGCGTCGGCCAGTGCAGGTCGCGCGACGCGAGCGCGATCTCGGCTTCCGCGACGACGCAGCGCGCCCGGGCGATCGCTTCCTTTGCGCCGAATGCACGTGCGGCGCCACGCACGAGCGCCCGTGCACGTTCGAAATCGCCGAGCTGCGCGAGCGCGATGCCGCGCAGCGCGAGCGCCGGCGCATCGTCGCGCAGCGCGACGCGGTTCAGCGCACCGAGCGCGTCACCGGCCGCGAGCGCGCGCGCGGCCGCCGTGATCAGCGAATCCATTCGAATCCCGACACACTTGTCACTCCCTCTGGTCCGATGCCCGGCACTAATCTAGCACCACGCACACGGCCCCGTACGCCGTGCCCGGATACCCATCGGAAGGAGGAACCCGCAATGACGACCCATCTCACCGGAACACGCGACGAATGGCTGGCCGAACGCCGCGCGCTGCTCGACGCGGAAAAGGCGCTGACGCGGCAAAGCGACGAACTCGCGCGGCGGCGCCAGGCGCTGCCGTGGGTGCGCGTCGACAAGACCTACCGGTTCGATACCGAAGCAGGGCAGGCGACGCTCGACGACCTGTTCGGCGGCCGTTCGCAATTGCTCGTCTATCACTTCATGTTCGGTCCCGACTACAAGGCGGGCTGCCCGTCGTGCTCGGCGCTCGCCGACGGCTTCGACGGCTTCGCCGTGCATCTGGCGCACCACGACGTGACGCTCGCGGCCGTGTCGCGCGCGCCGCTCGCGAAACTGCTCGCGTACCGGCAGCGGATGGGGTGGACGTTCCCGTGGGCGTCGTCGGTCGACAGCGATTTCAACTTCGACTTCAACGTGTCGTTTACCGAAACGCAGCGGCGCGCGGGCGACGTCGAATACAACTATGCGCGGGCCGCTCACGCGATGGACATGGATCCGCCGCCGGCGCCCGTCGTGCAGTTCGCGGCCACGTGCGGCACCGACGCGGCCACGTATTCGCTCGACCGGCCGGGGATGAGCGCGTTCGTGCGCGAGGACGGCGCCGTCTATCACACGTATTCGACCTACGCGCGCGGCCTCGACGGGTTGTGGGGGATGTACCAGTGGCTCGATCGCGCGCCGCGCGGCCGCAACGAGGCCGGCCCGTGGTGGCGCCGTCACGACGAGTACGCGCGCGGCTGAGCGGCCGGTGACGAGCGGGAGCGCGCGATGACACGGCCGACAACCGGCGAGGCGGCAGCCGATCCGCGGGCATTCGGCGCGGCGGCCGTGGCCGTGTTCGTGCTTGCCGCGATGGCGACGCTGGCGCAGCACGCGTCGATGGCCGCGATGGGCGGCGAACCGATGTCCGGCGGCTGGATGGCCTCGGCCGTCTGGCTGCGGCCGTGCGGCCGGGGCGCCGGGCGCGCATTCGCGGCGTTTGCCGGAATGTGGGGCGCGATGACGGTGACGATGATGCTGCCCGTGCTCGCGCCGCAGCTCTGGCATGACTGGCAGCGCATCGGCCCGCGGACGGCGCGGTCGGCCTGGCTCGTCGTCGTCGTGGGGGCGGGATATTTCTCGGTCTGGATGGCGCTCGGGGCGCTCGTGTTTCCGGCCGGCGCCGCACTGACGGCGGCCGGCGCCCGGCTACCGGCGCTCGCCCGTGCGATGCCCTTTGCGGCCGGCGCCGTCGTGGTGGCCGCGGGCGCGTTGCAATTCTCCGGGTGGAAGACGCGCCGGCTGGCATGCTGCCGGCACGCGGCGGCGCCCGCGCATTGGCCGCAGGTGGCGATCGTCGCGGCATGGCGGGCCGGCGTGCGCGCTGCCATTCGATGCGGGGCGTGTTGCGGAAACCTGATGGCGGTCGCACTGGCGGCCGGCATGATGGATCTGCGCGTGATGGCCGCCGTGACGGTGGCCATCACCGCCGAACGCGTTGCGCCGGCCGGCGGCCGCGTCGCGCGGATCGTCGGTTGCGGGACGGTAGCGGGCGGCGTGGCGATGATCGTTCGCGCGGCCGGGCTGGCGTGACGCGCGGCAGGCCAGCCGCTTCGGCGGGGCGCCGGGCCGTGCGCGGCCGCTGCCGAAGCGGCCGTGTGGCCCCGCCGCGACACGGGTGCTTGCCGCCCAAACTGTCGGTTGCGCGAATGGCTCGATGCGGCGATGAAACGAAAAGCGATCGAAAACGAACCGAACGGCGATCCGAACGATTCGGCCCCCGAACGGCCGAAACCGGCTAAGCCGTTGTTCGTGTTGTGAAAATTCGCAGCGCTTCGCGTATAATTCGCTTTTGCGCCCATAGGATTTGCCATGCGTCTGATCCAAAAAGCACTCACTTTCGATGACGTGCTCCTCGTTCCCGCCTTCTCCGACGTTCTCCCGCGCGACACCAGCCTCAAGACCAAGCTGACCCGCAACATCTCCCTGAACATGCCGCTCGTGTCCGCCGCGATGGACACGGTCACCGAAGGTCGCCTCGCGATCGCGATGGCGCAGCAGGGTGGCGTCGGTATCGTCCACAAGAACCTCACGCCGGCCGAACAGGCCCGTGAAGTCGCGAAGGTCAAGCGTTTCGAGTCGGGCGTCGTCCGCGACCCGATCACGGTCCCGCCGCAGATGAAGGTGCGCGACGTGATCGCGCTGTCGCGCCAGCATGGCATTTCGGGCTTCCCGGTCGTCGAAGGCCCGCAGCTCGTCGGCATCGTCACGAACCGCGACCTGCGTTTCGAAACGCGCCTCGACGAGCCGGTCAAGTCGATCATGACGCCGCGCGAGCGCCTCGTCACGGTCAAGGAAGGCACGCCGCTCGCCGAAGCGAAGGCGCTGATGCACAGCCACCGCCTCGAGCGCGTGCTGGTCGTCAACGATGCGTTCGAGCTGCGCGGCCTGATGACCGTCAAGGACATCACGAAGCAGACCGAGCACCCTGACGCGTGCAAGGACGAACACGGCAAGCTGCGCGCAGGCGCGGCGGTCGGCGTCGGTCCGGACAACGAGGAGCGCGTCGAGCTGCTGGTGCAGGCCGGCGTCGACGTGATCGTCGTCGATACCGCGCACGGTCACAGCAAGGGCGTGCTCGAGCGCGTTCGCTGGGTCAAGCAGAACTTCCCGCACGTCGAGGTGATCGGCGGCAACATCGCGACGGCCGCCGCCGCGAAGGCGCTGGTCGAATACGGCGCGGACGCGGTCAAAGTCGGTATCGGCCCGGGCTCGATCTGCACCACGCGGATCGTCGCGGGTGTCGGCGTGCCGCAGATCAGCGCGATCGCGAACGTCGCGGAAGCGCTGAAGGGCACCGGCGTGCCGTGCATCGCCGACGGCGGCGTGCGTTTCTCGGGCGACGTGTCGAAGGCCCTCGCGGCCGGCGCGAACGCGGTGATGATGGGCAGCATGTTCGCGGGCACCGAAGAGGCGCCGGGCGACGTGTTCCTGTACCAGGGCCGCCAGTACAAGTCGTATCGCGGCATGGGTTCGGTCGGCGCGATGAAGGACGGCGCGGCGGACCGCTACTTCCAGGACAACTCGGCGAACATCGACAAGCTCGTGCCGGAAGGCATCGAAGGCCGCGTCGCGTACAAGGGTTCGGTCAACGCGATCCTGTTCCAGCTGGTCGGCGGCGTGCGCGCCAGCATGGGCTACTGCGGCTGCAGGACGATCGACGAGCTGCACGAGAAGGCCGAGTTCGTCCAGATCACCGCAGCGGGCATGCGCGAGTCGCACGTGCACGACGTGCAGATCACGAAGGAAGCGCCCAACTATCACGTGGACTGATCGCCGATGAAACCGCTGCTGCGAGCCGTGCTGATCGTCGATGCCGTGCTGCTGCTGGCGTTCGGCGTGCTGTTCGTGCTGACGCCCTGGCAGGCGCTGTTCAACGCGCTGCAACTGGCTAACATCCAGCCGGCGATGCTCGGCCAGGCGTTCGGTATCGCGCTGCTCGGGCTCGCGTGGCTCGCGTTTCATGCGGCGTTCAACGGCGATCTCACGGCGCCCGTCGCGCGGTCGGTCGGCCACGTGTACTGGCTGACCGGCGTGCTGACGATCGTGTGGTCGATCGGCACCGGCAGCGGGCCCGCACTGGCGGCCGCCGGCCGGGTGCTGTCGGCCGTGGCCGGGGTCGCGCTGATCGTGCTCGGCCTCGGCGGCGTGCGGCTCGCATCGGCCGTGCGCCGGCGCGAGAAAGCGCAGGCGCTCGAAGGCCGGAGCGCGCAGCGTCCGGTCGAACCGGCGCCGGCCTCCGCAGCGCAGCCGCGGGTTGAGCCGGTCGTCGGCCGTCCGGTGGCGCCTTCGGCGCCGGCCGCGGCGACCTCGTCGGCCGCGTCCGACCGCGCGTCAGGCAGCGTCGCGTTCGACGCGCGCCCGCCGTCGCAGGATTGACCGGCGATGCGTCGCGCGTGCCGCCTGCCGCCCGACGCCGCCGACCATGCTTTTGACGCAGCGCTCGATGCGCTGCTTTTCTTATTCTCTTCATCCCGTCCGCAGCCATGCACGACAAAATCCTGATTCTCGACTTCGGTTCGCAAGTCACCCAACTGATTGCACGGCGCGTGCGTGAAGCGCACGTCTACTGCGAAATCCATCCGAACGATGTGTCCGACGACTTCGTCCGCGAGTTCGCGCCGAAGGCGGTGATCCTGTCGGGCAGCCACGCGAGCACGTACGAAGACCATCAGCTGCGCGCGCCGCAGGCCGTGTGGGAGCTCGGCGTGCCGGTGCTCGGCATCTGCTACGGGATGCAGACGATGGCCGTGCAGCTCGGCGGCAAGGTCGAGTGGAGCGACCATCGCGAATTCGGCTACGCGGAAATGCGTGCGCATGGCCATACGCGCCTGCTCGACGGTATCGAGGATTTCACGACGGCCGAAGGCCACGGGATGCTGAAGGTCTGGATGAGCCACGGCGACAAGGTTGCGGAGCTGCCGCCGGGCTTCGCGCTGATGGCGTCGACGCCGAGCTGCCCGATCGCCGGCATGGCCGACGAGGCGCGCGGCTACTACGCGGTGCAGTTCCATCCGGAAGTCACGCACACGGTGAAGGGCCGCCAGATCCTCGAACGCTTCGTGCTGCAGATCGCCGGCGCGAAGCCCGACTGGATCATGAAGAACCACATCGAGGAAGCCGTCGCGAAGATCCGCGAGCAGGTCGGCGACGAGGAAGTGATTCTCGGCCTGTCGGGCGGCGTCGATTCGAGCGTCGCGGCCGCGCTGATCCATCGTGCGATCGGCGATCAGCTGACGTGCGTGTTCGTCGATCACGGCCTGCTGCGCCTGAACGAAGGCAAGATGGTGCTCGACATGTTCGAGGGCCGCCTGCATGCGAAGGTCGTGCACGTCGATGCGTCCGACCAGTTCCTCGGCCACCTGGCCGGCGTGACCGATCCGGAAGCGAAGCGCAAGATCATCGGCCGCGAGTTCGTCGAGGTGTTCCAGGCCGAGGCGAAGAAGCTGTCGAAGGCGAAGTGGCTCGCGCAGGGCACGATCTACCCGGACGTGGTCGAATCGGGCGGCACGAAGACGAAGAAGGCGACGACGATCAAGAGCCACCACAACGTCGGCGGCCTGCCGGAGACGCTCGGCCTGAAGCTGCTCGAGCCGCTGCGCGACCTGTTCAAGGACGAAGTGCGCGAGCTGGGCGTCGCGCTCGGCCTGCCGCCGGAGATGGTGTACCGCCATCCGTTCCCGGGCCCGGGCCTCGGCGTGCGGATTCTCGGCGAAGTGAAGCGCGAGTACGCGGACCTGCTGCGCCGTGCGGACGCGATCTTCATCGAGGAATTGCGCGGCACGACGGCCACCGCGCAGGACGCGGCAGCCGGCCTGTGCGGCGAGGCCGACGTCGGCAAGACCTGGTACGACCTGACGAGCCAGGCGTTCGCGGTGTTCCTGCCGGTGAAGTCGGTTGGCGTGATGGGCGATGGGCGGACGTACGACTACGTGACGTCGCTGCGCGCGGTGCAGACCACCGACTTCATGACCGCACACTGGGCGCACCTGCCGTATGCACTGCTCGGCCGCGCGTCGAACCGGATCATCAACGAAGTGCGCGGGATCAATCGGGTCGTGTACGACATCTCGGGGAAGCCGCCGGCGACGATCGAGTGGGAGTAAACATTCCGGCCGAATCGGCGTTCGATTCCCCTGCGTCGTTGCGCATCGGCTGATGTCGCAATAGTTCGCAAGCGGGTCGCCGGTTCGGTTGGCTGGCTGTCGCCGGTTCACGCAGCGGCCTGGCAATCCATTGCCAGGCCGTTTTGCGTTAACGCGTGAAGTCGGTCGGCGCGTGTGATGTTTTCCGTTCCGGTATCGGATGGGTCACGCCTGCGTACGCACCAGCGACCGCAAATACATCGGCACCTTCGCCTTGGTCGTCGCCTGCACCCGCGACATCAGCGCGTGATCGATCCGATCCAGCCCGTAAGTTCGCGAAATATCCTGCTGCAACCGACACCACAGATGCCCAGCCATCTCGGCATCGACCATCGCGCGGTGCGCACGGCCCGATTGCGGCAACCGCAACATCTCGGCGAGGCTCGACAGGCGGTGACTTCTGGCGTCCGGGTAGATCCGTCTCGCCACCAGCATCGTGCATGCAAACGCATGGTCGGCCGACATGCCGAGCAGCCCGAGTTCCGACTGCCAGAAGCGTTTGTCGAAACCGGCGTTGTGGGCCACGACCGCGTGCCTGCCGACGAACGCCGCCGCTTCTCTCATGACCTCGGACGCCGGTGGCGCCGCCGCGATCATGTCGTTGGTGATGCCGGTGAGCGCAACGACGTCGGACGGGATGCGTCTGCCGGCATTCATCAAACTCTGGAAACGGTCGACGACTTGCCCGTCGCGCAGCAGGATGACGGCAATTTCGGTCGCACGGTCGCCCAGATTCGGCGACAGCCCGGTTGTTTCGAAGTCCAGTACCGCGACGGTTTGCGTGGTTGAGTTCGGATGCTTCATCAGAGGGTGTCGAGTTTGGCCGAGAGGGTAGCATCTTCGTGCTCGCGAGCGGCGGATTCATCGACCGGCGAGCGGGCCGGCGTCCGATTGACGATAATGAAATCTCGCTCCAGGCCTGTCGGACGTGCTGCCGTGACTCAACTGACGCTACCCGGATTCGATGCGCCGCCGCCGGTTCCCGTGCACCGCTTCTTTTTCGCCGTGATGCCGGATCCGGCCGCGGCGGTGCGCATTGCCAGCCTTGCCGAAAGCATGCGGCTAAAGAAGGACAGCCTGGTGGGTACCGAGCGTCTGCACATCACGCTGGGTTCGCTCGGCGACTTCGCTTACGTGCCGGGCGCTAAGCTCGCGCGGGCCCGCGCGGTCGCGGACCGCGTGGATGTGCCGCCTTTCTCCGTGAGGTTCGACAAGATCATCAGCTTCAACGGACGGCCTGGTCATCAGCCACTGGTGCTGCTGGGACGGGCCGGTCTGGAAAACTTGATCGACTTTCGACGGCAGTTGCGACGTGTGCTGAAACGAGACGCGGGGCTGAGCATTCTTCCTTCGGGTTTCACCCCGCACGTGACGCTGCTGTATGGCGCACGCAGGCCCGATGAGTATCGGATCGAGCCGATTACCTGGACCGTGTTCGACTTCGTCCTGATCGATAGCTGGCTCGGGAAGTCGCACTACGACGTGTTGGGGCGCTGGCCGCTGACGACCGGCAACTTCTCGGGATAATCGCGATACCGAAAGGGCGGTGTCGTTTCGGCGCGTCCGGCCCGGGCCGGTGCCGTGTCCCCTTCCTGCCCGGACTCCGGCTCAGTCCCGACCACTCCCGCGATAACGAAGATGAATCAGCGGATAAGGCCGCCCCTGAGCATCCACCTCCGACCACCCGCAGCGTTCGAATCCGAGCCGTTCATAGAATCCCGCCGCCGCTTCGTTCTGCGCGTTGACGTCGGTCGACAGGTCGGGATGGCGCTTGAGTGCTTCTTCGACCAGCCGCCGCCCGACTCCCGCGCCATGGTGTTCAGGATCGACGAACAGCGCCTCCATGTGATTGCCGTCGAGCAGCATGAAGGCGATCGCGCGATCGCTCTCGTCGACGGCCAGATCGAGCGGCGCGTCCGGCAAAAACGCGACGACTTCGGATTCGATCGCACGACGATCGTCGTCGCTCAGGAAGTGATGGGTGGCGTCGACGGCGTTGCGCCAGATATCCAGCACGCGTGTGCGATCGGCCTCGGTGGATTGTCGAATTCTGATCATGGTTTGATAGGTTGTGATTCGGCGGCGCCCGGCAGGTCGCTGGCGCCGTGACGGACCGAACGCATCGCGCCGATACGCAAGCGACAGCGGAAGTGTCAGGCGGATGGCGAACGCGCATTGCCCAGCACCGCCGCCCGCTCGATTGCTCGTCGCGCGACGTCCCGCACGCCCGCGCTCATCGGCAAATCGTCGCGGTCGAGTTCGTCGATGCCGAACCAGCGTGCGTCGAGCGCATCGTCGCCGGCGGCCGGCGTGCCGCGCAGCCATCTGCACAGCACCGCGACCAGGATGAAATGCTGGCGCACGACGCCGTGCGCATCGTAATCGAACGCGTCCAGCGCGGTAAAGGCGTCGAGCGCTTCCACGTCGACCGTCGTCTCTTCCGCGATCTCGCGCACGACCGCATCCGCGAGCGGCTCGCCCGGCTCGATCTTGCCGCCGGGGAAACCCCAGCAGCCCGCATCGGGCGGATTCGCGCGGCGCACGAGCAGCACGTCGCGTTCGCGCAGCACGATGCCGATCACGGCGGGAACGGGGCGCAAGGAAGCAGCGTGGCCGGTTGCGGACATGGTCATGCGTATCCGTCGGTTCGAACGAACGCGTGGGCGTGCACGCGGCTCATCGTGCGTCCCCGGTACGCCGTTCGATCGCGCGAATCACGGCGACCATGTCGGCCGCGCCATGTCCGGCCTGCTCGGTTTCGCCGTAAAGCGCGTGGCAGATGTCGAGCAGCGGCGACGCGATGCCGATGCCCCGTGCGGATTCGGCGACGAGGCGCGCATTCTTCAGCACGTCGGTGATCGCGGCCTGCACCGAGAAATCTTCCGCGACGAGCTTGCCGAGTTTCACGCGCGACACGTCGCTCGCCATCGGGCCGGCGTTCAGCACGTCGGCGAAGCGCGCGAGGTCGATACCGTGACGCTGCGCGAAATGCGTGGCTTCGGCGAGACCGGTGACCATCGTGATCAGGAACAGGTTGACGGCGAGCTTCATCGTCAGCGCCGCTGGCACGTCGCCGCACACGAAGCTGTCGCGGCACAGCGGCTTCACGAGCGCGCGGACGGCTTCGACGTCGTCGGGTGCGCCGGCCAGCATCGCGACGAGCTGGCCGGCTTCGGCCGGCTTGCGCGAGCCCGATACCGGCGCCTCGACGTAGCGGCCCGACGCGGCGGCGATGTCGTCGGCGAGCGCACGCGAGTATTCGGGCGCATTCGTACCCATGTTGACGATCATGTGCCCGTCGACCCGCGCGGCAAAACCGGGCGTGCCGCGCGCGAGGACGGCATCGATCGCCGCGTCGTTCGCGAGCATCAGGATCACGGTGCGGCAGGACACGAATACGTCGTCGATGTCCTCGGCCACGCGCGCGCCGGCGTCGCGCAGCGCATCGTCGTTGCCGTGCGAACGGTTCCACACGACGAGCGGCGTGCCGGCCCGCGCGAGATTGAGCGCCATCGGCGCGCCCATCACGCCGAGGCCGATGAATCCGATAGGGGTTTGCATGGTGCTGCTCCCACGGTAGGTGGCGACGATCGTGGGCGTCAGTATCGCAGCGTTTTCGCATGCCTGCCATCCAGTCCGCTCGAGCGCGGCAGCCGCGTCGTCGCCGCTACGCGATCTCCGCCAGGTACGGCCACGGATAAATGCCGCGTGCATGGCCGTCGCCGAACAGGAAGCGTACGCCGTAGCCGAGCGGTTCCACGCCGTCCAGCGTCAGGGCCGGCCGCGTATCGATGCGGCCGCCGTCGAGCCGGATCTTGCGGCATTCCGCACACGGGCAATCGCTGCGCAACCGCGCATAGTCGATGCGTTGCGCCGAGCCGTCAGGCCAGGACAGCGTCAGTGCGCGTGCCGGGTGATCGAGTGCGATTCCGATCGGCGTAATCATCGCGACGCCTCGTCGATCTGTCCGATTGCGATCCGCACGGCCTTGCGGACTTCGGGGTCGCGATCGTCGAGCGCGTCGTGCAGCGCGGGCAGCGTCGCGCGGTCGCGCAATTCGCCGAGCGCGAGCGCGGCTTCCTTGCGCAGGTTGCTGATCGCATGCGCGAGCAGCGCGACGACGGCCGATGCCGCGGCCGCATCGCGCAATTGGCCGAGCGCGCGGACGGCGCGCACGCGCACTTGCCAGTAGTCGTCGTCGAGCGCGGCGACGAGCGGGTCGCGCGCAACGGCGACGCGCAGCTTGCCGAGCGTGGTAGCCGCTTCCTCGCGCACCTGCCATTCGACGTCACGCAGCGCCGCGAGCAGCGCGGTGACGACGGCGGTATCGCCGGCCGCTGCAAACCCGATCGCGCCGACCGCGGCGCGCCGCACGTCGGCATCGGCGTCCGCGGTCGCGACGCGGGCGAGCGGCGGCAGCGCGCGGCCGTCCTTGAGCCAGCCGAGCACGACGACCGCCTCCGTGCGTACGGCGGCGGCGCTCGCGTCGAGCGCGCGCAGCGCGGGCGCGAATGCGTCGGGGTCGCGCAATTCACGCAAGCCGCGCAGCACGGCGGTGCGCACGAACGGTTCGGGCCGGTCGGCCCAACGGCACAGCACGGCGCCCGATGCCGCGTTCTTCAGTTCGGACAGGCTTTGTGCGGCCGTTGCGCGCACGCCGTCGTCCGGATCGAGCAGCGCATGGCACAGCGCGTCGACGACATCGGGCTGCTCCCACGCGTCGAGCACGCGTGCGGCCTCGCTGCGCACGTCGGCCGACGGGTCGTCGCGCAGCGCCGCGACGAACGACGGCACGAGTTCGGGCGCCTCGAGATCGGCGAGTTCGAGCAGTGCGATGCGGCGCACCGAGGCATCGGCCGCGGCGAGGCGCGCGACGAGCGCGGCGTGATCGGCGGCCGGCACGCCGGGCGGCGGGAAAGCGGAGGAAGAGGCGGTCATGGAAAAAGTCGGTGCGGTGAATGGGCAGGCACGCATGCTCAGGCGCGTTGCGCAACAGCGCGAGACAGCGGCGCTCGATGTCGACGCACGCGGGCTCGGTCGTACTGTCGTCGATGCGGGGCGCGCGTCGTGTCAGCGCAGCAGGTAAGGGATGTCGACCTTGACCGCGCCGGTCGGGCAGTCGCGTTCGCACGGCATGCAGTACCAGCATTCGTCGAACTGCATGTACGCTTTGCCCTTGCCGACGTCGATCGCGAGCAGGTCGAGCGGGCACACGTCGACGCAGACGGTGCAGCCCTTGTCGGCGATGCACAGCGTCTCGTCGATCGTCACGGGCGCGCTGCTGCGCTGGAAGATGTCGTGCGGGGTATGGGACATGGCGAGGTTCCTCAAAGGGCGGCGAGCGCGGCCGGTTCGCGGATGCGCAACTGCGCGTAGGCTCCGCGTTCGTCGTCGGCAAGCGGCACGACGTATGGTTCGACCGGCCGCTTCTCGCTGCGCATCGCGCCCGCGGCATCCTTGCGCAGCCACGTGTGGCAGAACCATTCGGCGTCGTTGCGGTGCGGGAAATCGACGCGATGGTGGTACAACCCCCAGCGGCTCTCGGTGCGGAACAACGACGCGCGTGCGGCCATTTCCGCGCAATCGCGGATCGCGCGCACTTCGGCCGCGCGCATCAGCTCGTGCGGGTTATCGGCCTTGATTTCTTCGATATCCTCAGTAATTCCGTCAAAACGTTGCAGCCCGATTTCCATCTTGCGCGTCACCTTCGGCGGTTGCAGGTAGTCGTTCACCATGCGGCGCAGCTTGTATTCGACCTGCGCCGGCGCCAGGCCGCGCTCCCGCAGCAACGGCGCGAACACGCGCGAGCGCTCGGCGTCGACCTGTTGGTCGTCCACCGGCGCGTGTTCGCGGCCGGCCGCGTAGTCGGCCGCGTTCTGCCCGGCGAACCAGCCGTACGTGAAGGCGCCGAGCATGTAGTTGTGCGGAACGGCCGCCATGTCGCCGGCCGCGTACAGCCCCGGCACGGTCGTCTCCGCGCGCGCATTCACATACACGCCCGATGCGCTGTGGCCGCTGCAGAAGCCGATCTCCGAGATGTGCATCTCGACCATCTGGCTGCGGTAGTCGGTGCCGCGCCCCGCATGGAAACGGCCGCGGCTCGGCCGTTCGTTCGTATGCAGGATCTGCTCGATGGTCCGGATCGTTTCTTCCGCGAGATGGTCGAGCTTCAGGAACACGGGGCCGTTGCCGCTCTGCAGTTCCTGGTAGAACTCCCACATCATCTGGCCGCTCCAGTAATCGCATTCGATGAAGCGTTCGCCCTTGCCGTTCGCGGTGAAGCCGCCGAGCGGGCCGGTCACGTACGCGCACGCCGGGCCGTTGTAATCCTTGATCAACGGATTGATCTGGAAGCATTCGAGATTCGCGAGCGCCGCGCCCGCGTGATAGGCCATCGCATAGCCGTCGCCCGCGTTGGTCGGGTTCTCGTACGTGCCCATCAGGTAGCCCGATGCCGGCAGACCGAGGCGGCCGGCCGCGCCGCAGCAGAGGATCACGGCCTTTGCGCGGATCACGTGGAATTCGGCGGTGCGGCAGTCGAAGCCGAGCACGCCGCTCGCGCGGCCCTGCGCATCGGTCAGCACGCGCGTTGCGACGATCCGGTTCGTGATCGCGATGCGCGCGCGCTTCAATTGCCGGTACAGCACCTTCTTGATGTCGTGACCCTCCGGCATCGGCAGCACGTACGAGCCCATGTGATGGACCTTCTTCACCGCGTAGTCGCCGGTGCCGTCCTTCTCGAACTTCACGCCCCAGCGATCGAGCTGCTCGATCGTCGCGAAGCTGTGCGTCGCGTACGCGTATACGGCTTCCTGGTCGACGATCCCGTCGTTGGCGATCGTGATCTCGCGCGTGTACTGCTCGGGCGTCGCATGACCGGGGATCACCGCGTTGTTCAGGCCGTCCATGCCCATCGAGATCGCGCCGCTGCGTTTCACGTTGGCCTTCTCGAGCAGCAGCACGCGCAGGGACGGATCGCGCTCCTTTGCCTTGATGGCCGCCATCGGGCCGGCCGTGCCGCCGCCGACCACGACGATGTCGTATTCGTGCACATGGGTGTTCATCGCGGGTTCCTTGCAGGTTTGCGCGCCTTCTGCCGATCGATGCGCAGCCGGTACTGGAAGGCGTCGCCGCGGAAGTAGAGGGTTTCGTAGTCGATCGGCGCACCGGATGCATCGTGCGTGAGACGCTCGATACGCAGCACGGGGCTGCTTTCCTCGACGTGCAGCGCGTCGACGATTTCGTCGTCGGCGAGGATCGCGTCGATCGACACGTCGGCATGGCCGAGCGCAATGCCGCAGTCGTTCTCCAGGATCAGGAAGATGTCGCGGGTCGCGAGATCGGCGCCGGCGAGGCGCTTGCCGAGCGCTTCGGGCACCCAGGTCTGTTCGAGCGACACGGGTTCGCGGTTCAGCAGCCGCACGCGATGGATCTCGACGAGCGGCGCGCCTTCGGGCACGTTCAGCTTCGTCGCGAGATGGCGATCGGCCTTCACGGTGCGCAGGCTGCGCAACTGGTTGACGATCTCGTAGCCCATCGACGACATCGCCTCGGCGAACCCCTGCAGCGACGTCACGTTCTGGAAGGCCTTCGGCTTCGACACGAACGTACCCTTGCCGTGCAGCTTGAACAGCAGGCCCTCCTTCTGCAGGTCGCCGAGTGCCTGGCGCACCGTGATGCGGCTGACGTCGAACATCGCGCAGAGTTCGTGCTCGGACGGCATCCGGCTGTGCGGCGCATAGGTGCCGTCGAGAATGCGCGCGCGCAGCGAGTCCTTGATCTGCACGTAGAGCGGGGCCGCGGACAGCGGCACGACGTTGGATGGAGTCATCGGTCAACTTGTTATGACAAGATGGGGCGAGTGTAGCCAGCGCACGTGCGCGCCCCAACCAACCATTTCTGCTTTCGAATTTCCCGTTGCGGAAAAGCGGGGCGGCAGGCGACGGGGCGACCGGATGATCCGACCCTTGCGAGCCGCGCGGAATTGCCGACATAAAAATTCCGCGGCCCATGCGCCGCGCATGTCGATTTCCCGATGCGTCGCCCGTCGTATCGATATCGACCGGGCAGTGCGCCGCGCCCTGCGGCCGGCACCGGGTTGCCGCGAATGGCGCAACGAACGAGGAGATGCCACATGACACGTCACATACCGGATTCCCGATACCGCTGGGTGATCGTCGCCGCGGGCGGCCTGATGGGCTGCGTCGCGATCGGCGCGATGTTTTCGTTACCGGTGTTCCTGCGGTCCATCGCGCGCGATACGGGCTGGTCGATGACCGGCATTTCCGCCGCGATGACGCTCGGCTTCATCGCGATGGCGTTTGCGAGCATGGCATGGGGCAGCCTGTCGGACCGGGTCGGCACGCGGCCGGTCGTCGTCGCGGGCGCCGTGCTGCTGTCGGCGAGCCTGGCGCTGGCGAGCCGCGCGCCGTCGCTGCTCGTGTTCCAGCTGACCTTCGGCCTGGCCGTCGGCAGCGCGACGGCCGCGATATTCGCGCCGATGATGGCGTGCGTGACCGGCTGGTTCGACACGCACCGCAGCCTCGCGGTATCGCTCGTGTCGGCCGGCATGGGCATGGCGCCGATGACGATGGCGCCGCTGGCCGCATGGCTCGTGTCGGTGCGCGACTGGCGCACGTCGATGCTGCTGATTGCCGTGCTGGCGGCCGTCGTGATGATTCCGGTGTCGCTGCTGGTGCGCCGGGCGCCGGCGCTCGACGCTGCAGCCGCGCACGCGGCGCCCACGCCAGCGTCCGCCGGCGCGCCCGCCGCGATGTCGGTCGCGGATGCGCTGCGCTCGCCGCAGTTCGCGGTATTGCTGCTGACCAATTTCTTCTGCTGCGCGACGCATTCGGGCCCGATCTTCCACACGGTCAGCTACGCGGTGACCTGCGGGATTCCGCTGATCGTCGCGGTGTCGATCTACAGCGTGGAAGGGCTCGCGGGCATGGGCGGCCGGATCGCGTTCGGGATACTCGGCGATCGCCTCGGCGCGAAGCGCATGCTGGTGGCGGGATTGCTCGCGCAGGCGTTCGGCGCGCTCGGCTATTACTTCGTGCGCTCGCTCGACGGCTTCTACGCGGTCGCGACGCTGTTCGGTTTCGTCTATGCGGGCGTGATGCCGCTCTATTCGGTGCTCGCGCGCGAGAATTTCCCGCTGCGGATGATGGGCACCGTGATCGGCGGCTGCGCGATGGCCGGCAGCCTCGGGATGGCCGCGGGCCCGGTCGCGGGCGGGCTGATCGTCGACGCGCTCGGCAGCTACGGCTGGCTGTACCTCGGATCGTTCGCGATCGGGGTCGGCGCGTTCCTGATCGCGACGATGTTCCGCCCGTTCGCGAAAGCGCGGCCGGAAACGGTAGCTGCGTAATCGGGCGGCGAAGGCGGGGAGGCAGGCAGGAGGCCGGCATTTTCGTCGGGTCGGCGGGGGCCTGCGGGATCGTCGTGGATAAAAAAATGGGGTAGGCCATCGCCCCCGTCCGGAAGCGTCGGGACGGCGCTCGGCCTGCTGCGGCGCAGCACAGCGGCAAGTGACGGCGATCGGCGCGCATGCGCTGCGATTCGGCCCCTAAAAACGCGATATCGAGCATATATTCGAAGGGCCTGTCATACCGGCGTCACCCTGCTAGAATTCGGCCTGCCGCATTGTTCCGATTGACTGATGAGATTGCTTGACGCCCTGGTCGAACAACGTATTGCCGCCGCCGCCGCGCGGGGCGAGTTCGACGATTTGCCGGGTACCGGCGCGCCGCAGGCGCTGGATGACGACCTCCTCGTGCCCGAGGAGGTGCGGGTGGCCAACCGTATCCTGAAGAACGCGGGCTTCGTGCCGCCGGCTGTCGAGCAACTGCGCGCGCTGCGCAACCTGCACGACGAAGTGCAGGCGGTCAGCGACCGCGCCGCGCGCTGCCGGCTGCAGGCGAAGATCCTCGCGCTCGACATGGCGCTCGAATCGCTGCGCGGCGGCCCGATGGTGATGCCGCGCGACTACTGCCGGCGCATCGCGGAACGCCTGTGCGAGCGCGGGCTCGACGACGCGCCCGCCGAAGCGGGGACGATGTGACGTCCGACGCGCTGCACGACGCAGCCCACGCGGCACCCGCGGCCGCTGACCCCGCCGCCGATTCTTCCGTTCACGAAGCCGCGCCCGTATCGGCGCGCGACCTGCATTTCATGCGTCTGGCGCAGGCCGCCGCCGAAGAGGCGCGCGCGGCCGGCGAAGTGCCGGTCGGCGCGGTGCTCGTGCGCGGCGACGAAGTGATCGCACGCGGCTTCAACCATCCGATCGGCGGGCACGATCCGTCCGCGCATGCCGAAATGGCCGCGCTGCGCATGGCCGCGCAGCAGCTGCGCAATTACCGGATGCCCGGCTGCGAGCTGTACGTGACGCTCGAACCGTGCCTGATGTGCGCAGGCGCGATCATGCATGCGCGCATCGCGCGGGTCGTCTATGGCGCGGCCGATCCGAAGACGGGCGCGTGCGGCAGCGTGATCGACGCATTCGCGAATCCGCAGCTCAACCACCACACCGAAGTGACCGGCGGCGTGCTCGCCGACGAGTGCGGCGCCGCGCTGAAGTCGTTCTTCGCCGAGCGCCGTCGCGCGCTGCGCGAAGCGCGGCTCGCCCGCGACGCCGAATCAGGCGCGTCATAGGCGCCGCTGTCGCGCCCGTCGTTACGGGCGTGCACGGTTTTCGTGAACCGGACACGGTTCGGACCCTCTAAGCAGGTTTGACGATCCCGACACCTTTCGCCATGTCCTTCCAGCCCGCCGCGTCCTACACCATCCGCCTGCTGGCGCCGTCCGGCTATCCGCACGACCCCGACGCGATCAACCGCGCGCTCGAGCGCCTCAGCACCGCGCAGCAGCGCATCGAGAACGTCGAGGCGACGCAGCGTCGCTTCCAGCGTTTCGGCGGCACCGACGGCGAGCGGGCGGGCGATCTGAACCGCCTCGCCGATCCCGAGCGGCCGCTGCCGGACATCGCGCTCGCGGTGCGCGGCGGCTACGGCGCCGCGCGCATCCTGCACGGGCTCGACTATCGCGGGCTCGAGCGCCGGCTGCGCGACCAGCCGATCGCACTCGTCGGTCACAGCGATTTCACGGCGATCCAGCTGGCGCTGTACGCGAAGGCGCGCATCAAGACGTTCGGCGGCCCGATGCTGTCGGCCGATTTCGGCGCGGAAACGCCGAGCGACTTCACGATGCAGCATTTCTGGCAGACGCTGACGCAGCCGAGCACGACGATCGTCGCCGACGCACCGCAGGTGCAGACGGTGAACGTGACGGGCACGCTGTGGGGCGGCAACCTCGCGATCCTCACGTCGCTGGTCGGCACGCCGTACATGCCCGACATCGAGGGCGGCATCCTGTTCATCGAAGACGTCAACGAGCAGCCGTTCCGGATCGAGCGGATGATCTATCAACTGCACCTGTCCGGGCTGCTCGCGCGCCAGCAGGCGCTCGTGCTCGGCCAGTTCACCGGCGCGCGGCCGTTCGAGTACGACAACGGCTACGACATGCAGGCAATGATCGACCAGGTGCGCGCGGTGGTCGGGATTCCGGTCGTCACGGGGCTCCAGTTCGGCCATGTGCCCGATCTGTTGACGCTGCCGTTCGGCGCCCAGGCGCAACTGGTCGCGAATGCGCACGGGTTCCGGCTGACGGTGTCGGACTATCCGCATCTCGGCTGATGCCGGCGCGATCGATCGAAAGGCGGGTTTCCCCGCCTTTTTCTTTATGCAGGTGCGCAACTAACGGTCAATATTTTTCGTCGACACCCATGCGATCTTCGCTCGGTTTTGCACCATTTTTGTCAACAAAATAGCCGGCAGGGTATACGACGAGAAGAGCCTCCGTCTTGCTTTGCAGGCTTGTGGTGCATGGATCTCGTGCGCGTTGCACCGAATGGGGACACGCCGACGCACGCCGATCGTGCGAAATCTCGCAAAAGAATTGTTGACAATCTTTATGTCCATCCTAGGATGAGGACCATCACACGATGCAGATCATGAACGAGCCCGATTCCCATCCGTCCGGCGCAGCCGGTCCCGAAGCGATCGCCGAGCGCATCCGCACCGCGATCCTCGAGCATCGGCTCGCGCCCGGCGCGAAGCTGACGGAGGCGCAGCTCTGCGAAGTGTTCGGCGTGAAGCGCGGGACGATCCGCCAGGCGCTCGCGCAGCTCGCGACCGACAAACTGGTCGACCTCGAGCCGAACCGCGGCGCGTTCGTCGCGAGCCCGTCGCTGCAGGACGTGCACGAAGTGTTCGAGATGCGCCGGATCATCGAGCTGGCCGTGGTCGAGCGGCTCGCGACCGGCCCCGGCGCCAGGCGGTTGAAGGGCGTCGCGGCGCTGATCGACAAGGAACGCAAGGCGTTCGAGCGGCACGACTTCGCGGCGTGGATCCGGCTGTCGGGCGAATTCCATACGGCGCTCGCGACGCTGATGGGCAATGCGACGCTCAGCGAGTGCCTCGAAGGGCTCGTCGCACGCTCGACGCTGATGTCGGCGCTGTACGAATCGCACGGGCGCAGCCCGTGTTCGTGCGACGACCACGACGAGATCCTCGCCGCACTGGAGGCGGGCGATCCGAAGCAGGCGGTGACGCTGATGGCGCGCCACCTGCAGCATGTCGAACTGAAGATGCTGGACCGGCCCGCGCAAGGGCAGGTCGATTTGCGCGAAGTGTTCGGCGGCGCCTGAGCGGCGACGCGAACCCGGCCGCGCCACACGACGAGAGCAATGCAGGCCTGCGGTGTTTGCCGAGGGCCGCAGGTCCGACTCCGGGCGACGATCCGGAGCGATATCGATGACGGTGGAGCGGCCTTCCGGCCGCGTCAAGGAGAAGTCATGGCTCAATTCAGTGTGGCGCACGACAGCGCCTATCCGGCGGAAGAAGGCGGCGAGGGCGGCGGTCCGGCATTGCCGGACGGTTACAGCGAACGTCTGTATAACGAAGATTTGGCACCCCTAAAAAATCAGACGTGGGGCGCGTACAACATCTTCGCGTTCTGGATGTCGGACGTGCACAGCGTCGGCGGCTACGTGTTCGCGGGCAGCCTGTTCGCGCTCGGGCTGACGAGCTGGCAGGTGCTGATCGCGCTGATCGTCGGCATCGGCCTCGTGAACGGGCTGTGCAACCTGATCGCGCGGCCGAGCCAGCAGATCGGCGTGCCGTATCCGGTCGCGTGCCGCGCGACCTTCGGTGTGCTCGGCGCGAACGTGCCGGCCGTGATCCGCGGGCTGATCGCGATCGCATGGTATGGAATCCAGACTTATCTCGCGTCGAGCGCGCTCGTGATCGTCGTGCTGAAATTCTTCCCGCAATGGCTGCCGTATGCGGACGTCCATCGCTACGGCTTTCTCGGGCTGTCGGCGGTCGGCTGGGCCGGCTTCATGCTGCTGTGGGTGCTCCAGGCGTTCGTGTTCTGGAACGGGATGGAGACGATCAAGAAGTTCATCGACTTCGCGGGCCCGGCCGTCTACGTCGTGATGTTCATCCTGGCCGGCTACATGGTGTGGCGCGCGGGCTGGCGCAACATCGGCATCAACCTCGGCGGCGTCAAGTATCACGGCGCGGAAGTGATTCCGGTGATGATCACCGCCGTGTCGCTCGTCGTGTCGTACTTCTCCGGGCCGATGCTCAACTTCGGCGACTTCTCGCGCTACTGCCGCTCGTTCGGCGACGTGAAGCGCGGCAATTTCTGGGGGCTGCCCGTCAACTTCCTCGCGTTCTCGCTCGTCACGGTGATCACTACCGCCGCGACGCTGCCGGTGTTCGGCGAACTGATCACCGACCCGGTCGAGACGGTCGGCCGCATCGACCATCCGACCGCGGTGATCCTCGGCGCGCTGACGTTCACGATCGCGACGATCGGCATCAACATCGTCGCGAACTTCGTGTCTCCCGCGTTCGATTTCTCGAACGTCGCGCCGCGCCTGATCAGCTGGCGCGCGGGCGGGATGCTCGCCGCCGTCGCGTCGATCTTCATCACGCCGTGGAACCTGTTCAACAACCCGGCGGTGATCCATTACACGCTCGACGTGCTCGGCGCGTTCATCGGCCCGCTGTACGGCGTGCTGATCGCCGACTTCTACCTCGTCAAGCGCGGCCGCCTCGTGCGCGACGACCTGTACACGATGTCGGAAAGCGGCGCCTACTGGTATACGGGCGGTGTGAACCGCCGCGCGCTCGCCGCGCTGCTGCCGGCTGCGGTGATCGCGGTCGTGTGCGTGATGGTGCCGGGCTGGCAGGGCGTCGCGAATTTCTCGTGGTTCATCGGCGCGGGGCTCGGCTTCGGGTTCTACCGGCTGCTGGCAGGCGCGAAGGCGTAAGGAGCCTGCGATGAAGATCCGACTGATCAATCCGAATACGACGCAGCGGATGACCGACGCGATGGGCCGCTGCGCGCGCGAGGTCGCGGCCGCCGGCACGGAGATCGTGGCCGTGAGCCCGCCGATGGGGCCGCCGTCGATCGAAGGGTATTACGACGAGGCGCTCGCGACGCCGGGGCTGCTCGCCGAGATCGCGCAGGGCGAGCGCGACGGCTGCGACGCATACGTGATCGCGTGTTTCGGCGATCCGGGCCTGTATGCGGCGCGGGAACTCGCGCGCGGGCCGGTGATCGGCATCGCCGAGGCCGCGATGCATGCAGCAAGCGTGCTCGCGCCGGGCTTCTCGGTCGTCACGACGCTCGCGCGTACCTGCGGGATGGCGTGGCACCTCGCGGAGCGCTACGGGATGAAGCGGTTCTGCCGCAACGTGCGCGCAACCGACGTCGCGGTGCTCGAACTCGACCGGCCCGGCTCGGCCGCGCGCCGGAT
The DNA here is from genome assembly GCF_001524725.1 of Burkholderia sp. MSMB1072. Taxonomy (NCBI): domain Bacteria; kingdom Pseudomonadati; phylum Pseudomonadota; class Betaproteobacteria; order Burkholderiales; family Burkholderiaceae; genus Burkholderia; species Burkholderia sp. MSMB1072. Next base: position 173,485 of record NZ_LOYC01000017.1, read on the forward strand.
CATCGTCGACGAATGCCGGCGCGCGCTCGACGAGGACGGCGCTGACGCGATCGTGCTCGGCTGCGCGGGGATGGCCGAATTCGCGCACGAGATCGAGCAGCAGATCGGTGCGCCGGTGGTCGAGGGCGTCACGGCGGCCGTCAAGTGGGCCGAGGCGCTCGTCGCGTTGCGCCTCGCGACCGCGAAGCGCGGCGACTACGCGCGGCCGCTGCCGAAGCGCTACGACGGTGCGTTCGCCCGCTTCAGCCCGCCGGACGGGGATACGGCGGAACCGGTCCCGGATTTGCCGCACCCGCACATACACACCGTCTGACACGCACTATCTGCGCCGCTGTATGGGCGCGTATGAACGTTTTCGCTACACTGGGCCGTCGTCGCATCGGCTGGTGCGGCCCGCTTCCGGGCGCCGCGCCGTCGATGCGAACCCATTATTTCAGCCCGCTCACTCAGCCCGCATTCGTTGCATTTCGAACCATGTCACTCGATCCCAACTATCCTCGCGACCTGATCGGCTACGGCCGCCATCCCGTTCAGGCGAACTGGCCGGGGCGCGCCCGCGTCGCCGTGCAATTCGTGCTGAATTACGAGGAGGGCGGCGAGAACTGCGTGCTGCACGGCGATCCGGGCTCCGAGCAGTTCCTGTCCGAAATCGTCGGCGCCGCCGCGTATCCGGACCGCCACATGAGCATGGAGTCGATCTACGAATACGGGTCGCGGGCCGGCGTGTGGCGCATCCTGCGCGAATTCGAGAAGCGCGGGCTGCCGCTGACGGTATTCGGCGTCGGCATGGCGATCGAGCGTCATCCGGAGCTTGCGCGCGCATTCGTCGAGCTCGGCCATGAAATCGCGTGCCACGGCTGGCGCTGGATTCACTACCAGAGCATGACGCCGGAACTCGAAGCCGAACACATGCGCCTCGGGATGGAAGCGATCGAGCGCGTGACGGGCGAGCGCCCGCTCGGCTGGTATACCGGCCGCGACAGCCCGAACACGCACCGCCTGGTCGCCGAATACGGCGGCTTCCTGTACGACTCCGACAACTACGGCGACGACCTGCCGTTCTGGATGGACGTCGAGGTGTCGGGCGGCCGCACGTCGCCGCAACTGATCGTGCCGTACACGCTCGACACGAACGACATGCGTTTCGCGACGCCGCAGGGCTTCAACACCGGCGATCACTTCTTCCACTACCTGCGCGACGCATTCGACGTGCTGTACGCGGAGGGCGACGAGGCGCCGAAGATGCTGTCGATCGGCATGCACTGCCGGCTGCTCGGCCGGCCGGGCCGGTTCCGCGGGCTGCAGCGTTTCCTCGATCACATCGAGAAGCACGATCGCGTATGGGTGACGCGCCGTGTCGATATCGCGCGTCACTGGCGTGAACATCATCCGTATCAGCCCAATCATCGAAACGAAGGGAAAGCATGAAGGCGATGCGCTACACGTTGGAACAACTGAACACGATGGCGCCGAGCGCATTCGTCGCGGCGTTGTCGGGGATTTTCGAGCATTCGCCGTGGGTGGCCGAGGTCGCTGCGGGCGAGCGGCCGTTCGCGAGTATCGACGCGCTGCACAAGACGATGTCGGATGCGGTGGAAACCAGCGGCGAAGCGCGCCAGCTCGCGCTGATCAACGCCCACCCGGAGCTGGCCGGCAAGGCCGCCGTGCGCGGCGAACTGACGGCCGAGTCGACCCGCGAGCAAAGCGGCGCGGGCCTCGACCAGTGCACGCAGGAAGAATTCGACAAGCTGCTGACGCTGAACCGCACGTATCGCGAGAAGTTCGGCTTCCCGTTCATCCTCGCGGTGCGCGGCTATGACCGCCACGGCATCATCGCGAACTTCGAGTCGCGCGTGAATCACTCGCGCGACGAGGAGCTGCGCGCGAGCCTCGACCAGATTTACCGGATCGCGCGCTTTCGCCTCGACGACCTGATCGACGCCTGACACCGCCGCCTGACACCGCAATACGGCCTGCTGCGTCGCAGCGGCCCGATCGCCTCACTGAAACAAGGAAACATCATGGCTGTTCCGCTTCTCGATCCGAACGCACCCGATTTCACGCGGCGCTACGTGAATCTTGCCGACCCGCGTCTCGGTGCGCAGGCGCTCGAGGCCAGCGACGATTTCTTCGCGCCGAAGGACCGGATGCTGAACCCCGAGCCCGCCGTCTTCATCCCCGGCAAGTACGACGACCACGGCAAGTGGATGGACGGCTGGGAGACGCGCCGCAAGCGCACGACCGGCTACGACTGGTGCATCGTCAAGCTCGCGCGCCCCGGCGTGATCAAGGGCTTCGACATCGACACGAGCCACTTCACCGGCAACTTCCCGCCGGCGGCGTCGATCGAGGCTGCGTTCGTGGCCGACGGCGCGCCGACGCAGGCCACCGAGTGGGTCGAGATCGTCGCGTCGACCACGCTGCAAGGCAACAGCCATCACTACGTCGAAGCGAGCGACGCGCGCGCGTTCACGCACCTGCGCATAAACATCTACCCGGACGGCGGCATCGCGCGCCTGCGCGTGTACGGCCAGCCGCAGCTCGACTGGGCCGGCGCGAGCGCGACCGAGCAGTTCGACCTCGCGGCGATGGAAAACGGCGGTTACGTGGTGGCGGCGAACAACCAGCACTTCGGCGTCGCGTCGAACCTGCTGCTGCCGGGCCGCGGCGTGAACATGGGCGACGGCTGGGAAACCCGCCGTCGCCGCGAACCGGGCAACGATTGGGCGATCATCGCGCTCGCGCACCCGGGCGTGATTCGCAAGATCGAAGTCGATACCGCGTTCTTCAAGGGCAATTACCCGGATCGCTGCTCGATCCAGGCTGCCTATGTGTCGGGCGGCACGGACAGCTCGTTGATCACGCAGTCGATGTTCTGGCCGGTGCTGCTCGGCGAACAGAAGCTGCAGATGGACAAGCAGCACTACTTCGAACACGACGTCGCATCGCTCGGCCCCGTCACGCACGTGCGGCTGAACATCATTCCGGACGGCGGCGTGTCGCGCCTGCGTCTGTGGGGGACGCTCGACAAATGAAGACGCTTGCCATCGAACCGCTGACCAAGGAAGCGTTTGCGCCGTTCGGCGACGTGATCGAAACGGAAGGGGCCAAGCAGATCCCGATCAACCTCGGCACGACGATCCGCTTTCACGATCTCGCGAAAGTCGACGTGACCGATGAAGGCGGCCGCACGCTCGTCAACCTGTTCCGCGGCCAGCCGCGCACGCTGCCGTTCGAGGTGAAGATGCTCGAGCGGCATCCGCTCGGCAGTCAGGCGTTCGTGCCGCTGAACGACCAGCCGTATCTCGTCGTCGTCGCGCCCGCGGGCGAACTCGATCCCGCGAAGATCCGCGCATTCGTGACGAGCGGCTGGCAGGGCGTCAACTACGCGAAGGGCGTATGGCATCACCCGCTGATCGCGTTGGGCGGCGTGAGCGACTTCATCGTCGTCGATCGCGGCGGCGATGGGCTGAACCTGAACGAGCAGGATCTGCAGGAGTCGCTGTGGCTCACCGAGGATGCACTGGACGCGGTGACGGCCTGAGCCGACGGCGGCGTTACCCGGGAAGCCCGCGCACGATGCGCGGGCTTTTTTCATTTCGCCGCACGGTTGTCGCGCAAGGACTTTGCATATTCCATATCGTTGGTTCGTCGCGGCACAGGAGCCCGGTATCTTGACCGCTTTGTCGGCCCGGCGGGCCGATGCGTTCCGAATCACCGAACCTCCTCCCGCGAACATCCCGATATGAACGGAAGACTCCCGATCGCCGCGGCAGTGGCGGCGGCCGTGCTGGCGCTCGCCGCATGCGACGGCAGCGACGGCGACATCGTCGCCAGTACCGGCACGAGCGCGGCCCGTAGCGCGAACCCGCTGGCCACGCCCGATCAGATCGCGGCGGAGAAACTCGCGCTCGAACTGGTGGCCGCGCCCGCGGTCGTGCAGGCGAAGGCTGCGCTGAAGGCGCAATGGCTGGCCGCGGCCCAGGCGGTGGGCGGCGTGCCGGACGAGTCGCTCGCTTATCTGCAGACGGCCGTCGACGAATCGGCGATGTCGAGCGCGCTCGCGATCACGAACCGTGATCCGAACGCGCCGAAAGTGATCTCCGGACTCGCCGCGCCGCATACGTGGTTCGGCATCGACGTGCCGGGCTCGCGCACGACGTTCGACAATCCGGACACGATTTATCGCAGCTTTCCGGTCGACCCGACGGCGCGTTACGTGATTCGCGGTAACGTGCATCGCGACGGCCCGGTCGACAGCAACGTCACCTTGTGGGACAGCCGTCACGCGACGCTGTCGAACCTGACCGGCGATCAGCTGCGGGTCGGTGCGGACGGCAGCTTCACGATTACCGCGGATTCCGGCGCGGGAGACGGTACCGGCAATCACGTCGTGTTGCCGGCGGTCGCCGCATCGTTCTTCATTCGCGATACCGTCGCCGAATGGGGCGTGCAGGAATTCGACGATCTGTCGGTCGAGCGCGTGTCCGGTGCTTCGTTGACGGCGGCGCCGACCAAGGCCGAGATGATCGCCGCGCTGGCCGCGCAGGTCGGCAACGGCGGCAGCACGTTCGCCAGCTACAACGCGCTCGCGAACGCGCAGCCGGTCAATACGATTCCGGCCGTATCGCTGGGTGGCTCGGCCGGGCGGCTGTCGACGCAGGCGGCCACCTACAGCGCGTTCCGGATCGCCGACGACGAAGCGTTGGTGGTGACGGTCAGCCTTGGCGGCGCGAAATACTTCATCGCGCCCGCCTATGGCCGCTGGCTGATCACGACCGACTACGTGAATCACACGCAGTCGCTGAACAACAGCCAGGCGGTCGCGAATCCGGACGGTACGCTCACGTTCGTCGTATCGCCGAGCGATCCGGGCGTCTACAACTGGGTGGATACGGTCGGCATCCACGAAGGCTTTCTGAATCTGCGCTGGCAAGGGCTACCCGCGACGTCGGCCGGCGCGGCGCCTGCCGCGCATGCGATGCTCGTGAAGCTGGCCGACCTGCGCTCGGTACTGCCGGCGACGACTCGCTACGTCACGCCGGCGGAGCGGGCGACGCAGCTTGTCGCGCGCAAGGCGAGCTACGCGCCGCGCTATTCGGCCGGCTGACCGGTGCGGCTCGACGTCGCCGTCGAGCGGTCCCGCGGCATACAAAAAAAACAGGCCCGCCGAAGCGGGCCAGTCGTTCAGGCGCGGTCGAACCGGGGGCTTACTTCGCGGCGCCGCCCTCGAACCACGCGGCGAGCTTTATCCGCTCGTCGTCGGTCATGTGCGTGACGTTGCCGATCGGCATCGCCTTCAGGCGTACGGCCTGGTCGTAGATGCGCTGCGCGTTCTTCGACACTTCTTCCGGCGTGTCGAACATCACGCCCGCGGGCGCGCTGCCCATCAGCGTCGGCTTGGCCGAGTGGCACTCGACGCAGCGCTGCTGCAGGATCGGCATGATGTCGTGGATCGCGACCTTCGGTGCGTTGGCCGCTTGCGCTTCCGGGGCAACCGGCTTCGGCATCGTCCACACCAGCGCGCCCGACAGCAGCGCGACACCGCCGATCGGCAGATACCACAGCTGCTTGCCGCGGTGACGCATCACGAAGAACTGACGAATCAGCGCGCCGGCCAGCATGATCAGCACGAGCACGACCCAGTTGAACTTGTTCGTGTACGTCATCGCATAGTGGTTCGACAGCATCGCGAACACGACCGGCAGCGTGAAGTACGTGTTGTGCACCGAACGCTGCTTGCCGCGCTTGCCGTAGATCGGGTTCGGCTCCTCGCCCTTGAGCATCTTGTCGACCATCTTGCGCTGGCCCGGGATGATCACGAAGAACACGTTCGCCGACATGATCGTCGCGAGCATCGCGCCGACGATCAGGTAGGCGGCACGGCCCGAGAAGATGTGGCATGCGAGGTACGCGGCGATCACGACGTACACGCCGACGCAGATGCCGAGCACGCGATCGTTGGTGCCGAGGATGCGGCACAGCGAGTCGTAGACGATCCAGCCGGCGGCGAGGAAGCCGAGTGCGGAAGCCACGGCGACCACCGGGCCCATGTCGAGCACGTTCTTGTCGATCAGGTACGTGTTCGGTGCGAGCAGGTACAGCACGAAGAACAGCGTGAAGCCCGACAGCCACGTCGTGTACGACGGCCACTTCGACCAGTGCAGGTCGTCGGGCATTTCCGGCGGGGCGACCGTGTACTTCTGCATGTTGTAGAAACCGCCGCCGTGGACGTGCCAGAGCTCGCCGAACACGCCGCGCTTGCGCTGGTTCGGGTCGGTCGGCGGTTTCAGGCTGTTGTCGAGCGCGACGAAATAGAACGACTCGCCGATCCACGCAATGGCGACGATGACGTGCAGCCATCGCAGCGCGAGGTTCAGCCAGTCGGTGATGAAGCCTTCCATAAAACTCCTCCAGACTCAGATCGTTTGTCTTGATGCAGGCGCCGATTCGTCTGTCAGCTGCCGCGATAGGTGCTGTACGACCACGGCGACACGAGCAGCGGCACGTGGTAGTGCGAGCCGGTGTCGGCGATGCCGAAGCGCAGGACGACGCGGTCGACGAAGCGGGGTTCGGGCACCTTCACGCCGAGCGCCGCGAAGTAGTCGCCGGCATGGAACACGAGTTCGTATTCGCCGGCGGCGAGCGCGGCGCCTTCGAGCAGCGGTTCGTCGCAGCGGCCGTCGCTATTGGTCAGCACGGTCTTGATCGCGCGGCGCGAATCGCCGTCCAGCGCGTAGAGGTCCACCTTGATGGCGGCGCCGGGGCGACCGTGCGCCGTATCGAGTACGTGGGTAGTGAGCTTTCCCATTCGTTGTTCCTTGTGTGAATGCGAGGTTCGGCGGCGACTCGATCCATTGACCGTGCGGCGGATCGAGGCTCCACGTCACGTGGCTACATACCCGTCGGCGAGATTGAAGCGAGCGCCGTGCAGGCATTGTAAAAAGGTTCCCCGCGCAAATACGGGCGCGATATCGAAGATAATGCGCCGCGCATGAGCGGCTGTCGACGGCACGCCGGAACGGCTTCGAGCGTGGATTTCGGGCACCCGTCGGGGCACCCCTCGGGGCGCCCGGCGGGGCGTCGGGCGGCGTACCATACCGAATCCCTGAAGGGCGGTATTCCGGATCGCGTATTGTGCTCGGCGCGCGCCTGGGCGATCCTCCCGCCGTGCGCGTCGGCCCGTGGCCGGCGCGTACCCCGAAGACGGCGAGCACGCCGGGTAACCGGGCCAGGGCGTTCGAACGGACGCAGGCACCGGGCGTGCCGCGATTCAGCGTTCGAACGGCTGTGTGACCGCCTCCAGGGCAGCCCCTGGAGGCAGACCGACGCGGAGAACGCATGAATCTCGAGCAGCACGCCGGCGCACGCGCGCCGAACCCCTCTTCATCCCGCCCGACGACCCTGCTGGTCAAGCACGCCGACGTGCTCGTGACCATGGACGACACGCGCCGCGAGCTGCGCGACGCGGGGCTCTACATCGAAGACAACCGGATCGTCGCGATCGGCCCGACCGCCGAGCTGCCCGACACGGCCGACGAAGTGCTCGACCTGCGCGGCCACCTCGTGATCCCGGGGCTCGTGAATACGCACCACCACATGTACCAGAGCCTCACGCGCGCGGTGCCGGCCGCGCAGAACGCCGAACTGTTCGGCTGGCTCACGAACCTGTACCGGATCTGGGCGCACCTGACGCCCGAGATGATCGAGGTGTCGACGCTCACCGCGATGGCCGAGCTGCTGCAGTCGGGCTGCACGACGTCGAGCGACCATCTGTACATCTACCCGAACGGTAGCCGGCTCGACGACAGCATCGGCGCCGCGCAGCGGATCGGCATGCGCTTTCATGCGAGCCGCGGCGCGATGAGCGTCGGCCAGCGCGACGGCGGATTGCCGCCCGATTCGGTCGTCGAGCGCGAACCCGACATCCTGCGCGACGCGCAGCGCCTGATCGAGACCTATCACGACGAAGGCCGCTACGCGATGCTGCGCGTGGTGGTCGCGCCGTGCTCGCCGTTCTCGGTGAGCCGCGAGCTGATGCGCGATGCGGCCGTGCTCGCGCGCGAGTACGGCGTGTCGCTGCACACGCACCTCGCGGAAAACGTCAACGACATCGCGTACAGCCGCGAGAAGTTCGGGATGACGCCCGCCGAATATGCGGAAGATCTCGGCTGGGTCGGCCATGACGTGTGGCATGCGCACTGCGTGCAGCTCGACGAGGCGGGCATCGGCCTGTTCGCGCGTACCGGCACGGGCGTCGCGCACTGCCCATGTTCGAACATGCGGCTGGCGTCCGGCATCGCGCCGGTGAAGAAGATGCGGCTCGCGGGCGTGCCGGTCGGCCTCGGCGTCGACGGTTCCGCATCGAACGACGGCGCGCAGATGGTGGCGGAAGTGCGCCAGGCACTGCTGCTGCAGCGGGTCGGCTTCGGGCCCGATGCGATGACCGCGCGCGAAGCGCTCGAGATCGCGACGCTCGGCGGCGCGAAGGTGTTGAACCGCGACGACATCGGCGCACTGAAACCCGGCATGGCCGCGGACTTCGCCGCGTTCGACCTGCGTCAGCCGCTGTTCGCGGGCGCGCTGCACGATCCGGTCGCGGCGCTCGTGTTCTGTGCGCCGTCGCAGACGGCGTACACGGTGGTGAACGGCAAGGTGGTGGTGCGGGAAGGGCGGCTCGCGACGCTCGATCTGCCGCCCGTGATCGAGCGTCACAACGTGCTTGCGCAGGCGCTGGTGGAAGCGTCGCGTTGACGCGTCGGCGGGGCGGTGGCGCCGCACGCTACGCAGCGGCCGCGCGGCCGTTGCGGCCGTGACCCGCCGCGCCGCGCACCGGGCCGCCGCGTAACGGTGCGACGGGCGCGCACTGCGCGCCGTATGCGATTACGCCTCGATCAGCGTGCGGGTGGCTTCTGCGACGAGGCTGCGCAGCCACCGCACTTCGTCGGAGTAATGGCAGCGCTCGTGCCACAGCTGGTAGTACTGCATCGGCGGGAAGTCGAGCGGCGCGGGCACGACCGACAGCGGCAGGAACTTCGCGTAGTGATCGGCGAACAGCCGCGTGGTCGTGAAGATCAGGTCCGACTTCACGAGCACGTAAGGCGCGAGGTTGAAGTACGGCAGCGTGACGACCACATGACGCTTGAGCCGTTCGCGCGCGAGATGCACGTCGATCGCGCCGCGCTGGCCGACCGAGTACGGCGTCGGCGCGAGATGCGGCGCGTTCAGGTACTGGTCGAGCGTGAGCCCGCCGCGCTTCGCGAACGGGTGCGTGTTGCTCATCAGGCAGACGATTTCGTCGACGAACAGGTTCGACAGGTGCAGTTGCTCGGGCGGCTCTGGCCAGTTGCCGACGACGATGTCGAGCTTGCCGTCCTCCAGCGCGAGCTCGTAGTCGAACGCGGGGCCGAGCGAGTGGAACTCGAGCGTCGCGTTCGGCGCGGCCTGACGGAAGCGTTCGACGACCGTCGGCACGAACAGCACGTTCAGGTAATCGGGACAGCCGATCCGGTAGCAGCGGATCGACGTGGCCGGGTCGAAATTGTGCTGCTGGAACTTGATGCGCTCGATTTCACGCAGCGCGTTCTGCACGGGCTCGAGCAGGCGCAGTCCGTATTCGGTCGGCACCATGCCGGATTTGCCGCGCACCAGCAGCGGATCGCCGGTGATGTCGCGCAGGCGCCGCAGCGCGGCGCTGATCGCCGGTTGCGACTGGTTCAGTTTGACGGCCGCGCGCGTGACGCTGCGCTCCATCAACAAGGTGTGCAAGACGCGCAAGAGGTACGTGTCGATCGCCTCGCGTTGCTGACTCATGTTATCTCCGGTTTATATGGCTGGGCTGATCGAGGGGGTGGTCGGGTATATCGTTTTTAATATGAACGAAAATCAGCGTCAAGAGATGGATACCCGCGGATGCCCGCCGGCCAGGCCGCGACGACGGACCTGAACGGGGTGGAACGCGGGGCGCGCGGCGCCGCGCGGATCCGGATTGCGCGGATCCGAAGCGCGGCGTGGGGAGGCGGCGGGTGCGTCAGTCGTCGAGGCGCATGCCGACCTTCAGCGTGACCTGCCAGTGCACGACCTGGTCGCCTTCGATGTGGCCGCGCGTTTCGGTCACCTGGAACCAGTGCAGGTTGTGCAACGTCTTGCCGGCTTTCGAGATCGCGTTGCGGATCGCGTCGTCGCTCGATTGCCGCGACGAACCGGTCAGCTCGATCATCTTGTATACGTGGTCGCTCATGATGCGCTCCCTGGGACGTTCGTATGGCGGGCCGGTGCAAGGCGCGGTCCCGAAGCGGTCCCGCTACGGTTCCGCTACGGTTCCGCTACGGTTCCGCAACGGTCCCATGCGTGCCCGGCTTCTTGAGTGATAGGTATGATGGGCGGCAAGTGCAACCCATATCGGAGACGAGGAACATCGTGGAAGTCGGATTTTGCGGACCGGGATTGATGGGCGCGCCGATGATTCGGCATCTGCTGGCGGCCGGGCATCGCGTCGGCGTGTGGAATCGCTCGCGCGACAAGGCCGACGCGCTGGTGAAGGACGGCGCGCAGGTGGTCGGCACGCCGCGCGAGCTGGCCGAACGCGTCGATACGGTATTCGTGTGCGTGCTCGACGGCCGGGCGGTCGGCGACGTCGTGTTCGGCGAGCACGGGCTGCTTTCCGGGGACGCGAGCACGCGCCGCCTGCAGCGCATCGTCGATCATTCGAGCATTCCGCCGGCCGCCACGCGCGACTACGCGGCGCGTGCGGCCGCGCTCGGGGTCGGCTGGGTCGATGCGCCGGTGTCCGGCGGCGTGCCGGGCGCGCAGGCCGGCACGCTCGCGGTGATGGCCGGCGGCCGCGCGGCCGATCTCGATGCGGTGCGCCCGCTGATCGATACGTATGCGTCGCGCATCACGCACATGGGCGACGCCGGCGCGGGCCAGACGGCGAAGCTGTGCAACCAGGCGATCGTCACCGCGACGGTCACCGCGATCGCCGAGGCGGTCGGCCTGGCGCAGGCGAGCGGCATCGACGCCGCGCGTCTGGCCGAGGCGCTGGCCGGCGGCTGGGCCGATTCGGTGCTGCTTCAGACGTTCGTGCCGCGCATGACGTCGGGCGGCCATCCTCCGATCGGCGCGCTGAGTACGTTTCAGAAGGATGTCGATGCCATCGCGGACGCCGCGCGCGACACGGGTGCGGTGATGCCCGTGTCGGCCACCGTGCAGCAGGTGCTGAGGCTCGGCGCCGCGCAGGGGCTCGCCGGCGCCGATTTCGCCGCGTTCATCGACATCGTGCGTCCGAACAACGGTCGCCGGCAGGCGTCGTGAAAGGCAAGCGGGGCGCGTGAATGGCAAATGGGCCGCCCGGAGGCGGCCCATCGAATGACTGGCGGCTCAGCCGAGCGAGCGGGGTGTCGTGTCGCCCGCGTTCTGGCGGCCGAGGCCGCCACGCAGGCTGGCTTTCGTGCCTGCACCAAACTCGGGCAGGATGCGCGCACGCGCACGGCTTGCAAAGACGAGGAAGCCGAAGCCGTTCGCTTCGTACCAGTATCCGCCGTTCTCGAGGCCGTCGAGCGGCTGCTCGAGCGCGTTGGCGATCGATTCGATGCAGCGCTTGCGCAGTTCGGCGATGGCCGGATAGGGCGGCTGCGCGCCGCGTACGCTGCACAGGAGCACGTCGAGGCCGGGCAGCACGTGCGCATAGAGGACGGGCTCGTCCTGCGCGCGGGCGCGGGCAATCTTGGTGTCGAGCTGGGCAAACGGTTTCGAGTGGCGCAAGACCGCGAGGAACGACTCCTGGCCATCCTGCGGCGCACGCCGACGTTTTTTCGGGAAGGACATAAACACTCGCCTCAAAAACAATTGCAAGAAATGCGGCACTTTCATGCGACCCACTCCCGGCTATGTACGCCGCATGTCGATCCTTTATAGCACACGAAAATGCTGCATTCGTGCAGTACGACGATCAATGTCTCCCGTCGACCTGCTCGCCATGATCGACACAGCCAGCGTCTTGGCGCCCGTACTGTCGTTTAGTCTCCATCATAGACCTGCTTTTCCCGCGCGTGCATTCGCTCGTCACAAAAAAATGAGATAGGCCGCATGCGGCGGTGCATCGCGTGCGCAATAAAAAGGCCCGCACGAGGCGGGCCTGGCTGGCGCAGTGCGGCGATCAGCGCTGCTTGAGCGAATCGCGGATCTCGCGCAGCAGCACGGTGTCTTCCGGCGTCTCGGCCGGCGCGGCTTCTTCCGGCTTGCGCAGCTTGTTGATGAATTTCACCATCAGGAAAATGATGAACGCAAGGATCACGAAATTGATCGCCACGGTAATGAACGAGCCGTAGCCGAATGCGGCGACGCCCGCGGCCTGCAGGTCCTTGAACGAATCGGGATTACCCTTGAACGACGGCGGGATGGTGCCGAGCAGAACGAACTTGTTCGAGAAATCCAGGCCGCCGGTCAGCACGCCGATGACCGGCATGATGAGGTCCTTCACGACCGAGTCGACGATCTTCGAGAACGCGCCGCCGATGATCACGCCGACGGCGAGATCCATCACGTTGCCCTTGACGGCGAACTCCTTGAATTCCTTGATGATGCTCATGAGCGGCTTTCTCCTGGTTGGGGGCGAGGGAGGCGTGCCGCGACGCGCTGGATTGCTTTGCGTCGAATGAGGGTCGGTGGCACGCCGATGGCCGCATGATAGCGAACGTGCCCCATTGCCGGTAGTCCATCTTGAAATGATTGACAAATCCGCGGGTCGGCGCGGCCGGTCATGCAGCGGGGCCTAGCGTGCGTGCCGGGTGTCGACACGCGAGTCGACGCCCGGTGCGCGGGTGCTCAGGTGTTGTCGTCGGTCCAGCCGTCGTCGTTGCTGCCGAGGTCCATCCCGCCGCCGCTGCCGTCGCTCCAGTTCGAATCGTCGCCGCGGCCGAGATCGAAGCCCGGGTCGGATTCGTGCCGGCGGTGCTCGCCGTCGACGATCACGTCGCGTTCGACCACGCGATCGCGGCCGCCGGACATCGCTTCGCCGAGCAGCACGCCGGTCAGCAGCCCGCCCATTCCACCGCCGAAACCGCCGCCTTGCTGGATCACGACGGGCGGCTGCTGTTGCGGATACGGTTGCTGCGGCGGGTAGGGCTGTTGCTGATACGGCTGGCCCTGGGCGCCCGTCATACGGTCGGCTTCTTGCGCGTACACGGAACCGCTGCCGTTCGTCGGCGCCGCGGGTTGCGCGGCCGGGTCGGGGCGGCCTTCGACGCGCGCCTTCACGCTGGCGTGACGCTGTTCGAGTTCGTCGACGCGATACGGCGGCACCGGATTCTTGCCGTTCGACAGCGTTTCGACGAGCGTGCGCGCGTCGTTCTCGATCGCTTCGAGTTCGCCGGTCAGCGCCGCGGCGCCGGGCGCCGTCGACAGTTTCGCATCGAGCTTCAGCGGCCGGATGTCGTTCAGCACGTCGGTCGCGCGCTTGAGCTGCGTGCGGCGTTCGTCGTCGGCGCGGCCGTTGTCGGCCGTGCGTGCGCGCCGCAGCGTCCAGCGCAGCACCAGCGCGATCACGGCGACGATCAGCCCGAGGCCGATCCACATGCCGGTCGACGGGCCGTGCTTGTCGGCCGGTGCGACGGCGGGGGCGAGCCCCGGCTGCAGCGTGCCGGCCTGCGTGGCCGACGGCGTGTTGCCGCTCACGCGCGCGGCGTCGGCGCGAATGCGCGACTCCGTCTGCGCGAAACGCGACGCGTCGGTGAAGCGCAACTGCGGATCGAGCGATTTCGCGCGCTGCAGTTGCGCGAGCGCGTCGGATGCGCGGCCTTCGCGGTCCAGCACCTGCGCATACAGGTAGCGCGCGTGCGCGTTGTTCGGATGGGCGTCGATGACTTGCGACAGCTGCGTGTCGGCGCGTTGCCAGTCGCGCTGCGCGATCGATTGCTCGACCTGCTGCAACGACGGGACCGCAAACGCGGCGGACGACAGCAACATCAGCGACAGGCCGAGTGCGGCGAGGGATTTCTTCATGGTCGAACCGGGCGCAGGCGCCCGTCTCCTGACGATCGGTGCGCGCCGCGCACCCGTGCCGGGGCGCGGCGCGGTTGCCCGCGCGGCGGTTACTGCGCGGGCGTATCGAGCTGCTTCTTCAGCGCGGCGAGGCGATCCTCGACCGACGGGCCCTTGTTCAACGCAGCGAGCTTGTCGTCGAGCGCCTTGCCGCTCGACGTGTCGGCCGAATTGAGGCGTGCATCCGAGCGTGCGTTCTGCAGTGCGACCTTGTCCTCGAGCTTCTGGAAGTCCTCGGACAGGTTCTTGCCGCCGATACCGCCCAGCGCGCTGGCGGCCACGTCCTTCGCCTGCGCGATTTCCTGCTTGGCCTGCAGGATGTTCGAGCGCGCATTCAGGTCGTTGCGGCGCTGACGCATGTCGGCGATCTGCCCCTTCAGCTTCTCGACCGACGGCTCGAGCGTCGTCAGCTCCGCCGCGAGCGCATCGCGCTCGGCTTCCGCATTCGACTGGGCGGCGAGCGCCTCGCGGGCGAGCGCTTCGTCGCCGCTCTGCAATGCACGCTTCGCGCCGTCCTCGTACTTCTTCACCTTGTCGTCGGCCGCATCGCGCTTGCTGCGTTGGGTCGCGACCTGTGCCTCGATCTCGATCAGCGAATTCTCGGCACGGCCGATGCTGTCGTCGAGCTCCCGCACGATCTGCCGTGCATCGCGCGACGGATCCTGTACCGAATCGGCCGCATCGTTCAGCAGACCTTTGATCGTGCGCGAAATAGAGTCGAAAAGCGACATGAAATCCTCCGTGGTTGAAAGGCGCCGCGCGACCGCGGCAGTGCCCGCGGCGAGCCGGTTCGGGCCCGCGTGAGCCGGCGGATATTACACCACCGGTTCACTTAAATACGGCTTAAACGCGCGAGTTCAAGCGGCTCGCGCATCGGGACGCCAAACCTTTCGCAACTGAAAGAAAATCGCCCGCGCATGCCGCATTGCGTGTCCATCATAGGCCGAGGATGCCGACAATACGTTCCGGAAATCACGGCATTGCGGGAATTTTTACAAAAAATCGCGAAGGCCCCCGGTCGATTTCATTAAAATGCGCTGTCACGTCGCGGGAACGGATCGCCGCGCGGCGGGGTCTGTCGACGTGACAGCCGCATCTCGATGCACCCACTCTGATTCATCCGCTTGCATTTCCGCATGCGTCCGAGGGCGCGATGTACGCCCGCCATTCCGACATGCCAATTATCAAACGACCGCCATCTTCTTCCGACAGGAACGAACCCCACTACACGCTGCGCCGTTCGCCGTCCGGAGCCTATTACCCCGATGACGACGATCGCGACGACGGCCGCCGCGCGCAGCAGCGCAGCGGAGGTGGCGCAGGGCGCCGCCGCACGTTCGGTTCGCGCGTCGCGCTGTGGTTCGTCGGCCTGTTCGCGACACTGGCGGTCGTCGGCGCGCTGATCGTCGGCTACGCGCTGGTCGTGATGGCGCCGCAACTGCCGTCGCTCGATGCGCTGACCAACTACCAGCCGAAGGTGCCGCTGCGCGTGTTCACCGCCGATCACGTGCTGATCGGCGAGTTCGGCGAGGAGCGCCGCAGCCTCGTGCGCTTCCAGGACATTCCTGACGTGATGAAGAAGGCCGTGCTCGCGATCGAGGACTACCGCTTCTACGAGCACGGCGGCGTTGACTTCCTCGGCATCCTGCGCGCGGGCGTGGCCGACCTGATGCACGGCGGCGCGCGCCAGGGCGCCAGCACGATCACGATGCAGGTCGCGCGCAACTTCTTCCTGTCGAGCGAGAAGACTTATACGCGCAAGATCTACGAAATGCTGCTCGCGTACAAGATCGAAAAGGCACTGACGAAGGACCAGATTCTCGAGCTGTACATGAACCAGATCTATCTCGGTCAGCGTTCGTACGGCTTCGCGGCCGCGGCGCGCGTGTACTTCGGCAAGGACCTGAAGGACATCACGCTCGCGGAAGCGGCGATGCTCGCGGGGCTGCCGAAGGCGCCGTCCGCGTACAACCCGGTCGTCAATCCGAAGCGCGCGAAGGTGCGTCAGGAATACATCCTGAAGCGTATGCTCGACATCGGCTACATCACGCAACCGCAGTACGACGAAGCGATCAAGGAAGAGATCCACGTGCGCACGCCGGGCAACCAGTACGCGGTGCACGGCGAGTACGTCGCCGAGATGGTGCGGCAGATGATGTACGAGCAATACAAGGACGAAACCTACACGCGCGGGCTGACCGTCACGACGACGATCAACTCGGCCGACCAGGAGGCCGCGTATCAGGCCGTGCGCCGCGGCATTCTCGACTACGAGCGCCGTCACGGCTATCGCGGCCCCGAAGCGTCGATCAATCTGCCGCCGGCCGGCGACGAGCGCGACGAGGCGATCGACGACGCGCTCGCCGATCACCCGGACAACGGCGACCTGCAGTCGGCGGTCGTGCTGTCCGCCTCGCCGAACGCGGTCGAGGTGCAGTTCGTCGGCGGAGCGACCACGACGATCGGACCGGCCGGGCTGCGCTTCGTAGCGGCCGCGCTCGGGGCCCGCGCGAACAACACGCTGCGCATCAAGCCGGGCTCGGTCGTGCGCGTGCTGAAGGACGGCAAGACGGGCTGGCAGGTCGTGCAGTTGCCGCAGGTCGAAGGCGCGCTCGTCGCGATCGCGCCGCAGGACGGCGCGATCCGCTCGCTCGTCGGCGGCTTCGACTTCAACAAGAGCAAGTTCAACCACGTGACGCAGGCATGGCGGCAGCCGGGCTCGTCGTTCAAGCCGTTCATCTATTCGGCGTCGCTGGACAAGGGGCTCGGGCCGGCGACGATGATCAACGACGCGCCGCTGTACTTCCCGCCGAGCGTGCCGGGCGGCACCGCATGGGAGCCGAAGGACGACGACCAGCCCGACGGCCCGATGACGATGCGCACCGGCCTGCAGCGTTCGAAGAACCTGGTGTCGATCCGGATCCTCGCGTCGATCGGCACGCAGTATGCGCAGCAGTACGTGACGCAGCGCTTCGGCTTCGATCCGGCGAAGACGCCGCCTTACCTGCCGATGGCGCTCGGCGCGGGCCTCGTGACGCCGCTGCAGCTCGCGACCGGCTACGCGGTGTTCGCGAACGGCGGTTACAAGGTCGATCCGTACCTGATCGCCGAAGTCGACGACGCGCGCGGCCAGCCGTTGCAGAAGTCGCAGCCGGTGGTCGCGGGCGGTACGGCGCCGCGCACGATCGAAGGCCGCAACGCGTACGTGATGAACAGCCTGCTGCATTCGGTCGCGACGGCCGGCACGGGCGCGGGTACCAACGCGCTGGGCCGCAACGACCTGCAGGGCAAGACGGGTACCACGAACGACGCGAAGGACGGCTGGTTCGCCGGCTATCAGCAGTCGCTCGTCGCGGTTGCGTGGATGGGCTTCGACCAGCCGAAGAGCCTCGGTAGCCGCGAATTCGGCGCGCAGCTCGCGTTGCCGATCTGGGTGAACTACATGCGCACCGCGCTGAACGGCGTGCCCGAGCAGCAGATGCCGATGCCGGACGGCCTGACCACGATCGACGGCGAGCTGTACTACGCCGATCGCACGCCGGGTAACGGCTTCGTCGCGAACGTCGACATCAACCCGGCCGAGAACGCGATCAGCGCGAACGACGCACTCGGTTCGGCCGGCGCGGCAGGGCTCGCGCCGCCGCCCGTCACGCCGCAGGAGAAGCAGCAGATCATGGACATGTTCGAGAACAAGTAAGCGGTACGCCGTTCTTCACCCATGCGACGGGCGCCTTCGGGCGCCCGTTTTTTTACGCGGCCGGCACCGGAAGACGGTGCATCAGAACGACGCGCAGGCCGGCACGACGGTCATGCCGACCGATTGCTGGTGAAATCGCCGGACGTACGCTTGCCGGATCGCGGCGAGCCGCGTACGCGTGTCGGGCGTATCGTCGGCGATGATACGGATCACGAAGCTGTCTTCGCGCGTGACCCCGCCGGTCGAGCGGTCGCGCCACTGGCCGTGCGTGTCCCAGTAGGTGAGGCCGTCGGGGAAGCGCGACGTGACCGTGTCGGCGAGGAATGCCGCACGTTCGGCATCGGTGACGGGGCCGCGCCCGGCAATGTCGCGTCCGAACAGCAGGTCGGCCTGCAGCATGCGGCTTTCGCCCGGTTGCGTGCAGGACGCGGGTTGCGCGCGGGAGGTGGACGAGGGCGGCGCCGCGCAACCGGCGAGCAGCGCGAGCGCCGCCGCGCATGCAGCCAGCCGCCGCATCTGCCCATTTCGTGACGATCGACCTTCGCGCGCGCAAAACGCTGCATGCTCAACCACTTGCGTGCGTGTCCGGCGGGTTATCAACAGGGCTGTCAACATAATCTGGGGATAACCCTGAGTTGGCCGGCGCGCGCTCAGTGTTGCAGTTGCGCGTGCGCGAGATGCATGCCGAGCGTGGCGGGATCGGTATTCGTGCCCGACAGCAGCACGCCGACGCGCTTGCCCTGCAGCGTTTCGCGCAGCGGGCCGAGCAGCGCGGCGAGGGCGGCCGCGCAGGCCGGCTCGACCGACAGTTTCAGGTGCGAGAACAGGAACAGCATCGCGGCTCGCAGCGCGTCGTCGGATACGGTGACGATGCGCTCGAGGTGGCGCCGGCACAACTGGTAGCTGTATTCCTCGGTATGCGGCGCCATCAGCGAATCGGCGATCGTCTGCATCGCGCTCATCTTGATCGTGTGATTGGCCGCGAAGCTGCGGCTCATCGCATCGGCGCCTTCCGGCTCGACGCCGTACACGTGCACGCGCGGATTCGCGAGCCGCAGCGCGGTCGCCGTGCCGGCCGCGAGACCGCCGCCGCCGATCGGCACGATCACCGCGTCGAGGTCCGGCGTTTGCGTCGCCCATTCGTAGCCGAGCGTCGCGGTGCCGAGGATCGTGTGATAGCCGTTGAACGGATGAATGAAGAAGCGCCCTTCCTCGGCCTCGATGCGCCGCACGAGATCGAACGCCTGCGACGCGCTGCCCGCCAGCACGACTTCCGCGCGGTACTGCTTGCATTGCGCGATGCGCGTCGGGCTCGCGGTATGGAACATCACGACCTTCGCGCTGCTGCCGAGCCGCATCGCCGCATATGCGACGGCCGCTGCATGATTGCCGGCCGACACGCAGGTGACGCCGGCGTTCTTGCGGCCTTCGTCGAGCGCGAGCAGGTGCGTGAACGCGCCGCGCGCCTTGAAGCTGCCGCTCGCCTGCAGCAGTTCGAACTTGAAGTTGACGTGCGTGCCTTCGAGGGAAGGCAGGTCGGCGCGTTCGAACACGGGCGTGCGCGCGACCCAGGGCGACAACGCGAAATGCTGCGCGGCGATTTCGTCGAGCGTCGGAATCGGCTCGCCGTCGATCGTCGTATGGGCGGTGCCTTGCTGTTCAGTCGACATGACGTGGCGGGTGGCGGAGTGGACCGGCCCGCACACGCGGGCCGGCGTGGCGGGAGGCAGTCAGTGCGCGTCGACCGACATGCTGCGGATGAACTTGCGCAGGAACTGCTCGCAGCCGGCGAGCTGCGCGAGCTCGACATATTCGTTCGGCTTGTGCGCCTGCTCGATGTTGCCGGGGCCGCACACGACGCTCGGGATGCCCGCGCGTTCGAACAGGCCGGCCTCGGTGCCGTACGCGACCTTGCGCTTGTCCTGGTCGGCCGTCAGCGCGCGCACGAGCTGCGTGATCGCGGCCTGTTCGGTCGCGTCGAGGCCGGGCGCCGCGGCGATCTTCGAGAACTCGATCGCGGCGTTCGGATGTTCGCGAAGCATCTGCGGCAACAGCGTTTCCTGCGCATACGTTTCGATGCGCGTGAAGATCTGCTCGGGATCGAGCGTCGGCAGGTTGCGGAATTCGAAGTCGAAGCGGCACTCGGCCGGCACCGTGTTGATCGCGTTGCCGCCCTGGATCGTGCTCGTCTGCGCGGTGGTGAACGGCACGTCGTACAGTTCGTCGAACGGGCCTTCGGCGCGAAAGCGCTCGGCGATGTCGCGGATGTGGCAGATGAGGCGCGCCGCATACTCGATCGCGTTGAGCCCCTTCGGCGTCAGCGACGAATGCGCCGCATGGCCGCGCACGCAGCAGCGGTATGCGTTGATGCCCTTGTGCGCGATGATCGGCCGCATGCTGGTCGGCTCGCCGACGATGCAGCCGGACGGCTGCACGCCACGCTTCACCAGATCGGCGATCATCAGCGGCGCGCCCGCACAGCCGATTTCCTCGTCGTAGGACAGCGCGAAATGGATCGGCTTCGCGAGCTTCGTCGCCTGCATCTCGGGCAGCAGCGCGAGCGCCGCGCCGATGAAGCCCTTCATGTCGCAGGTGCCGCGGCCGTACAGGCGGCCATCGCGGATTTCCGGCGCGAACGGGTTGCTGTCCCATTGCTGGCCGTCGACCGGCACGACGTCGGTGTGGCCCGACAGCACGATGCCGCCGTTGGTCGAGCCGTCGTGCGCGGGCACGGTGGCAAACAGGTTCGCCCAGCCTTCGCGCGGATCGTGCGTGATCGTCGACGCGATGCCCTTCGCGGCGAGCGCGTCGCGTACCGTTTCGATCAGGCCGAGGTTCGGCACGCGACTCGTCGTGTCCATCGACACGAGCTGCTTGACCCAGGGCAGGCTGACGAGCGATGCGTCGCCTTCGGTTGCGGCGGACGGTGCCGTCGCGTCGAGAGTGGACATGGCAAAACTCCGTCTGATGAATGGGAAATCATACTCAAAAACGCGCCGGCCCGCCTTCGTCGGGCGCGATGCGGTGCAGCAACGTCGCGCCCGTCGGGATCGCGTCAACGGGCCGCGACGGCCGCCCCCTGTTTCGGGCCGAGCGCGCGCAGCGTTTCCTTGATCGTCGACACGCGGATCGCGAGGTCGGGCGAGCGCGTCTCGATGCGCAGCTTGTCCTGGCCCGCGAGCTTGATGTGGCGATGCTTCTGCACCATCTCGATGATCCGCATCGGATCGATCGGCGGATTCGGCTCGAACTGCAGCCCGATCGCGGCCTCGCTCGCGTCGATCTTCACGATGCCGAGCGGCTTCGCGGCGATCCGCAGCCGGTGCGTCTCGACGAGCGCGTGCGCCTGCGGCGGCAGCTTGCCGAAGCGGTCGATCAGTTCCTCCTGGATGCCGTCGATCGCGTCGCCGTGCTCGCAGTTCGCGAGCCGCTTGTACAGCGACAGCCGCTCCTGTACGTCCGCGCAGTAGTCGGCCGGCAGGATCGCGGGCGCGTGCAGGTTGATTTCGGTCGTCGCGGCGAGCGGGGCGGTGAGGTCGGGTTCCTTGCCGTTCTTCAGCGCCTTCACCGCGTCGTTCAGCATGTCCGTATAGAGCTGGAAGCCGATCTCGTGGATTTCGCCCGACTGCTTGTCGCCGAGCACTTCGCCGGTGCCGCGGATTTCGAGGTCGTGCATCGCGAGATAGAAGCCCGAGCCCAGTTCCTCCATCTGCTGGATCGCTTCCAGCCGGCGCTGCGCCTGCTTGGTCAGCGCCTGCGGATCGTGGACCAGCAGGTACGCATACGCCTGATGGTGCGAACGGCCGACGCGGCCGCGCAGCTGGTGAAGCTGCGCGAGGCCGAACTTGTCCGCGCGGTGCATGATGATCGTGTTCGCGCTCGGCACGTCGATGCCGGTCTCGATGATGGTCGTGCACAGCAGCACGTTCGCGCGCTGCGCGACGAAGTCGCGCATCACGCGTTCGAGTTCGCGTTCGTGCATCTGGCCGTGCGCGATCACGATGCGCGCCTCGGGCACGAGCGCCTCGAGCATCGCCTTGCGGTTCTCGATCGTCTCGACTTCGTTGTGCAGGAAGTACACCTGGCCGCCGCGCTTCAGCTCGCGCAGCATCGCTTCGCGGATCACGCTTTCTTCCTCGCGACGCACGAAGGTCTTGATCGCGAGCCGCTTCTGCGGCGCGGTCGCGATCACCGAGAAATCGCGCAGCCCTTCGAGCGCCATCCCGAGCGTGCGCGGAATCGGCGTCGCGGTGAGCGTCAGCACGTCGACTTCCGCGCGCAGCGCCTTCAGCGCTTCCTTCTGGCGCACGCCGAAGCGGTGTTCCTCGTCGATGATCACGAGGCCGAGGCGCTTGAACTGCACGTCCGACGACAGCAGCTTGTGCGTGCCGATCACGATGTCCACGCTGCCTTCGTTGATCTGCGCGATCGCCGCGTTCACTTCCTTCGCGGTCTTGAAGCGCGACAGCTCGACGATCCGCACCGGCCAGTCCGCGAAGCGGTCGGCGAAGGTCTGCATGTGCTGCTCGGCGAGCAGCGTGGTCGGCGACAGCAGCGCGACCTGCTTGCCGCCCAGCACCGCGATGAACGCCGCACGCAGCGCGACCTCGGTCTTGCCGAAGCCGACGTCGCCGCACACGAGGCGATCCATCGGCTTGCCGCTCGTCATGTCGCCGATCACGGCCGCGATCGCCGCGGCCTGGTCGGGGGTTTCCTCGAAGCCGAAGCTTTCCGCGAATTTCACGTAGTCGCGCGGATCGAGCGAGAACGCGTGGCCTTCGCGGGCCGCGCGGCGCGCGTACAGGTTCAGCAGCTCGGCGGCCGTATCGCGGATCTGCTGCGCGGCCTTGCGTTTCGCGCGCTCCCACTGGCCGGAGCCGAGCGCGTGCAGCGGCGCGCTGTCGGGATCGGCGCCGCTGTAGCGCGAGATCACGTGCAGTTGCGCGACGGGCACGTAGAGCTTGCTGTCGCCCGAGTATTCGAGATGCAGGAATTCGGTCTCGCCTTCGCCGAGATCCATCGACACGAGGCCCATGTAGCGGCCGATGCCGTGCTGCGCGTGGACGACCGGGTCGCCGACCTTCAGTTCCGACAGGTCCCGCACCATCGCGTCGACGTTGCTCGCCTGTTCCTGCCGGCGGCGGCCCGCGCGGCGGCCGAGCGCGCCGTACAGCTCGGTTTCGGTGACGATCGCATAGCCTTCGGCGGGCACCGCGAAGCCGGTCGCGAGCGGCGCGACGCCGAGCGCGAAGCGTTCGTCGCTCGCGAGCCAGCCCGCGAAGTGGTCGTTCGACGCGGGGCGCAGGTGGTGCTCCGCGAGCAGTTGCAGGATCGTTTCGCGGCGGCCGGCCGATTCGACCGTCAGCAGCACGCGCTTGCCCGACGATTCGACGAACGTGCGCAGCGATGCGAGCGGATCGTCGGCATGGCGGTCGACGGTGAGTTCGGGCAGCGCGGTCGCCCAGCCGCCGGCCGGCTGCGCGGGCAGCACGATGCGCGCGAACGGCTTCGCGAACGCGAAGAAATCCTCGTCGGACAGGAACAGCCGCTGCGGCTCGAGGATCGGCCGCTCGCGATCGTGCGCGAGGAACGCGTGACGCTGCTTCGTATCGGCCGTGAAGCGGCGGATCGATGCGTCGAGATCGCCGGCGAACACGAGATGCGCGTCCTGCGGCAGGTAGTGGAACAGCGTGGCCGTCTCGTCGAAGAAGAGTGGCAGGTAATACTCGATGCCGGCCGACGGCACGCCGTTGCCGATGTCCTTGTAGATCGGCGCGCGGCTCGGGTCGCCTTCGAAGGTTTCGCGCCAGCGGCTGCGGAAGGCCGTGCGCGCGGCTTCGTCGAACGGGAACTCGCGGCCGGGCAGCAGGCGCACGTCGCGCACCGGGTAGAGGCTGCGCTGCGTGTCGGGATCGAACGCGCGGATCGAATCGACCTGGTCGTCGAACAGGTCGATCCGGTACGGCAGCGGCGAGCCCATCGGGAACAGGTCGATCAGCGAGCCGCGCACGCAGTATTCGCCGGGGCGCACGACCTGGCTCACGTGCTCGTAGCCGGCCAGCGTGAGCTGCGCCTTCAGCTTCGCCTCGTCGAGTCGCTCGCCCTGCGCGAACGCGAAGGTGTACGCGGCCATGAACGACGCCGGCGGCATCCGGTACAGCGCGGTCGTGGCGGGCACGAGCAGGATGTCGCAGCGGCCCTCGCCGAGGTCGTGCAGCGTCGCGAGCCGCTCGGACACGAGGTCCTGGTGCGGCGAGAAGGTGTCGTACGGCAGCGTTTCCCAGTCGGGCAGCAGGCGCACGCGCGCATCGGGCGAGAAGTAGGGGATTTCCTGCGACAGCCGCTGCGCGTCGACCGCGTTCGCGCAGATCACCGCGAGCAGCGGCACGTCCGGACGGTTGTCGGCGAGATAACGGGCGATGGCGAGCGCGTCGGCGGAGCCGTGCGCGCCGTCGAAGGCGAAACGCTGGCCGGGCTTGACGCGGGCAACGGGTGAAGCGGACGGGGTGGAAGCGTTATCTGGCATAGGGACGACAGGGGTGGCGTGCACGGGCGCATCGCGGTGCGCCGGTCGAGACGAAAGACCTATTATAAAATCCGCTTCTCGATTTCATCTTTCCGGCGTTTGCCTTCGTGACTCCCCGACTTTTCGCCCTGATTCCCTGTGCCGGCACGGGCAGCCGTTCCGGCTCGGCCGTGCCGAAGCAATATCGCACGCTGGCCGGCCGCGCGCTGCTGCACTACACGCTCGCCGCGTTCGACGCGTGCAGCGAGTTCGCGCAGACGCTCGTCGTGCTCGCGCCCGACGATTCCCATTTCGACGCACGCCGCTTCGCGGGCCTGCGCTTCGCGGTGCGCCGCTGCGGCGGCGGCTCGCGGCAGGCGTCGGTGCTCAACGGGCTGCTGGAGCTGGCCGAATTCGGCGCGACCGACCACGATTGGGTGCTCGTGCACGACGCCGCGCGCCCGGGCATCACACCGGCGCTGATCCGCACGCTCGTCGCGACGCTGAAGGACGACCCGGTCGGCGGCATCGTCGCGCTGCCGGTGGCGGACACGCTCAAGCGCGTGCCGGCCGGCGGCGACGCGATCGCGCGCACGGAGTCGCGCGACGCGCTGTGGCAGGCGCAGACCCCGCAGATGTTCCGCATCGGCATGCTGCGCGACGCGATCCTGCAGGCGCAGCGCGAAGGGCACGACCTGACCGACGAAGCGAGCGCGATCGAATGGGCCGGCCACACGCCGCGCGTCGTGCAGGGCAGCCTGCGCAACTTCAAGGTCACGTACCCGGAAGATTTCGCGCTCGCGGAAGCGATTCTCGCGCGCGCCGCGAACGCTTCCTGACTTTCCCCTCATCTCAAACCGGATTACGCATGGATTTCAGAATCGGACAAGGCTACGACGTGCACCAGCTCGTCGAAGGGCGCCCCCTCATCATCGGCGGCGTGACGATTCCGTACGCGCGCGGCCTGCTCGGCCACTCGGACGCGGACGTGCTGCTGCACGCGATCACCGACGCGCTGTTCGGCGCGGCCGCTCTCGGCGACATCGGCCGCCATTTCTCCGACACGGATGCGGCGTTCAAGGGCGCGGACAGCCGCGTGCTGCTGCGCGAGTGCGTCGCCCGCGTGAACGCGGCTGGCTTCGCGATTCAGAACGTCGACAGCACCGTGATCGCGCAGGCGCCGAAGCTCGCGCCGCATATCGACGGGATGCGCGCGAACATCGCGGCCGATCTCGGGCTGCCGCTCGAGCGCGTGAACGTGAAGGCGAAGACCAACGAGAAGCTCGGCTATCTCGGCCGCGGCGAGGGTATCGAGGCGCAGGCCGCCGCGCTGCTGGTGAAGCGGAGCGGCTGACGTCCGGCGTGGCGTGCGGTTCGCGCCGCACGCCACACCGCCGAAATGAAAAATGCCACGCGAATGCATGGCATTTTCGTTGGCAGCCGGCACGGCTCTCGCGGCCGCGCGACCGGATCGCTTATTCGCCTTCGGCGGCGATCACCTGCGCGGCGGCGTTGATCACCGACGCGATGCGGCCGACGTCGCGCAGCTGCGTGACGGTCATCCCTTGCTCGTTCTTCAGCAGCGCATAGTGCGACTTCACGCAGAAGTGGCACTTGCCGACGATCGACGCGGCGAGCGCGTACATCTCGAACTTGCGCTTGTCGACGCCACCGTGCGTTGCATACGCACCCATCCGCAATTCGGCGCGCTGCGTCTTCAGGTCGGCGTCGTCGGCCATCTCGACATACGGATACCAGGTGTTGTTCATCCCCATCAGCGCGGCCGCCGTCAGCACGGCGTTCGTCTCCTCGGGCGACAGCACGCCGGCTTCGCGAATCGTCTTGACGAGCACCGTGCTCTTCGCCGCGATGGCCGCCGCCAGCGCCACGCCGACCGCGTCGGTGCCTTCGAGCGACGAGCGCGAGATCGTGCCGTCGAGGTTCAGGCGAATGTCCTTCGCGTAGTCGGGAATACGTGCCTTAATCGAGTCGATGAATTCCATTGATATCTCCTATGGGTTGGCCGTTAAAAAAGCCCGCAGGCAGGACGTGCGCCGCGGGCTTCGTGCATCGATGCGCTTACAGCGTTGCGCCGCCGACTGCACGGTTGCACGGGCACAGTTCGTCCGTTTGCAGGCCGTCCAGAATGCGCAGGACTTCTTCCGGGCTGCGGCCGACGTTCAGGTTGTTCACCGAAACGTGCTGGATCGTGTTGTCCGGATCGACGATGAACGTCGCACGCAGGGCCACGCCGGCTTCCTTGTCGCGCACGCCGAGCTGGTCGATCAGTTCGCCCTTGACGTCGCCGAACGAGTAGTGGTTCAGCTTGTCGAGGTCCTTGTGCTCACGGCGCCATGCGAGCTTGACGAATTCGTTGTCCGAGCTGCCGCCGAGCAGGACGGCGTCGCGCTCTTCGAACTGCTTCGTGAGCTTCGCGAACTCGACGATTTCCGTCGGGCACACGAACGTAAAATCCTTCGGATAGAAGTAGATGATCTTCCACTTGCCCGGGAACGACGCTTCGGTGACGGTCTCGAACGCCGACTGGCCGTTTTCCTCGTGATTGTTGAAGCCCGGCTTCGCGGCTACGACGGTGAAAGCTTCGAGTTTATCGCCCACGGTTTTCATGCGGATACTCCTGTGTGAGTTGGGAAGAAGACTGAGTCAAGCTACCTCGGTGCTGCAACGATGATGTGACAGCATGAAAGGGACTATAACACTATTGATGTTTCGCTTCAATAGATTTTGACTAACGCCCTTCATAGCTTTTGTCAACCGGATCGATAGTGTGACGCGCAAGATGCGTGCGCGAACGTGTCATGCGGTCGCACGCGCCTTGCCGGCGCCGGGGAATTCGAGCGTGACTTCGAGGCCGGCGTCCGGGTGGCGGTTGCGCAGGCGCAGCGCGCCGCGGTAGCGGCCGACGAGCCGCAGCACGATCGCCATGCCGAGGCCGGTGCCGTCCGCCTTGGTGCGCGCGGTGTCGACGCGATAGAACGGCCGCATCACGAGCGGCAACTGATCCTCGGGAATGCCGGGGCCTTCGTCGCTCACCGACAGCTCGACGCGCGCATGCGACACGCGCGTCTCGAGCGTGATCCGCGAGATGCCGTCCTGCTTGCTCTGGCCGTACTTGCGCGCGTTCTCGACGAGGTTGCCGATCACGCGCCGCATGTCGGTCTCGTCGGCTTCGATGATCGCGCTCGGCGCGAGCCGCGTGCGGATTTCGACGCCGTCCTCGCCCGACACGCGCGCGGCGACGTCCTGCGCGACCGACGATAGATCGACGGGCTCGGGCTTGCGCTGCGACGGGCGCGCGTAGTCGATGAAGGCCGCGATGATGCGGTCCATCTGTTCGATGTCGTCGACCATCGCGTCCTTGGTCGCCTGGTCGGACGGGCTCATCTCGGTTTCGAGCCGCAGCCGCGCAAGCGGCGTGCGCAGGTCGTGCGAGATGCCCGCGAGCATCAGCGCGCGATCGGCCTCGAGCTGTTCGAGGTCGCGCACCATCTGGTTGAAGCTGCGGTTGGTCTCGGCCGCGACGCCCATCCCGCGCTCGGGCAGCGGCTCGGGCGCCTGGCCCGAACCGACCTGGCGCGCGGCGAGCGCGAGCCGCGAGAACGGCCGGTTCACGAGGCTGGTGATGAACGCGGAGCCGAACAGCGACAGCGCGAGCGCGAACAGCCCCCAGCCGGCCCACTGCAGGCCCGTGACGTTGTCGAGCTGGTCGCGATCGAGTGCGACCCAATAATCGTCGTCGTCGATCTTGAAGCTGATCCACACGCCAGGAATGTCGTTGACCGACTGCGCGATCACGGTATCGTCGCCGAGGCGGCTGCGGATGTCATGTTCGATCAGGCGGTTCAGCGATTCGTCGGGCTGCAGCTTGAACTTGTCGGTTTTTTCGCGCGGGTACACGCGCACGCCCTCGTTGCTCTCGAGATCCTGCAGCAGCGCGCGCCGCAAGTCGGGATCGGAATAGAGCAGGGCGGTGCGCGTGAGCTTCACGACCGCGACGAGCTGGAGCGCGACGCGTTGCGCACGCGGCTCGCGCTCGATCACGCGAAAGCTCTGGAACCACGCGGCGAGACTGACCGAGATCAGCAGCGCGATCAGCAGGAAGGTGCGCCAGAACAGCCCGCCGAACGCGAGCTGCAGAAGGCGCCGGTCGATACGCATGGGACGGGCCGTGGGCGGGGCGAAACCGGGAAGGAAAAAGCTCAGGCAGCGCCGTCCGGGATGAACACGTAGCCGAGGCCCCAGACGGTCTGGATGAAGCGCGGGCTGCCCGGATCCGGTTCGATCAGCTTGCGCAGGCGCGAGATCTGCACGTCGAGGCTGCGGTCGAACACTTCATATTCGCGGCCGCGTGCGAGCTCCATCAGCTTTTCACGCGACAGCGGCTGGCGCGGATGACGCGCGAACACTTTCAGCACCGAGAATTCGCCGGTGGTCAGCGGAATTTCCTGGCCGGACTTGGTCAGCGTGCGCGTGGCGAGATTCAGCGAGAATTCGCCGAACTCGAATACCTCGGTGGTTTCCGACGGTGCGCCCGGCAGTTCGGCCGGCGCCTGGCGGCGCAGCACCGCATGAATGCGCGCGACCAGTTCGCGCGGATTGAACGGCTTCGGCAGGTAATCGTCGGCGCCCATCTCGAGGCCGACGATGCGATCGACGTCCTCGCCCTTCGCGGTGAGCATGATGATCGGCGTGCGGTCGTTGCTGCCGCGCAACCGGCGGCAGATCGACAGGCCGTCTTCGCCGGGCAGCATCAGGTCGAGCACGAGCAGGTCGAAACGCTCGCGGACCCAGAGCTTGTTCATCGCGGTTGCGTTTTCCGCGACGTAGACGTTGAAACCCTGTTCGCCGAGATAGCGGCGCAGCAGATCGCGCAGGCGAGGGTCGTCGTCGACGACGAGAATCTTGGAGGGGTTTTTCGTTTCCATGATCGGCATCTTATCGCGAATGGGAATTGGCGCACGGCCGCGTATTTTCGTGCGTTACAGTCGGTTACAAAATTTACCCGTAGTGTCGCGCCGAGTAAAGGCACGCTATAGAGATTCCTTTACTCGAAGCCGAAATTCGGTAGATACTCCCCTGCACTCCATCTTTCATCTTTGTACACCCGAATTCCGCAGGGTTTTTCAAGTACCAGAGGTAGCCGGTTGCCGCGTGACGAAGGGAACAAATCGACCAAAGAAGCGAGGACGGTCATGCGATCTGCCCGGATTGCACTGATGCTGACGATCGCGCTTGCCGGTCCGTATGCGTCGAACCTCGCGTATGCGCAGCGCCCCGAGCAGGGCGCATCGTCGCGCAAGCTGCCGCGCGGCAAAGCGCCGCAGCCCGATCGCGCCGCCGATATGACGGCTCGTTCCGCCGTGCCTCCCGATCTCGAACAGCGCCGTCGCGACGGGCACATGACGCCCGAAGAGCGGCACCTGTTGCGCCAGCACATCGAAGACGCCGTGCGCGAGTTGTACAAGCGCTGATGCGTGCCGTCGTTCGCCTTGCGCGGAAATCCCCGCGCGGAAAGAATTCGTAGCATTTTTTCCGTCAACTTTCGGCTGCCGAATGCCGTTGTACGGGCATCCGCACCGCCGGTGCGTTCCGGGAGTCCATGACGATGAAAGCGAACGCTGCCGCACCGGCGTCGTCGCCTGCCATGCAGTCGCCGCTCGATGCCGACGACGCGGTGTTTTTTCTCGGCCGCACCGGTTTTTCTCCCGCTCCCGCCGAAGTCGCGCGCATCGTCGGCATGACGCGCGCGCAGGTCGTGGCCGATACGCTCGGCAATGCACGACGCGAACCCGTCACGACGTGGCCCGACTGGCTCGCCGAGCCGCCGCCGACACGCGCGCAGCGCCAGGCGCTGACGCCCGACATGCGGCGCGACGAGCAGCGCGAGCGCAATCGCCGCTACGATGCGTTGCGTGCGGCCTGGGTCAACGAGATGGTCGCGACGCCGTCGCCGCTCACCGAACGCATGACGCTGTTCTGGCACGGGCATTTCACGTCCGGGCAGGACAAGGTGCCTTACCCGCAGACGATGGCCGCACAGAACGCGCTGTTTCGCCGCGAGGCGCTCGGCAACTTCGGCTCGCTGCTGCACGCGGTCGCGAAGGATCCGGCGATGCTGCAGTATCTCGACGGCGCGAGCAATCGCAAGGGCCGTCCGAACGAGAATTTCGCGCGCGAGGTGATGGAGCTGTTCACGCTCGGCGAAGGGCATTACACGCAATACGACGTGACCGAGGCCGCGCGCGCGATGACGGGCTGGACGGTCGATCCCGACACGCTGCGCTTCGCGGTGCGGCCCGAATGGCACGATGCCGGCGACAAGACGATCCTCGGCGAAACCGGGCCGTTCGACGGCGACGGCTTTCTCGACATCCTGCTGAAGCGGCCGGACACCGCGCGCTTCATCGCCGGCAAGCTGTGGCGCGAGTTCGTGTCCGATACGCCGGAGCCGCGCGCGCTCGACGCGGTGGCCGAGCGGTTTCGCGCGAGCGGCTACGACATTCGCGCGGCGCTCGCCGCGCTGTGGTCGACCGACGCGTTCTGGGATCCGCGCAACCGCGGCGTGCTGGTCAAGTCGCCGGCGGAATTCGTGGTCGGCTCGGTGCGGCTGTTCGACGTGGCGTACGGCGATCCGCAGATGCTCGCGAACGCCGTGCGCACGCTCGGACAGAACCTGTTCTATCCGCCGAACGTGAAGGGCTGGCCAGGCGGCGCGCTGTGGATCAACAGCACGACGCTGCTGTCGCGCAAGCAGTTCGTCGAGCAGTTGTTCCGCGCGACCGAGACGGCCGGCATGCGGCCGCCGGCCCGTGCGATCGCGCCGTCGCCGAGCGCGCACGCGATGCCGGTGGCCGACGCGGCGTCCGCCGCCGGCCCGCGCGGCATGCCCGCCAAGCCCGCGCGCGGCGGCTTGCGTTTCGACCTCGAGCGCTGGCTCGCGCAGTATCGTGCGCGGCCTCAGGCGATCGCGGGATTGTCCACCGAGTTGCAATTGCAGCACGCGGTGCTGCAACTCTCGCCGGTCGCGGCGATCGACACGGATTCGACCGGCAGCGCGTATCTCGAGGCGCTGCTGATGGATCCGGCCTATCAACTGAAATGATGCGAACGACGATGAAGCGGGCGGCGGCCGCGGCCAAGGCGGCGGGCGGCGAACCAAAGGATGTGCGATGAACCGACGTGATTTTCTGACGCTGACGGGCGCCGCGGCGGCGGCCGGCGTGTCGATGTGGCAGGCGAGCGCGGTGGCGGCTGCCGCGCCGCAGGCCGGCCGAAAGCCTGCGGCCGGGTATGCGAACGTGCTGATCCTCGTCGAGCTCAAGGGCGGCAACGACGGCCTCAACACGGTGGTGCCGTACGCGGACCCGCTGTACTACTCGTTCCGGCGCGGCATCGGCATCAAGCGCGAGCAGGTGCTGCAGCTCGACGCGCAGACGGGGCTGCATCCGTCGCTCGCGCCGCTGATGCCGCTGTGGCGCGACGGGCAGGTCGCGGTCGTGCAGGGTGTCGGCTATCCGCAGCCGAACCTGTCGCATTTCCGCTCGATCGAGATCTGGGACACCGCGTCGCGCTCGGATCAGTACCTGCACGAAGGCTGGCTCACGCGCACGTTCGCGCAGGCGCCCGTGCCGCCCGGTTTCGCGGCGGACGGCGTCGTGCTCGGCAGCGCCGAGATGGGGCCGTTGTCGAACGGCGCGCGCGCGATCGCGCTCGTCAATCCCGCGCAGTTCATCCGTGCGGCCCGGCTTGCCGAGCCGTCGTCGCTGCGCGAGCAGAACCCGGCGCTCGCGCACATCATCGACGTCGAGAACGATATCGTGACGGCGGCCGACCGGCTGCGCCCGCGCGGCGGGATGCGCGAATTCAGGACGGCCTTTCCGGCCGGTGCGTTCGGCACGTCGGTGAAGACCGCGATGCAGGTGCTGGCCGCGTGCGAAGCGTCGGGGCCCGGCGCGCAGGACGGTGTCGCGGTGCTGCGCCTGACGCTCAACGGCTTCGACACGCACCAGAACCAGCCGGGGCAGCACGCCGCGCTGCTCAAGCAGTTCGCGGACGGGATGAGCGCGATGCGCGCGGCGCTGATCGAACTCGGGCGCTGGAACGAGACGCTCGTGAT
The DNA here is from genome assembly GCF_001524725.1 of Burkholderia sp. MSMB1072. NCBI lineage: Bacteria > Pseudomonadati > Pseudomonadota > Betaproteobacteria > Burkholderiales > Burkholderiaceae > Burkholderia > Burkholderia sp. MSMB1072. The sequence continues at coordinate 205,864 of NZ_LOYC01000017.1, forward strand.
GACGTATGCGGAATTCGGCCGGCGCGTGCGCGAGAACCAGAGCAACGGCACCGATCACGGCACGGCCGCACCGCATTTCGTGATGGGCGGTCGCGTGGCGGGTGGGTTGTACGGTGCACCGCCCGCGCTCGGGCGGCTCGACGGCAACGGCAACCTGCCGGTCGCGGTCGATTTCCGCCAGCTTTACGCGACCGTGCTCGCGTCCTGGTGGGGGCTCGATGCAACGCGCGTGCTGCAGCAGCGTTTCGACACGCTGCCGCTGCTGAGGGCGTGAGGCGCGCCGCTCAACGGCGGCGCGCGGCGCGCCACGCGATCCACAGCTTGCGGATCGGCGTCAGCGCGATGCGCTGATGCAGCACCTGGTAGCCGTCGCGCGCGATTTCGTCGAGCAGCGCGCCGGCCAGCGCGATCTGCGCGCGCAGCGTGCGCTGCGCGCGGCGTTCGGCGGCGGGAATCGCCGCATCGGCAGCCGCGAGCGCTTCGCGCGCGCGGGTCGTCTGGAATTGCAGCAATTCGGTGAACGCAGGGCTGTAGCGGCGGTTCAGCAGATCGGCCGCGGTCACGTTGTAGCGCTGCAGTTCGTCGATCGGCAGATAGATGCGGCCGTGGCGTGCGTCGTTGCCGAGCTCCTGCACGAATTGCGCGAGCATCAGCGCGCGGCCGACGTCCGCGGCCCATGGCTGCGGGTCAGCCGGGTGCGTCGAGCTGGCGCGCGCCACCAGCGACGCGAAGGTGCCGCCGACCTGCGCGATATAGCGCTGCAGGTTCGCGAAATCGAGGTAGCGCGCCTGTTCGAGATCCATCCCGTAACCGTTGACGAGCGTGCGCAGCGCATCGGCCTCGGCGGCGATCGCCGGGTGATGCTGCGCGAGCGCCTTCGTGACGGGGTGCGACGGTTGCCCGTCGGCCAGCGCCGCGAGTTCCTTGTGCCACCACGCGAGCTTCGTGTGTCCGACGGTCGGATCGCTGGTTTCCTTGACGGTTTCCTCGAGTTCGCGGCGCAGCGCGAACAGCGCGGTCAGGCGCGGCTGCGTGGCGAGCGGCGCCTGACGCAGCGCGTAGTAGACGCTGGAGCCTGCGGGGGCGGCCTTTTGCTGACAGTAGTCGTCGAAGTTCACGGGCTCAATCGGATGGGGCGGGTTCGGGGGACGCGCGGCGGCGCGCTGCCGAAACGTCGAGCGCGGCATTCTAGCACCGCGGCGCGACAGGTGCCGGCGGGGCGAGACAACGCCGCACGGATCGGGTAGAATCTCGCGCTCGCCTGATCGGGCGTGCCGGTTTTCGGGCCGGCTGAAGTGTCCCGAGCGGTCCCGGGCGCGTGGAGCATGCATCTTGCGTCCCGGCGCGGTCAGGCGACGGAAATGCGCGTGAGTGGCGAAATTGGTAGACGCACCAGGTTTAGGTCCTGACGCCCGCAAGGGTGTGCCGGTTCGAGTCCGGCCTCACGCACCAGAAGTCGAACGTGCCCCCGGCAGGGGCCGTTCGCGAAAAAGCGCTGCCGGTCGACTGACCGCAGCGCTTTTTTATTGACGCCGATTTCGCCGCCCGGCATCGGACCTCGCTCGAAAAACCGGTCGCGTGTAATATCGTGCGCACTTTTCGCACAAGAAGTACAACGCACCGAGGGGCCCGCCGATGAAACACACCGTCCGTATCCCGATTTCCGTTCTGGCATTGATGCTGGCCGCGCCGGCCTTCGCCAACACGCCTGCCGACAATATCGCGTGGAGTGCCAGGCCCGTGAAGACGGTTGCATCGTCGTCCGCATGCTCCGCGTATTCGGGGCGTGTGATGTCGAGCGGCGAGCCGTTGTCGACGGAGGGGGTGTTGAAAGCGCTCGGCACGTCCCTGGCCGCCGCCGCGCTGGGCGCCGTCGCCGGCGGATATCAGGGCGCAGCCCCCAATCCGTGTCCGCGTCCCGGCCTGTGACTCGCTGGCAAGCGGATCGCGGAGCGCACCGCTTCAGTTGAAACGCGCACGATACGAGGCGCCGCGCGTCGCGTGACCGCGGCGCTTCGTCGTTTCCGGCGCGCCTATTCCCAGAAGCTGCGGATCGCGACGGCCACGATCACCGGCACCGAGAACACCAGCGGAATCGCGAAATACTGCGCTTCGCGATCGACGATCCAGCTATAGATCACCCACGCCGCGCCGATCGCGAACGTGATGAGGCCGACCGTCACGGCGGCGATGTTCAGGGCCAGCTTCGATGGCTGGCGGCGCGTTTTGGTGGTGTCGTTGTTATCGCGCGGGGACGATTTCATCGGAAGAGTGCGGCCTCCGGGCCGGAACAGGGGTAAAGCCACAGGAAACCCCATCCGTACCGATCGCGCAAGGGCCGGCGCATGCCGGCCCGGTATCGTTCGTCGGCGCGCGTTACAACCCGAACGACACGGCCAGTTCGTCGAGCAGTTCGCGCTGGAACGCGACGAACCGCTCGCCCGGCTGCTGCGCGATCGCCAGGTCGAGCATCGGATCGGCGACCTCGGTGCGCACGCCGGCCAGTTCCTCGACGATCGCCAGCCCGCAGAACGGGACGTACGCCTCCGAATAGCCGCCTTCGTGAACGATCACGAGCCGCCCGCCGCAATAGCGTTGCGCGGCGTCTTTCACCGCGCGGGTCATGAACCGGTAACTGTCGGTATGCAACTGCATGCGCGCGAGCGGATCGACCGCGCTCGCATCGAGGCCGCTCGCGATGACGATCAGCTCGGGGCGGAAACGCGCCAGCGCCGGCAGCACGATTCGCTCGAATGCATACCGGTAGGCATCGTCGCCGCTGCCCGCGAGCAGCGGCACGTTCAGGTTCGCGCCGACGCCCGCGCCTTCGCCGCGATCGCCCGCGCCGCTATAGCCGGGCGGGAAGCAGCGGTCCTGGTGCAGCGAGATCGTCAGCGTATCCGGATCGTCGTAGTAGATCGACTGTGTGCCGTTGCCGTGATGCACGTCCCAGTCGATCACCGCGACGCGCTCGATGCCGTGCTTCGCACGGGCAGCCTCGATCGCGATCGGGATGTTCGCGAGCATGCAGAAGCCCATCGGACGGTCGCGCAGGCAATGATGGCCGGGCGGCCGCGACAGCGAGAACGCATTCGCCGCGTGCTCGCCGACGACCGCATCGACTGCCGCGATCGCGAGACCGGCCGACAGCGCGGCGATCTCGTAGCTGCCCTTGCCGAATGGCGCGAGATCGCCGAGGTCGCCGCCGTTCGCGTCGCTCAGCGCGCGGAATGCGTCGAGATAGTGTGCCGGATGAATGCGCAGCAGGTCGACGGTGGTCGCGGGCTCGGCGCCGCGCAGGTCGAGCTGCGCGGCCAGGCCCGACGCCTGCACGAGCGACAGGAAGCGGCGCTTCGAATCGGGCGATTCCGCGTAGCCCGCGCTCGACGGTGGCTGGACCCAGCCGCCGACCGGAAAGAACAGCGCGTGCGTGCCGCCCGTATGCCAGAAAGTGCGTTCGTCGGTGAAGAAGGCAGTGCGATTCATGGATGCGTGACCTGTCACGGTTGGGAGGAAGCGGAGGGGCGCGCGCGGCGATCGATGTGGCGCAGCGCGGTGAACGACACGATCGCGACGGCCGTCGCGGCCGCGAACAGCGCGCGCATCGTGCCGCCGGCGTCGAGCATCAGGCCGGCCAGCAGCGGGCCGGCGGCGAGCCCCGCGCCGATCACGAAATTGAGTGTCGCGACGAGGCGGCCCGACGTGTCGATCTGCGCGACCGTCGCGAGAATGAACGGCAGCACGAAGGTCCACGCGAACTTGAACGCGAAGATCGCCGCGCCGTAGCCGCCGGTGTCACGCATCGCAGCGAGCGCGACGAGCGACGCCGCGAGCAGCGCATAGCCGGTCGCCAGCATCGCGCGCCGCGCGAGCCGGCCGCCCGCGCACGACGCGAGCGCCGCGCCGGCGATCCCCATCACGCTCGCGATCGCGAGCACGTTGCCGGTCGACTGCGGATCGAGCCCGGCCTCGGCCGCCGCACGGCTCGCGAACGTCCACACGCTGCCGATCGCGAGATAGAACGTCAGCACCGCGCCGATGGCGAGTACGACGAAGCGTCGCGGCGTCGGCGGCGCGTCGCCGCGCGCCGCGTACGCGGACGTCGCCCGTGCGCCGAGCGACGTCGGAAAGCCGCGCGACAGCGGCGCCGCTAGCAGCGCGAGCACGGCGAGCGCGACGTACAGCGCGCGTAGCCCGAACGCGGCGAATACGTGCGGCAGCACGAACAGGCCGATCGCGCCCGCGATTAACTGGCCAACGACCCACAGGCCGTACACGCGGTCGCTGTTCGTGCTCGTCGCCGCGCTCGTCATGCAGAGCACCATCAGCGAGCCGCCGCCGAGGGCGGTGACGGCGCGCAGCGCGAGCAGCGCAGCAAACCCCGGCATCCACAGCGCAGTCAGCAGGTTGCCCGCGCCGAACAGCGCGATGGCGAACGCCGCGACGCGACGCGCGTCGACACGTCCGAGCCACAGGTACGACGGCACGGTCGCGAGGCTGAACGCGCCGAGTTCGACGAAGAAGTAGGTGCCGATCTGCGACGCGGACAAGCCGAGCTGCGTGGCGAGCTGACCGGCGACGGCGGGCGCCACGAGCAGCAACAGCGGCGTGATGGCCGCGAACACGACGAGCGCGACGAGCGTCGAGCGCGCGAACGTCGACGCATGGCCGTCGCGCGAGAGGGCGACATCCGGGGGCAGGGTCTTCATGACAGGATCTCGTTGGGGGAATCAGAACAGGTGGTACATACCGACCATCGCGCCGAACTGCGACGCGCCGGCAAGCGGCGTCGGGTCGTATTCGTAGACGGTCTGCGAGCTCTGGCCGCTGTTGCGCGCATAGCCGAGGTTCACGTATGCGACGGTGCGTTTGGACAGCGCGTACGTAGTGCTCGCGATGAACAACGTCGGGTGGCCGATCGCCGGCGTGCGCGCATCGGTGTGGTAGACGCCCGCGTTCAGGCCGATCCCGTTCGACGTCAGGTAGCGCGCACCGCCCCAGACGATCGTGCGGGCCGCGTCGAGGTCGCCGGTCAGGCGTTCGACGCCCGCATACACGGTGAGCGGCAGCGTGGCGAACGCATAACGTGCGGTGAGCGTGCCGAGTTCGCGACGCCGCGCGGACGCGTCGGCCGCCGCCGATACGTCGCCGTGCGCCTGATGCAGCACCGCGCTTACCGACAGGCCGTTGCTCGCATACTGGCCGCCGAGCTCGAGCACGCGTCCGGCGCGCGTATTGCCCGCGACGCCGGAGGTCGCGGCGAGGGCTTCGACGTCGAAGCCGGCGAACGTCGGCGACTGGTATTTGACCGAGTGGTCGATGAAGTTCGCGTTCATCGGCACGAGCACACCCTGGCCGCTGTACGACCCGTACCAGAGCGGGTCGTAGAACAGTGTCTTGTCGAACAGCACGCTGAACTGGCGGCCGAGCGTGACGGTGCCGACCGGTCCGGCGATGCCCGCGTATGCCCCGCGGAAGAACGCGTAGTCGGGCGCGGTCGGGGTGCCGTCGTTGACGTTGAAGCCCTGTTCGAGCTTGAACAGCGCCCGCCAGCCGCCGCCGAGATCCTCGTGGCCCTTGATCCCGAACTGCGAAGGCAGGATGCCGTAGTTCTGCAACTGCACGGCCGAACGGTGCCCGTCGGCGTGCGTCAGATATTGCACGCCGACGTCGAGCGCGCCGTACAGCGTGAGGGCGGACTGCGCGTGCGCGGCGCCGCTGCATGCGGCAAGCGCCGCGGCGGCCGTGGCCGTGCGGATGAAGCGGGGTGTCGTCACGTGGGGTTCTCCATGCCTTCCTGCATCGGTTCGTCGTTGGTGTGGTCGCGACGCAGTGTCCGCAGCGGGAAAACCGTCGAACAGTCGTCCAGATGAACGGTGCGGAAAACCCGCGGTGCGCGGCGCGAACGCCGCGCGATGCCGTCGCGCGCCGTGCTGCGCAGCAGCAACGTGCGGTGTACCGTTCAAATGGATGGGATTGGCGAGCGTTTCGGCGCCGTGGCCCGCCAAAAAAGTCGCTCGCTATAATCGGCCGGTATCGTTGCGCACATCGGCGGCCCGACCGGACAGGAGAGCGGAAGGTGAGGATCACGACGGATATCGGGCAGGACCTCGACGCGCTGCGCGACGTGCCGGCCGCCATCGCGCTCGACGAATTCGCGTGGCCGCCGCTGCCGTCCCGGCGCGCCGATTTCGATGGCGTCACGCGTGGCGACGCAGCGCAGCGCGAACTCGGCCTGATGCTGCTCGACCTGTACGCGGTGGCCGCGCAGTCCGCCATCGGCGAATTCGAATACCGGTTCTTTTCACTGCTGCAGGCGCTCGTTCCGTTCGATGCCGCGTGGACGGGCGTCGCGACCCATGTGCCGACCGGCCCGGTGATGCACAACAGCTTTTTGTACCGGTTGCCGCACGCGTTCTTCATCGACTGGAAGCGCGTGCGCGATTGCGACCCGCTCGCGCGCCGCACGCTGCACGGCGCGCACGGCCGCGCGGTGCGGCTGTCGGTCGTCGAGCCGGGGCTCGATGCGCGGTTTCGCGACTGGTGCGTGAAGTACGGGCTCGCGCAACTGATGTTCGTATGTACGCTCGATCGCCGCTTCGGCCTGACGACGTTCGTGTCGATCTACCGGCAGGGCCTGAACCGGCCGTTCAGCGACGACGAAGCACATCGTTTCGAGGAGGTCATTCCGCATCTCGCGGCCGCATTGACGATCAACCGTGCCGCGCAGCTCACGCGCGAACGCGAGCGCGCCGACACGGTCGTGCCGGCGGCGCGTGCGCTGTGCGACAACTTCGGTGTGCTGCACCATGCCGATCACGATTTCGACGACGTGCTGCGCACCGAATGGCCGGCCTGGGCCGGTGCGCGCGTACCGGAGCCGCTTGTCGCGCATCTGCGGCGCCAGCCGGGCCGGCCGTTCGTCGGCGACGCGCTGCGCATCCAGTGCGTGCCCGTCGCGGGGCTGTTCCAGATCGAGGCGCGGCCGCGCTCGCTGCTCGACCGGCTGAGCCCGCGCGAGCTCGCGGCGATCCGTTATTACGGCGCCGGGCGTTCGCACAAGGAAGTCGCGCAGCAGATGGCGATCTCGCCGACGACCGTGCGCCACTACCTGCGCTGCGCGTACCGCAAGCTCGGCATGCACGACAAGAGCCAGATCGCCGGCGTGCTCGGCGCGACCAGCGGCGCGATCGACGACGAAGCGGTGGAGGCGGGCGGCATACCGCGCTGAGGTGCACGAACGCGTGCCGCCCGATGCACGGTATGCCGCGCAAATGGTTGTGCCCGCAACCATTGCGCGTTATGCTCGTCAGCTCCCGGGAGACGGAATTCCATCATGAACGACACGAATTCAGGGTCGGTGCGCGCGGCGGTGGTCGGGGTCGGCGCGATCGGCGGATTGCTCGCGGCCGCGTTGTCGAGAGCCGGCATGACCGTGAGCGCGTACGCACGCGGCGCGACGCTCGATGCGCTGAATGCCCACGGCGTGCGCGTGATCGACGAGGCGGGCGCAATCGCGTCGGTGCCGGTGCGCGCAAGCGACGATGCGGCCGCGCTCGGTGTGCAGGACTACGTGGTGATCGCGCTGAAGGCACAGGCGCTGCCGGCGCTGGCCGCGCGTATTGCGCCGCTGGTCGGATCGGATACGGTGATCGTCGCGGCGATGAACGGGCTGCCGTGGTGGTTCACGCACGGGCTCGAAGGGGCGATCGACGGCGTGCCGCTCGATGCGGTCGATCCGGCCGGCGCGGTATCGGCCGCGTTGCCGCCCGCGCAGGCGATCGGCTGCGTCGTGCATCTGTCGTCGAGTACCGACGCGCCGGGCGTCGTGCGGCGCGGGCGCGGCAACCGGCTGATCGTCGGCACGCCCGATCCGCGGCTCGACAGGGCTACGGCGCGGTTCGCCGCGGCGCTCGCGGCCGGCGGTTTCGACGTCGAGACGACGCCCGCGATCCGGACCGAGATCTGGACGAAGCTGTGGGGCAACATGAACATGAACCCGCTGAGCGCGTTGACCGGGTCGACGGCCGAGCAGTTGCTCGACGATCCGTTCACGCAGGATCTCGCGCTGCGGATGATGGAGGAAGCGGCTGCGATCGGCGCGAAGCTCGGCTTGTCCGCCGGGATGAGCGGCCCCGAGCGGATCGCGGTCACGCGCAAGCTCGGCGCGTTCAAGACGTCGATGCTGCAGGATTTCGAGGCGGGGCGCTCGCTCGAGATCGGGCCGATCCTCGGCGTGTTTCCGGAACTCGGCCGCAAGCTTGGCGTGCCGACGCCGTACTGCGACGCGGTCCTCGGATTGTTGCGTCAGCGCGCGATGAACAGCGGGTTGTAGTGCGCACGAGGCCGCCGGGCTCGCGGCCGTCGGCGACGCCGGCAACGCGACCGCGCGCGCTTCGCGCGATGCCGTCGCGGTGCAAGACGGGCCGCCCGGACGGTGCGCCCGGACAAGCCGCCCGGATCGTGCATGACGCAACGCGGACGGCCCGTCCGATTCGTCTGATTAATGCCGCCTGCTGCGCTTCGCGAACCGGCGACGGCGGGGCCGACACGCCTTGGGGCGATTCACTTCATCGCGCTTGACTTCGAAGCCGGTTACTCAGTCGTCGCGCTCGACTGCGTGCGCAACGATCTTGTCGAGCAGCCGCTCGAACGTCTGACGTTCGCTGTCGGACAGGCACGCGAGCAGGCCGTCGTTCCACTTGCGCACGATCGGCATGATCTTGCGATGCAGCGCTCGGCCGTCGGTGGTCAGCGCGATCAGCACGATCCGACCGTCTTCCTCGCTCGCGCTGCGCTCGAGCAGCCCCTGCCGCAGCAGCGCTTCGGCCGCGCGGCTTGCCTGGCTCTTGTCGAGATTGGTGTGGCGCGCGAGATCCATGATCGAGAACGGGCCGAACGCGCCGACGGCGGCGATCACGCGCGCCTCGGGTAGCGAGATGTCGAGCTTGTGCCGGTACACCTCGCCGATCCCGCGGTCGGAGCGCTTCGTGAGCGCATGGAGGCGATAGGTCAGAAACTGATCGAGCCCGGCTTGGCGGCCTTTCATGTCGAATCCTGAAGAAAAAGGGCGGGCCCGATTGTTCCTGTATCGCGCGCTCGGGTCAACGGTCAGTGTGCACCGTACTTCAGGCGTGTCAACTGTTCCGCTTCGTTCGCGAGCAGGTCGGCCGCGTCGCGGATCGCGACGTCGAGCGTGATCGGCCCGGGAGCCGGCGAAAAGCAGCCGGAGAAATACTCGGACAGGCGCGGCAGCGCGGCCGGGTCGACCGCGCCCGACAGCAGCGATGCGCTCACGCCGGCTGCCTGCGCGTGCCGGCACGCGATGAACGGCGCCTTGCCGTGCAGCGTCTGCACGTCGGAGCGGCCTTCGCCGGTGATCAGCCAGTCGGCCCCGGCCAGGGCGGCGTCGAGCCCGACCTGGCGGGCCACCACTTCGGCGCCGGCCTCGAAGCGTGCACCGAGCATGTGCAGCGCGAAACCGAGGCCGCCCGCGGCGCCCGCGCCCGGCAGGTCGCGGCCGCGGCGGTCGAGTGCGGCTTCGAGCAGGTCGGCGAAGTGGGCGAGGGCCGTATCGAGGGTCGCGACCTGCGCCGCCGTCACGCCCTTTTGCGGACCGAACACGGCGGTGGCGCCATGCGCGCCCGTCAGCGGATTGTCGACGTCGGACATGCCGACGAATTCCGTTTCCTTCAGGCGCGGATCGAGCCCCGACGCGTCGATGCGCGCGATGTCGGCCAACCGCGACGGCACGGGCTCGACCGGCTGGCCGCCCGCGTCGAAGCACTGCAGGCCGAGGCCCGCGAGCAGCCCGGCGCCGGCGTCGTTGGTGCTGCTGCCGCCGAGCGCGACGAAGAAGCGGCGCACGCCGTCGTCGAGCAGTGCGCGGATCGCCTCGCCCATCCCGCGCGTGCTGCGCGCGTCGACCGGCACGCTCATGCCGACCGGGTCGGTAATCCCGACGATCTCGGCCGTCTCGACGATCGCGGTGCGCGCATCGATCACGCCCACCGCCGCGTCGCGCGCCGCCAGCGACGCGCCGGCCACCTGCAGCGTGCGCCGCGTGCCGCCGCCCGCCAGCATCGCGTCGAGCGTGCCTTCGCCGCCGTCGGCCATCGGGCAGCAGCGCACGACCGCGTCGGGCCGGGCGCGGCGAATGCCGGTGGCGATCGCGTTCGCGACCTGCTCGGCGGAAAGCGAGCCTTTGAACGAATCGGGCGCGATGACGACGACAGGCGCGGACGGGTGTTGCGGCATGGTGTCTCCGGAAGGCGTGTTTGGTATGAGGAATGAACGGGTGGGCCGCGAAGGTGGCTCACACGCTATCGGAGCTTACAGGATGGTGGGCCCGGGGTGGATACGCCGTTCGGCATAGCGACGATCCGCGTGCATGGTCGTGCAGCGGGCCGTCGATGGGGCGGGACGCACACGTGTCGCGCCGATCTGGCGGTATGAGGAAAATTGTTTGCTAGAATAGTCGATTCTTCCGGCCAAAGCCGTGCTCCGAGCCGCTTGCGCTAGCCATTCGGCGCGTGCAGGGATGGCGTGGCGCTCCGGCGCGGCGGGTGCATGCGATGCACCCCACGCCGCAGGCAGGCACGGCAAGGAAAACCCGATTCGCTCGAATAATTTTAGGACGATTGAAGCCATGGCTAACGTTGTTGAGAACCTCGGCAAGCTTGAACGCCGCGTGACGATTTCCCTGCCGAAAGACACCGTGCAGAAGGAAATCGACGCCCGTATCCAGAAACTCGCGAAGACCGTGCGCATGCCGGGTTTCCGCCCGGGCAAGGTGCCGGTGAAGATGGTCGCGCAACAATACTCGGGCCAGGTCGAGGCGGAAGTGCTGAGCGACAAGATCGGCCAGGAATTCTTCACGATCAGCCGCGCGGAAAACCTGCGTGTGGCCGGCCAGCCGAGCTTCGAGCCGAAGCAGGAGCAGGCTGAAGACGCGTACGCGTTCGACGCGACGTTCGAGGTCTACCCGGAAGTGAAGATCGGCGATCTGGCGACGGCTGAAGTCGAGCGCTCGACGACGTCGATCGGCGACGCCGAAATCGACCGCACGCTGGACATCCTGCGCAAGCAACGCGTGCACTACCACGCACGCGGCGAAGCCGGCGAGCATGGCGACGGCGGCGCGGACACCGCGGCGAAGAACGGCGACCGCGTGACGGTCGACTTCGTCGGCAAGATCGACGACGTCGCGTTCCAGGGCGGCACGGCCGAAGATTTCCCGTTCGTGCTCGGCGAAGGCCGCATGCTGCCGGAATTCGAAACGGCAGCGCTGGGCCTGAAGGTCGGCGAACAGCGTACGTTCGACCTCAAGTTCCCGGATGACTACCACGGCAAGGACGTCGCCGGCAAAACGGCGCAGTTCACGGTCACGATGAAGAAGATCGAGTGGCCGCACCTTCCGGAAATCGACGCCGAATTCGCGAAGTCGCTCGGCATCGAAGACGGCGACCTCACGAAGATGCGCGCCGAGATCAAGGAAAACCTCGAGCGCGAAGCGAAGCGCCGCACGCAGTCGATCGTCAAGAACCAGGTGATGGACGCGCTGCTGAAGATTTCGGAGCTGGACGTGCCGAAGGCGCTGATCGAGCAGGATCAGCAACGTCTCGTCGAAATGGCTCGCCAGGATCTGGCGCAGCGCGGCGTGCCGAACGCGAAGGACGCGCCGATTCCGGCCGAGATGTTCGCCGAGCAGGCCGAGCGTCGCGTGAAGCTGGGCCTCGTGCTGGCAGAACTCGTGAAGGCGAACGGCCTCGAAGCGAAGCCGGAACAGATCCGCGCGGAAGTCGACGAGTTCGCGAAGAGCTACGAAGACCCGAAGGAAGTGGTCCGCTGGTATTATTCCAACCAGCAGCGCCTCGCCGAGATGGAAGCGTTCGTCGTTGAAAGCAACGTCGTCGACTTCGTGCTGGGCAAGGCAAAGGTGACGGACAAGGAAGTGAGCTTCGAGGCACTCGCGAGCGCATCGGCGCAAGCGTAAGTGTCGCTCTAGCGGCGTGCCGGCTGTCGGAGCGACGGCCCGCACGCCGTTTTTACGTCAAGCGCACGGTTGCCATTAATATGGCGATTGAGCGGGCGGCTTCCTTCCGTTCAATTTTCCATTCGAACAAGGTTCATTGAATGATCACTCGCGCTGAATTGCTGGACATGCTTGCTTCGAACGCGCCGCAGGGTTTCGAGGCGCAAGCGCTGGGGCTGGTGCCGATCGTCGTCGAAACGAGCGGCCGCGGCGAGCGTTCGTACGATATCTATTCGCGTCTCCTGAAGGAGCGCCTGGTGTTCATGGTCGGCGAAGTGAACGACCAGACCGCCAACCTCGTGGTTGCGCAATTGCTGTTCCTCGAGAGCGAGAATCCCGACAAGGACATCAGCCTCTACATCAACAGCCCGGGCGGCTCGGTGTCGGCCGGGATGGCGATCTACGACACGATGCAGTTCATCAAGCCGGACGTGTCGACCCTGTGCATGGGCCTCGCGGCCAGCATGGGTGCGTTCCTGCTCGCGTCGGGTGCGAAGGGCAAGCGCTTCGCGCTGCCGAATTCGCGCGTGATGATTCACCAGCCGCTGGGCGGCGCGCGCGGCCAGGCGTCCGACATCGAGATCCAGGCGCGCGAAATCCTCTACCTGAAGGAGCGGTTGAACAACCTGCTCGCGCAGCACACGGGCCAGGACGTCGAGCGCATCGCGCGCGACACCGACCGTGATAACTTCATGTCGAGCGAGGACGCGAAGGCGTACGGGCTGATCGATCAGGTGCTGTTGAAGCGCCCGTGAGCTTAAACGGGGTGCCGCCCCGATTCGTGCGGCGCCCCCGCAATGTCCCGAGTGCCCTGAGCATCTGCGGCAAGCGCATCCAGCCGGCTCCGGTCGCGCCCTAGGCGCGGCGTCCGGAGCAATCGGCGTATCATGTCATTTACCTGTCCGGAGGCTCTACATTCATGGCGGACAAAAAAGGTTCGAACAGCGAGAAGCTGTTGTATTGCTCGTTTTGCGGGAAAAGCCAGCATGAGGTGAAAAAACTCATCGCGGGCCCGTCGGTGTTCATCTGCGATGAATGTATCGATCTCTGCAACGAAATCATTCGCGACGAGGCGGCTGCCGCCGGCGTCGAGGCCAGCCTGTCCCGGTCGGATCTGCCGAGCCCGCAGGAAATTCGCGACATCCTCGATCAGTACGTGATCGGCCAGGAGCGCGCGAAGAAGATCCTCGCGGTGGCCGTGTACAACCACTACAAGCGCCTGAAGCATCTCGACAAGAAGGACGACGTCGAGCTGTCGAAGAGCAACATCCTGCTGATCGGCCCGACGGGCTCCGGCAAGACGCTGCTCGCACAGACGCTCGCGCGGTTGCTCAACGTGCCGTTCGTGATCGCCGACGCGACGACGCTGACCGAAGCCGGCTACGTCGGCGAGGACGTCGAGAACATCATCCAGAAGCTGTTGCAGAACTGCAACTACGAGGTCGACAAGGCCCAGCGCGGGATCGTCTACATCGACGAAATCGACAAGATCAGCCGCAAGTCGGACAACCCGTCGATCACGCGCGACGTGTCGGGCGAGGGCGTCCAGCAGGCGCTCTTGAAGCTCGTCGAGGGCACGATGGCGTCGGTGCCGCCGCAGGGCGGCCGCAAGCACCCGAACCAGGACTTCATCCAGGTCGACACGACCAACATCCTGTTCATCTGCGGCGGCGCGTTCGACGGTCTGGAAAAGGTGATCACCGATCGTACCGAAAAAACCGGCATCGGCTTCGGCGCGACGGTCAAGAGCAAGCAGGAGCGCGACGCGGGCGAAGTGCTGCGCGAAACGGAACCGGAAGACCTGATCAAATTCGGTCTGATCCCCGAATTGATCGGCCGCCTGCCGGTGGTTGCGACGCTCGGCAAGCTCGACGAAGCCGCGCTGATGAAGATCCTGGTCGAGCCGAAGAATGCGCTCGTCAAGCAGTATCACAAGCTGTTCGCAATGGAGCGCGTCGAGCTGGAAATCCGGCCGGGCGCGTTGCAGGCGGTCGCCCGCAAGGCGATCCGCCGCAAGACCGGCGCGCGCGGTTTGCGTTCGATCATCGAACAGGCGTTGCTCGACGTGATGTACGAGCTGCCGACGATGAAAGGGGTCAGCAAGGTCATCATCGACGAGAACGTCATCGATGGGGACGGCAAGCCCTTGCTGATCTACGAGGACACGCCGAAGGTGGCGGGTTCGAACTGACCGGCTTGCCGACGATGTTCAGCGAAAAAGGCCGTTCATGAGTCCGTGGGCGGCTTTTTTTCGTTTATCTTGTGGGTAACTCTGACTCGACACGCGGTGGTTACTTTCTTACCGAATATTTCCCGCACTTGAAGGCTTGCAATTCGTTGTGGCGGCCTCAATTACCGAACAATTGATTCCACTCATGGGGAAATGAAATGTCAGGCACCCAACTTCTCCCGCCGGAACGCATCACGCTCCCGCTGCTGCCGCTGCGGGACGTCGTCGTTTTCCCGCACATGGTCATTCCGCTCTTCGTGGGCCGGCCGAAATCGATCAAGGCCCTCGAAGCAGCGATGGAAGGCGGCAAGCACATCATGCTCGTCGCCCAGAAAACCGCGGCCAAGGACGAACCGACCGAAAAGGACATGTACGAGGTCGGTTGTATCGCCAACATCCTGCAGATGCTGAAGCTGCCGGACGGCACCGTGAAGGTGCTCGTCGAGGGCCTGCAGCGTGCGAAGGCGTTGTCCATCGAAGAACAGGAGACGCAGTTCTCCTGCGAAGTGATGCCGCTCGAGCCCGACCACGCCGACAGCGCCGAGACGGAAGCGCTGCGTCGCGCGATCGTGTCGCAGTTCGACCAGTACGTGAAGCTGAACAAGAAGATCCCGCCGGAGATTCTCACGTCGCTGTCGGGCATCGACGAAGCGGGCCGCCTCGCCGACATGATCGCCGAGCGCCTGCCGCTGAAGCTCGACCAGAAGCAGCACATTCTCGAAATGTTCCCGGTCATCGAGCGTCTCGAGCACCTGCTCGCGCAACTCGAAGCCGAGATCGACATCCTGCAGGTCGAAAAGCGCATCCGCGGGCGCGTGAAGCGCCAGATGGAAAAGAGCCAGCGCGAGTACTACCTGAACGAACAGGTCAAGGCGATCCAGAAGGAACTGGGCGAAGGCGAGGAGGGCGCGGATCTCGAGGAACTCGAGAAGCGCATCAACGCCGCGCGCATGCCGAAGGAAGCCAAGAAGAAGGCCGATGCCGAGCTGAAGAAGCTGAAGCTGATGTCGCCGATGTCGGCGGAAGCCACCGTCGTGCGCAACTACATCGACACGCTGATCGGCCTGCCGTGGCGCAAGAAGAGCAAGGTCAACAACGACCTGTCGAACGCCGAGCAGGTGCTCGACGAGGATCACTTCGGCCTCGAGAAGGTCAAGGAACGGATCCTCGAGTATCTCGCGGTGCAACAGCGCGTGGACAAGGTCAAGGCGCCGATCCTGTGCCTCGTCGGGCCTCCGGGCGTCGGCAAGACCTCGCTCGGCCAGTCGATCGCCCGTGCGACGAACCGCAAGTTCGTCCGGATGGCGCTCGGCGGCGTGCGTGACGAAGCCGAGATCCGCGGCCACCGCCGCACGTACATCGGTTCGATGCCGGGCAAGATCCTGCAAAGCCTCGCGAAGGTCGGCGTGCGCAATCCGCTCTTCCTGCTCGACGAAGTCGACAAGATGGGCATGGATTTCCGCGGCGATCCGTCGTCGGCGCTGCTCGAAGTGCTCGATCCGGAACAGAACCACACGTTCGCCGACCACTACATCGAGGTCGACTTCGACCTGTCGGACGTGATGTTCGTCGCGACGTCGAACTCGCTGAACATCCCGCCGCCGCTGCTCGACCGGATGGAAGTGATCCGTCTGTCGGGCTACACGGAAGACGAGAAGGTCAGCATTGCCCAGCGTTACCTGCTGCCGAAGCAGAAGAAGAACAACGGGCTGAAGGAAGGCGAGATCGAGGTCACCGAGCAGGCGATCCGCGACATCATCCGCTACTACACGCGCGAAGCCGGTGTGCGTTCGCTCGAGCGGGAAGTGTCGAAGATCTGCCGCAAGGTCGTGAAGATGCTGCTGCTGAAGAAGGCATCGGGCGCGATCAAGGTCGATGGCGAGAACCTCGATACGTTCCTCGGCGTGCGCAAGTACGACTTCGGCCTCGCGGCGAAGGAAAACCAGGTCGGTCAGGTGACGGGCCTCGCGTGGACGGAAGTCGGCGGCGACTTGCTGACGATCGAAGCCGCGGTGATGCCGGGCAAGGGCAACGTGATCCGTACGGGTTCGCTCGGCGACGTGATGAAGGAGTCGGTCGAGGCCGCACGTTCGGTCGTGCGCTCGCGTTCGCGTCGTCTCGGTATCAAGGACGAAGCGTTCGAGAAGCAGGACATCCATATCCACGTGCCGGAAGGCGCGACGCCGAAGGACGGTCCGTCCGCCGGCGGTGCGATGACGACCGCGCTGGTGTCGGTGCTGACGGGTATTCCCGTGCGGGCCGACGTCGCGATGACGGGCGAAATCACGTTGCGTGGCGAAGTGCTGCCGATCGGCGGGCTGAAGGAGAAACTGCTGGCGGCTCACCGCGGCGGTATCAAGCTCGTGCTGATTCCGGAAGAGAACGTGAAGGATCTCGCGGACATTCCGGACAACGTGAAGAACGCGATCGAGATCGTGCCGGTCCGCTGGATCGACAAGGTGCTGGAACTCGCGCTCGAGCGTTCGCCGACTCCGCTGCCGCCGGAAGAAGAAGCGAAGGCAGCGGCGCCGGTCGGCGAGGCGGCGAAGGACGCCGGCTCGACGGAAGTCGTCAAGCACTGAGGCTCCGAGCACCGTCGTTGCTGACGGTTGTTCACGAAACCCGCGGCGGTGTCCGCGGGTTTTTTTATATGGATCGGAATCGTGCGAACGCGTGCGTTAAAAAAATTCACGCGCAGGCTTGGCAAAATGATCGAGGATGAATTAAACTTGCGGGCTCGCTGATTGTTGATGCGCAAACGCAGATCGCAGTCGGAACGAATCGGAAACGGGTGCTTAGCTCAGCTGGTAGAGCGGCGCCCTTACAAGGCGTAGGTCGGGGGTTCGAACCCCTCAGCACCCACCAGTTTCACGATTCAGCCAGACCAAGGAGCGGTAGTTCAGTCGGTTAGAATACCGGCCTGTCACGCCGGGGGTCGCGGGTTCGAGTCCCGTCCGCTCCGCCAAACAAATGAAACAGCCCGCCTTGTGCGGGCTTTTTCATTTGGTATTCCCGTTGCGCCCGCTGGTGCGCGCTACTGTGGAGCGGAGGAAGCCGCCCGTGCGCTTCCGACGGTGCTCGAAAGGATGCGCGTGCAAGCGCATCCGCGGCCTGCAGGATGTACGCGAGTCCCGTCCGTTGCGCCAGAAAATGAAGAAGCCCGCCTGGCGCGGGCTTTTTCATTTGTGCCTTCCGGTGCTGCCCGCGTAGATGCAACGATCGCGCAGGGAAGGAAACCGCCTGCGCGGTTTTCCGGCGGGACGCGAAGCGATGCGCACGCACGTGCGGCCTGCGGACACGCGTCCCGTCCGTTCCGCCGGAATTTCACGCCGCGGGGGCACAGGTTGTTTCCGGCGTGCGCAAACGGCACCTCATTGAACGCGTATCACCGGTGGCAGTTTGTAGGTTCCGCTCAGGAGCGGCGTATCGGGCAAGTACGTGCGCAGCGTCAGGTTGAACGCGCCGGCAGGAGCGGGCAACCAATTGCTGGCCGGTACGCCGGCGGGTCGCGCGTGGCTGATGGTGAGCACGAGCGAGCCGTCGCTGGCGAACTGAAAGTTCGAGGCCGGATAGGACAGCGCGTAGACTTGATCGGGATTCGAATAGAAGAATGCCTGCGCCTGGTTCGTGCCGCCGTACAGCGTCAATGACCAGAACGCGCGTGCCGGCGGAAGCTGCCCGGCGGGAAACGTCATCTGATAGACGCCGTTGCCGTCGTAGTTCGCACCCGGCGTGTTCGCCGCTTCCGTGCTGGTGTAATAGATCGCTTCACTGCCGGGCAGCGCGCCGAGGCCGTTCAGCGCAACGTTCGCCCGCAACGTATAGTGGGTTCCATAGTTTCCGACATCCGCCGGACCGCCTGTCCAGCCATTTACGCCGGTACTCGTCTGGGTCGACGCTTGCTGCGCTCTGCTGCCGGTCGTCAGGCTCGCCAGCGCCTGCGTTGCGCCGGCGCTGATCGACGCGATGTCGGCAGACGACGGGTCGAAGGTCTGCGCCGGGCCGATGCCGATCGCGTCGAGCGTCGCCAGCACGGCAGTGTCCTGCGGCGTGGGCGGGCTCTTTTTCAACAGCTGGTTCACGTACTGGAAATACGATGGCCAGTTGGTATAACCAGGCGGCTTTTGCTTGTCCACGCTGTCCCACGTCGTGCCGCCGGTTCCAGCGGGTTGCGACGCCACCAATTGGTTCTGAACCGCCCACGCGGCCGGATAATCGCTCGCGTCGCTCACGTAAGTCCGTGCCAGGGCCCAGACCGCGTTGGTCGACGAGCGGAGCACGATGACCCCTGCGGGCGCTTCTCCCTGCCAGTTCGGCCCCACGACCCAAAAGACCTTCGCAACGCCGTTGTCGGCGCTCGTGCCTCGAATCGCGAAGTTGTTCGTATAGGCGTCCATCAACGCGAGGGAGAAGTAACGGCTACCGCTCGAGGGCGTATCGATTTGAACGGGGCCCGCGTCCAGTTGCAGCATGGCGATGGAATACAGCGTGTCGTGATTGGGCTTCGTCACCGCGGTGGATGACGCATCGGAGAGCCGGCGACTGTGAAGAAACGTATTCGGCGCAAGGCCCTGAGCGATGTAGCTCTGTCGCGTGGCGTAGAACTGGTACAGCGGAATCGTGAATATCGTCGCGCCGTTTGCCGCGTTCTCCGTAGCGACGGGTGAAACGTTCGAGCGATCGACGCTATCGCCGTTGCAGCCCGCCAGAAGGCCGAGCGAGACGGCCAATGCGACGATGCGCGCCTGGTGAAGAAAACTCATCGAATGGATCGGTTTGGTTGAATGGTCGAATAGGCCGTGCCCCTTCGTCGCTCGGCGGACGAGCATGGCACGGGTTGCATGGCGCGATTAGCGTATACGGCTTGGCATGCGCGACGAACGAACGATTTTCGATATGCAAAGTCCGATGACGCGTCGGCGAGGCGTCGATCGATCGGCGTCGTGCGGTATGCCGTCGGCGGGCTCGGGCTTGGCTGTCACGATCCCGATGGTGATCCGGTCGCGGGAGCGCGGCTGGTCCCGGTCTTTTTTCTGCCCGTCACGTTCCACTCGGCCGCTGGCCACGGATGCGCTCGCGGGGCATCGTGCTTCGACGGCCGTCGGTGCGGCAAGCCGGCTTCGCGAACGAATCGCCGTGAGTGGGGGAGTGCGCGCGGCCGTGGTCGGAGTGCCGACCACGCGGGCGAGGGCCGCTTTTCGCCCGTCCCACCCCGTATGTTGTAATATCGGACGTTTTGTCCAATTTTCCCGTCACGCATGCTCGATTTCTTCCGTAATCACCAGCGCCTGATGATGGCGCTCCTGCTCCTGATCGTCTTGCCGGGGCTGGGTTTCGTCGGAATCCAAGGCTTCCGCGGCTTCTTCGACGACAGTGCGAACGTCGCAGCAGTCAACGGGCACAAGATCACGCGGGTCGAATTCGACGGCGCGTTCCGCCAGCAGATCGATCAGGCGCGCCAAGCGCTCGGCGGGCAGTTCGACATCAAGATGTTCGACACGCCCGAGCATCGCAAGCAGGTGCTCGACGGCCTGATCCAGCAACGCGTGCTGGCCGACGAGACGCAACGCCTGCACCTGACTGCATCCGACAACGCCGTGCGCGACGCGCTGATGAGCGACCCGATGATCGCGGCGCTGAAGAAGCCCGACGGTTCGATCGACGTCGAACGCTATGCGCAACTGCTGTCGTTCCAGGGGATGACGCCCGAGCAGTACCAGGAGCGCGTGCGTTACAGCCTCTCGCTGCAACAGATTCCGGCGAGCATCGTGTCGAGCGCGTTCACGCCGAAGAGCCTCGCGCAACACCTGTCCGAACTCGCCGCGCAGCAGCGTGAAGTGCAGGCGCTCGTGCTGAAGACGAGCGATTTCGCGGCGAAGGTTCAGCCGACCGACGCACAGCTCACCGCGTACTACGACGCGCACAAGCAGAGCTTCGCGACGCCGGAAACCGCGACGATCCAGTACCTCGTCTATTCGCCGGCCGCAGCGGCCGCAAGCGCGCAGCCGACCGATGCGGACATCAAGAAGTTCTACGACGACAACCCGACGCACTTCCGGACCGAAGCGCAGGTGCGCGTGAGCCACATCTTCATCGCCGCGCCGGGCAGCGCCAGCGCGGCCGACAAGGCGGCGGCAAAAGCGAAGGCCGAGCAACTGCTCGCCGACGTGAAGGCACATCCGGATCAATTCGCGCAGATCGCGCAGAAGAACTCGCAGGACGCGCCGTCGGCAGCGAAGGGCGGCGATCTCGGCTTCATCACGCGCGGCTCGACCGCGGGCGGCAAGGCGTTCGACGATGCCGCGTTCTCGCTCAAGCAGGGCGACGTGAGCGGGATCGTGCAGTCGGATCTCGGTTTCCACATCCTGAAGGCGACCGAAGTGAAGCCGGCCGTCGTCAAGCCGTTCGCGGAAGTGAAGGACCAGATCGCGGCCGACCTGAAGCAGCAGTACGCATCGAAGGCGTTCTCGGACAACGCGGAAGGCTTCACGTCAACCGTCTACGAAAAGGCGAAGACGCTGCAGCCGGCCGCGGACAAGTACAAGCTGACGATTCAGACGGCCACCGTCACGCCGACGCCGAATCCGCAACTGCCGCCGACGAGCCCGTTGAACAATCCGAAGTTCCTGGCCGCCGTGTTCGCGAACGACGCCGTGAAGAACCAGAACAACACGCAGGCGATCGACGTCGGCAACAACACGCTGATCTCGGCGCGCGTGACCGACTACAAGCCGGCGGCCGTGCCCGCGCTCGACGCGATCAAGGACGCCGTGCGCCAGAAGGTCATCGCCGAGCAGGCGGCGGAACTCGCGAAGAAGGACGGTGCGGCGAAGCTGGCCGAACTGCAGAAGTCGAAGTCGACCGACGGGTTCGCGGCCGCGCAGAAGGTGTCGCGCACGCAATCGCAGGGCCTGACGCCGGCTGCGCTGAGCGCCGTCTACAAGGTCGATGCGAAGACGCTGCCGGCTTACGTCGGTGTCGACCTCGGCGCGGACGGCTACGCGATCTACCGTGTGAACGCGGTGATCCCCGGTTCGGCGGTCGATCCGCAGCAACTGGCGGCCGCTCAGCAGCAGATGGCGCAGGTCGACGCGCAGAGCGAAGGCGAAGCGTATCTCGCGGCGCTGCGCGATCGCTCGAAGGTGAAACTGTACGGCAGCACGACGGCCAGCCAGCAGCAGGACGGCGACAACTGAGCATCGTTTCGCCCGCAACCATCAAGAAGCCCCGCTCGAAGCGGGGCTTTTTGTTTTCCGGCGCGCGACTGCGGTCAGCCGTGCGGCTTGCCGAGCAACGGCTTCAGCGTCGGCCACACGTTGTCGAGCAGAATGCGCTGGGCCTGCTGCGCGGGATGCATCTGGTCGGCCTGGAACATGTCGGGCTTGTCCTCGATGCCGGCCAGCAGGAACGGCACGAGCGGCACGCCGAGATCTTTCGACAGCCGCGTATAGACCGCGTGGAACTTCTGCGTGTAGTCGGGGCCGTAATTGGGCGGCACGTACATGCCGACCAGCACGACTTTCGCCTGGGCGCGCCGCGCGCTCGCGATGATGCCGCGCAGGTTCTGCTCGGTCGTCGCGAGCGGCACGCCGCGCAGCGCATCGTTCGAACCGAGCTCGACGACGACGATCGACGGCTTGAGCCGCTGCAGTACCGCGGGCAGCCGGGCACGGCCGCCGCTCGTGGTGTCGCCGCTGACGCTGGCGTTCGCGACGCTATAATCGATTCGCTCGGTCGAAAGCCGTTGCCGCAGCAGTGACACCCAGCCGGTGTCGCGCGGCAATCCGTATTCGGCCGACAGGCTGTCGCCGAGCACGACGATCACGGGCGGGCTCGATGCCGGCGCCGTCGCGGCGCGTGCGGGCGCGGTGACGGCCAGCAGGATGCCCAGCAGCGCGGCGGCCGCCGCGCGTCTTTTCCAGCGAAATGTCGTGTCCATGTTCAAGATTACCGATCCGATCATCGAAGTCCATGACGTGTGCAAGCGGGTTGCCGATGCAACGGGCGAGCTGACGATCCTCGACGGCATCACGCTCGCCGTGCAGCCGGGCAGCAGTCTCGCGATCGTCGGCGCGTCGGGTTCGGGCAAATCGACGCTGCTCGGCCTGCTTGCGGGATTGGACAGCGCGACGAGCGGCACGGTTCGCCTGCTCGGTCGCGCGCTCGATCAACTCGACGAGGACGAACGCGCGGCGCTGCGCAACGGCGCGGTCGGATTCGTATTCCAGTCGTTCCAGTTGATGCCGCACCTGACGGCGCTCGAGAACGTGATGCTGCCGCTCGAACTGCAGGGCGGCATCAGCGCGCGCGACGCGGCCGACCGCGCCCGGGCGCTGCTCGTGCAGGTCGGTCTCGGCGAGCGTACTGCGCATTATCCGAAGCTGCTGTCGGGCGGCGAACAGCAGCGCGTCGCACTCGCCCGCGCGTTCGTCACGCGCCCGGCGATCCTGTTCGCCGACGAGCCGACCGGCAGCCTCGACGCCGCAACGGGCCACGCGGTCATCGACCTGATGTTCGAACTGAACCGCACGCATGGCGCGACGCTCGTGCTCGTCACGCACGATGCCGAACTCGCGCGCCGCTGTGCAACGACAGTCACGATCGACGCGGGGCGCATCGTCGTGCCGCACGCGGCTTCGCGCAACGCGTGAATGTTTGTGCCGGCCGCGCAGCGTGGATCGCGCGGCCGGCACGGGCATGACGCCGTCGCGTCAGCGCTTGAGCGCCGCGCGGGCGCGCGCGATCAGCGCCGTGGTCGACGAGTCGTGCTTCGCCGGATCGACCGATTCGGCCGACAGGTCGGCTTCGACGACCTTGCCGAGAATCTTGCCGAGCTCGACGCCCCACTGGTCGAACGGATTGATGTCCCACACCGTCGCCTGCACCAGCACCTTGTGCTCGTAAAGCGCGATCAGCGCGCCGAGCGTGCGCGGCGTCAGCGCATCGACGAGCAGCGTCGTGGTCGGGCGGTTGCCGGGGAACGTCAGGTGCGGTGCGAGCGCTTCCTTGCCGGGCCCGGCGACCTTGCGCGCTTCTTCGAGCGTGCGGCCGAGCATCAACGCCTCGCTCTGCGCGAAGCAGTTCGCGAGCAGCTTCGGATGGTGGCTTGCAAGCGGATGCTCGGGCGTCAGCACCGCGATGAAGTCGATCGGCACGATCGTCGGCCCCTGGTGCAGCATCTGGAAGAACGCATGCTGGCCGTTGGTGCCCGGCTCGCCCCACGTGACGGCCGACGTCGGGTAGTCGACGAAGGCGCCGTCCAGGCGCGCGGATTTGCCGTTGCTCTCCATTTCGAGCTGCTGCAGGTACGACGGCAGGTAGTGCAGCGCTTCCGAATACGGCGCGACGAGGTAGCTCTGCGAGCCGAAGAAATTCCGGTACCAGATGCCGATCAGGCCGAGCAGCACCGGCAGGTTGCGCTCGAGCGGCGCTTCGCGGAAGTGGCGATCCATGTCGTTCGCGCCGGCCAGCAGCTCGTCGAACTGTTCGGGGCCCACCGCGATCATGATCGACAGGCCGACCGCCGACCACAGCGAATAGCGGCCGCCGACCCAATCCCACATTTCGAACACGTTGTCGGCGGCGATACCGAACTTCACGACTTCGGCCGGGTTCGCCGACACACCGACGAAGTGCTTCGCGAGCGCCTCCTCGGGGCAGCCGCGTGCGACGAACCAGTCGCGCAGCGAGCGCGCGTTCGTCATCGTCTCGAGCGTCGTGAAGGTCTTCGACACGACGATCGCGAGCGTTTCCTCGGGATCGACCTGTTCGAGCACGCGTGCGAGATCGGCGCCGTCGACGTTCGACACGAAGTGGGTCGAGATGTCGGGCGTGGCGACGTGGTGCAGTGCGTGCACGACCATCTTCGGCCCGAGATCGGAGCCGCCGATGCCGATGTTGATCACGTGGCGGATGCGCTTGCCCGTATAGCCCGTCCACGTGCCGCCGCGCACGGCGCGCGCGAACGTCGCCATCTTCGCGCGCTCGGCGCTCACCTGCGCGTGGAACGGCGCCTGCGGGTCGGTCGCGCGCAGTGCCGTGTGCAGCGCGGCACGGCCTTCGGTCGGGTTGACGATCTCGCCCGCGAACATCGCGTCGCGGCGCGCTTCGACGCCCGCGTCGCGTGCGAGCTGCACGAGCAGGCGCAGCGTTTCGTCGTCGATGCGGTTCTTCGAGAAATCGGCCGCGAGACCGCCGCCCGGAATCGTGAAGCGTTCGGCGCGGGTCGGTGCGCGGTCGTTTTCCGGCGCGAACCAGTCGCGCAGCCGCGCGTGGCGGATCCGTTCGAAGTGGGATTGAAGGGCAGTCCAGGCGGGGAGCGATTTCAGCGTCATGGCGGTTCGAGTGAAGCGTGAATCGGGAGGAATGCCGCGCCGGCTCATCGTGATCGGAAAGCCGGCGGACGAGAAGGCCCGCCGTGCGGCGGGGCAGTCAGTATAGCGGCGTTACGTGTCGGCGCGCGGCGACGGATAAAAAAGGCGATTGATCAGCGTGCGCACCATCGGCGCGAGCTCGCCCGCGGTCAGCCCGGCCGGGCCGGTGCCGTGCGCGGTCAGCGTATCGGCCGCGAGGCCGTGCAGATAGACGCCGGCCAGCGCGGCTTCGTACGGCGCGACCCGCTGCGCGAGCAGCGCGCCGATCAGGCCGCCGAGTACGTCGCCGGTGCCGCCGGTGGCGAGCGCCGCGTTGCCGGTCGGGTTGATCGTCACCCGCCCGTCGGGCGCGGCAATCACCGTGCCCGCGCCTTTCAGCACGACGATGCCCGCGTAACGGGCGGCGAGCGCCTGCGCGGCCGCGACGCGATCGCGCTGCACGGCTGCCGTGTCGCCGCCGAGCAGTCGCGCGGCTTCGAGCGGATGCGGCGTCAGCACGCATGGCGTGCCGCGCGTGGCGACGGCGGTCGCGAGGTCCGCGTGCGTCGCGACGAGGTTCAGCGCGTCGGCATCGAGCAGCGTCGGGATGTCTCGTGCGAGCACGTCGCGCACGAGCGTCGCCGCGGCCTCGCGCGTGCCTAGCCCGCAACCGGCCGCGATGGCGGTCATCGCGCCGAGGTCCAGGGTGTCGGCCGGATGCAGCATCAGTTCCGGAAACGGCGGATCGTACGGCGGCGCGCCCGCGCCCAGAAAGCCGACGTGCACCTTGCCGGCGCCCGCGAACAGCGCGGCGCGAGCGGCGAGGATCGGGGCGCCGCACATGCCCGTGTCGCCGCCGAGCACCGCGAGGCTGCCGTACGTGCCCTTGTGGGACGAGAAGGCGCGCGCGGGCAGCGCCGCGGCGAATCGCGCGGGCGCGTTCAGCACGATGGCCGGCGCGGCGGGCGGCGCGACGTCGAGCGACGCGACGTGGATCTCGCCGGCGAGATCGCGGCCGTCGCCCATGTAGAGGCCGGGCTTCGCGCCGATGAAGGTGAGCGTATGGGTGGCCGCGACGGCGACGCCCGCGCCGACGATCCGGCCCGTGTCGCCGTCGAGCCCGCTCGGCACGTCGAGCGCGAGCACGCGGCCGCCGCCGCGCGCATGAGCGGCGATGCGTGCGGCCTGCTCGGCGAACGCGCCGTCGAGCGCGCGGCCGAGACCGACGCCGAACAGCCCGTCGACGACCCACGCGTAGCCTTCCAGCGACGCGGGCGGGGTGGTAGACAACGGCACACCCGCCGTGCGTGCGAGACCGAGTGCCCATTGCGCGTCATCCGGCTTGACCGGCACCGGCATCCACGCATGCGTCGCGACGCCGAGCTGCTGGAGCTGCGCGGCGGCCACCAGCGCGTCGCCGCCATTGTTGCCGGGGCCGACCGCGAACCAGACGGGGCGATCGTCGCCGGCGACGCGCTCGGACAGCCAGCGCGCGGCGGCGGCGCCCGCGCGGCCCATCAACGTGTGCGGCGGCAGCGCGGCGGTTGCATCGGCTTCGGCCGCGCGCAGGTCGGCGACGCGCAGCAGCGCGATCGGATCGGAATCGGGAAGGGGGCGGGTAACGGTCATCGCGGGATCGTGGCGGCTGGCAAGGATGCCGCCACGGGTCGGCCCGCGGCGGCGGTCAGGTCGTGAAGCGGCCGGCGCTCAGCGCGGCGAGCGTGTCGGCGGGCCAGTGCTGGACGTTGCCGCCCAGATAGTCGGCCACCACTTTAGCAGACCCGCACGCGAGCCCCCAGCCGGCCGGGCCATGGCCGAAATTGACGAACACGCGCGGATGCGGGGTCGGACCCACGACGGGCAGGCCGTCCGGCGACAGCAGTTGCATGCCTTGCCACGACAGCGCGGCCGAGATCTTCGCGGCGCCCGGCACCCAGTCGTGGACGGCCTGGCCGAGCAGCGCGAGCGCGGCTTCGGACAGCGGCTCGGCGAGCGGTTTCGCGGTGTCGGTCAGGCTCTGCAGTACGGCGGCTCCGCCGACGCGCAGCCGCTGGTGGGTGCGCGTGATCGAGATCCGCTTGATCGAATCGACGACGCTCAGATGCGGTGCGTGTTCTTCGTACGCAACCGGCGCGGTGAGCGTATGGACGCGCACCGGGTGCAGCGGCAGGCGCCAGCCGAGCCGTTCGAGCAGCGCGAGGCTGCCTGCGCCGGCGGCGACCACGATCGCGTCGGCGGACATCACGTCGACCTCGCGCGCCGTCGCCGCGCTCCGGTGGCCCGGCGGCACGAGCTCGACCGCCGCGCGGCCGTTGTCGACGCGGATCGCGGCGACGTCCGCGCCGAAGCGGAACTGCACGCCGTGCTCGTCGAGCGTCTGCTTGACCAGTTTCGCGAACAGCGGGCAGTTGCCGGTGCGCTCGGTTTCGAGCAGCACGCCGCCGGCAAAGCCGGGCTCGGCCGGCACCGACGGTTCGAGCGCCGCGCATTCGTCGGCGGTGAGCGTGCGGTACGGCTGGTCGAGCGTGCGCAGCAGGTCGAGCGCCGGTTGCAGCGCGTCCCAGTCGCGCGGATCGCGCACGACGTGCAGGATGCCGGGCTTCTGCTCGAATTCGAGCTCGAGGCGCGCCTCGATATCGGCGAGCGCGTCGCGCGACACGTCGATCAGCGGGCGCAGCCGCGCGTACTGCGCGGCGAACGCGTCGGGCTCGCGCAGCGTGCCGAGCTGCTTGACGAACTGGCGCACGCCGCCGTTGAAGCCCGGCTTGTAGACCACGCCGCTGTCGCGCGACTGGCGCTGGCGCATGAAAGTCGGGCCGAACCAGACGTCGAGCGGGCTCGGCAGCAGCGCGCCGCCGTCGCCGTAGGTTGCACCTTGCGCGACGGTCGCGTGGCGTTCGACCACGCACACGCGATGGCCGGCCGCGCGCAACTGGTAGGCGGTGGCGACGCCGCTGATTCCGCCGCCGATGACGATGACATCCATTGGATTGCTTCGATGACGGGCGGCGCGCACGCCGCCCGGTGAGAATTCGCTGAGGGCCGGGCCCGGTGAACCCGGAATGATAGCGCCAAAAGCGCGCGAGCCGGCGCCGGCCGAGCATGGGCCGCGCGGTCGCGCCACGGCGGCCGGCGTGCAGGCACGCGCAGGCCCGGTCCAGCCCGCAGCCCGCGCGCCACGCGCCCGGGCACCGGTGCGGTGCATGCGGACGACCGATCGGCGGTCTTGGCAGGCCGACTTCCGGGTATAATTACGGCCTTCCTTTCGCCCCACGTCGCCACCTCGCGCGACTCATCGACGTCAGTCCAGCCCATGGCTCACTTCTCGTGTTTTCCCGGCGCTTCGGCCCTCTCCGATTTCCGTCAAACCCGTCTGCTCGACACGCTCAGGCAAATCGACGCCAACATCGTCGCGGTGCGCGGCCAGTTCCTGCACTTCGTCAATGCGGCCGAGCCGTTGTCGGCCGACGACAGCGCGCGCATCGATGCGCTGATGCACTACGGCGAGCCGTTCCAGCCGGCGGGCGAGAAGGGCGCGACCGAGACCTTCGTCGTGCTGCCGCGCTTCGGCACGGTCTCGCCGTGGGCGAGCAAGGCGACCGACATCGCGCAACACTGCGGCCTCACGCACGTGCGCCGCATCGAGCGCGGCGTCGAATTCACGGTCACGCTGAAGTCGGGCCTCCTCGGCGGCAAGAAGGCACTGTCGGACGACGCACGCGCGGCCGTCGCGGCTGCGCTGCATGACCGGATGACCGAAAGCGTGGTCGCGGCGCGCGACGACGCGAAGCACCTGTTCGACGAGCTGCCGGCCAAGCCGCTCGCGAGCGTCGACGTGCTGGGCGCCGGCCGCGGCGCGCTGGAACGCGCGAACGTCGAGCTGGGCCTCGCGCTCGCCGACGACGAGATCGACTACCTGGTCGACGCGTTCCGCAAGCTCGAACGCAACCCGACCGACGTCGAGCTGATGATGTTCGCGCAGGCGAACAGCGAGCACTGCCGCCACAAGATCTTCAACGCGCAGTGGACGATCGACGGCGAAGCGCAGGACATGTCGCTGTTCGCGATGATCCGCAACACCGAGAAGCTGAGCCCGCAAGGCACGATCGTCGCGTATTCGGACAACTCGTCGATCATGGTCGGCGCAGAAGCCGAGCGCTGGTTCCCCCGCAAGGCGGGCGCGGCCGGCGAGCCGGGCGAGCGTTACGGCCGCCACACCGAGCTCACGCACACGCTGATGAAGGTCGAGACGCACAACCACCCGACGGCGATCTCGCCGTTCCCGGGTGCGGCGACCGGCGCGGGCGGCGAGATTCGCGACGAAGGCGCGACGGGCCGCGGCGCGCGTCCGAAGGCCGGCCTCACGGGCTTCACCGTGTCGAACCTCGACCTGCCCGGCGCCCGCCAGTCGTGGGAAAACGCACGCGACGCGGCGCAGCCGGTGGCCGAGCGCAACCCGAACGAGCAGCACGGCCCGTACGGTCGCCCGGACCGCATCGCGTCGCCGCTGCAGATCATGATCGACGGCCCGCTCGGCGGCGCCGCGTTCAACAACGAATTCGGCCGCCCGAACCTCGGCGGCTACTTCCGCGTGTACGAGCAGAACGTCGGCGGCACGGTGCACGGCTATCACAAGCCGATCATGATCGCGGGCGGCCTCGGCAACATCGCGGATCAGCACACGCACAAGCACGACGTGCCTGCGGGCTCGCTGCTGATCCAGATCGGCGGCCCCGGCATGCGCATCGGCATGGGCGGCGGCGCGGCCAGCTCGATGGCGACCGGCGCGAACACGGCCGAGCTCGACTTCGACTCGGTGCAGCGCGGTAACCCGGAAATCGAGCGGCGCGCGCAGGAAGTGATCAACGGCTGCTGGCAGCTCGGCGCGGAAAACCCGATCCTGAGCATCCACGACGTCGGCGCGGGCGGCCTGTCGAACGCGTTCCCCGAGATCGTCGACGGCGCGGGCAAGGGCGCGCGTTTCGAATTGCGCAAGGTCGCGCTCGAGGAGTCGGGCCTGTCGCCGCGCGAAATCTGGTCGAACGAGGCGCAGGAGCGCTACGTGCTGGCGATCGCGCCGGCCGACCTGCCGCGCTTCGAGGCGATCTGCGCGCGCGAGCGCTGTCCGTTCGCGGTGGTCGGCGTCGCGACCGACGAACGCCAGCTGAAGCTCGTCGACGACGAAGCGACGGGCGCCGACCAATACCCGGTCGACATGCCGATGGAAGTGCTGCTCGGCAAGCCGCCACGCATGCACCGCGACGTCGCGCGCGTGCGCACGGAGCGTGCGCCGGTCGACGTGACGGGCGTCGCGCTGTCGGGAGTCGCGCTCGACGTGCTGAAGCATCCGACGGTCGGCAGCAAGTCGTTCCTGATCACGATCGGCGACCGTTCGGTCGGCGGTACGTCGGTGCGCGACCAGATGGTCGGCCCGTGGCAAGTGCCGGTGGCCGACTGCGCGATCACCGCGCTCGACTATGCGGGCTTCAAGGGCGAGGCGATGACGATGGCCGAGCGTACGCCGCTCGCGGTGATCGACGCGCCGGCATCGGGCCGCATGGCCGTCGGCGAAGCGATCACCAACATCGCGAGCGCACCGATCGTGTCGCTCGACAAGCTGAAGCTGTCGGCGAACTGGATGGCCGCGTGCGGCACGGCCGGCGAGGACGCCGCGCTGTTCGACACGGTCAAGGCGATCGGCATGGAGCTGTGCCCGGCGCTCGGGATCGGCATCCCGGTCGGCAAGGATTCGCTGTCGATGAAGACGAAGTGGGACGAACAGGGCGTCGCGAAGGAAGTGGTGTCGCCGGTGTCGCTGATCATCTCGGCGTTCGCGCCGGTCGAGGACGTGCGCCGCCATCTCACGCCGCAACTGCGCCGCGTGGCGGACGCGGGCGACAGCGTGCTGATCGCGATCGATCTCGGCCGCGGCAAGAACCGGATGGGCGGCAGCATCTTCGCGCAGGTCACGCAGCAGGTCGGCAATGCGACGCCGGACGTCGACGACGCGGAAGACCTGAAGCGCTTCTTCAACGCGATCCAGGCGCTCAATGCACAGGACAAGCTGCTCGCGTACCACGACCGCTCGGACGGCGGCCTGTGGGCGACCGTGTGCGAAATGGCGTTCGCGGGCCATGCGGGCGTGTCGCTGAACGTCGACATGCTGACGCTCGACCCGAACCACGAATCCGACTACGGCGATGCGAAGGACTGGGCGAAGCAGACGAGCGGCCTTCGCGACGACCGCACGCTGCGCGCGCTGTTCTCCGAAGAGCTCGGCGCGGTCGTGCAGGTGCGTGCGTCCGATCGCGACGCGGTGCTGGGTGCGCTGCGCGAGTTCGGCCTGTCGACGTGTTCGCACGTGATCGGCTCGGTCAACGATCGCGACGTGATCGAGGTGTACCGCGATGCGAAGAAGATCTTCGACGCGCCGCGTACCGAACTCCATCGCGCATGGAGCGAAGTGAGCTGGCGCATCGCGCGCCTGCGCGACAACCCGGCCTGCGCGGATGCCGAATACGACGCGCTGCTCGACGCGGCCGATCCGGGCCTCTCGCCGGTGCTGACGTTCGATCCGGCCGACGACGTCGCCGCGCCGTTCATCGCGACCGGCGCACGGCCGCGCGTCGCGATCCTGCGCGAACAGGGCGTGAACTCGCATCTGGAAACCGCGTATGCGTTCGACCGCGCAGGCTTCGACGCGCACGACGTGCACATGAGCGATCT
Organism: Burkholderia sp. MSMB1072; assembly: GCF_001524725.1. Classification (NCBI taxonomy): domain Bacteria; kingdom Pseudomonadati; phylum Pseudomonadota; class Betaproteobacteria; order Burkholderiales; family Burkholderiaceae; genus Burkholderia; species Burkholderia sp. MSMB1072. The sequence goes on from NZ_LOYC01000017.1 coordinate 237,206, forward strand.
GCTCGCGGGCCGTGCGACGCTGGCCGATTTCGCGGGCGCGGTCGCGTGCGGCGGCTTCTCGTACGGCGACGTGCTGGGCGCGGGCGAAGGCTGGGCGAAGACGATCCGTTTCAACGCGAACCTCGCCGACATGTTCTCGGCCTTCTTCGCGCGTCCCGACACGTTCGCACTCGGTATCTGCAACGGCTGTCAGATGCTGTCGAGCCTTGCGTCGATGATCCCCGGCGCGCAAGCGTGGCCGAAGTTCACGCGCAACAAGTCCGAGCAGTTCGAGGCGCGCTTCTCGTTCGTCGAAGTGGAGAAGTCGCCGTCGATCTTCTTCGCGGGGATGGAAGGCTCGCGCATTCCTGTGGCGGTCGCGCACGGCGAAGGCTATGCGGACTTCTCGCAGCAGGGCGACATCGATCGCGTCGCGGTCGCGATGCGTTACGTCGACCACCGCGGCGAAGCGACCGAGCGCTATCCGTTCAACCCGAACGGGTCGCCCGCCGGCATCACGTCGGTCACGACGGCCGACGGCCGCTTCTCGGTGCTGATGCCGCACATGGAGCGCGTGCATCGCACGGTCACGATGAGCTGGCACCCGGAAGGCTGGGGTGAAGCGAGCCCGTGGATGCGTGTGTTCCGCAACGCGCGCCGCTGGATCGGCTGATCCGGATGATGTTCGACCCGAACGCGCCGGTCGAGGTTGTCACGCTGCGCGACGAACGTGCGGGCGAGGCCGATGCGATCGGCCGCGTGATCCGTGCGGCCTTCGCGGGCGAGCCGCAGGGCGGAGCGTTCGAGCAGCGCATCGTCGAGACGCTGCGCGCAGCCGATGCGCTGAGCGTCTCGCTCGTCGCGGAGCGCGACGGGCGTATCGTCGGGCACGTCGCGTTTTCGCCCGTCGCGATCGGCGGCGAGCCGGCCGGCAGCCAGCAGTGGTATGGACTTGCGCCGCTCGCGGTGCGGCCCGATTGCCAGCGCAAAAGCATCGGCGCGGGGCTCGTGCGCACGGGGCTCGACGCGTTGCGGCGGCTCGGCGCGCGCGGCTGCGTGGTGCTCGGCGAGCCGACGTATTACGCGCGCTTCGGGTTCGAACCGCATGGTGACATCGTATTTCCGGGCGTGCCGCCCGAGTATTTCCTCGCGCTGCCGTTCGACGCATCGGCTCCGCTGCCGTCGGGCGAAGCGCGTTATCGCGACGTGTTTTATCCCGCGTAGCGAACGCGGCGGGGCAGGGCGATGCCCGGCACGGGAAAGCCGCTCTTCGGAGCGGCTTTTTATTGCGCGTCGGCCAGGCGTCGCCGCGTCTCGACACCCATGTTCGTGCGTGCCAAAAGAAAAAGCCGCTCCGAGGAGCGGCTTTTCGATGCGTGGATGACGCGCGCCGGCGTTACTGGATCTTCGCCTGCTGGCGCAGACCTTCCTCGAACGCCTGCAGCTTCTGCTGCACGAGCTGCTGCGCGATCTGCGCCTTCACCTGGTCGAACGGCGGCGGTGCGATGTCGCGGACATCGTCGACGCGGATGATGTGCCAGCCGAACTGCGTCTTCACCGGCGTATCGGTCATCTGGCCTTTCTGCAGCTTCTGCGCGGCCGCCGCGAATTCCGGCACGTACGCCTTCGGGTCGGACCAGTCGAGATCGCCGCCGTTCTTGCCCGAACCCGGATCCTTCGAGTATTGCTTCGCGAGATCCTCGAACTTCGCGCCGCCCTTGATCTTCGCGATCAGGTCCTTCGCCTGCTGCTCGTTGTCGACGAGGATGTGGTGCAGGTGGTACTCGCGGTTGCCGCCCACGCCCTTGACGAGTTCGTCGTAGCGCGCCTTCACTTCGGCGTCGGTCGGCTGGTTCTTCTTCAGGAAGCTCTCGATCATCGAGCGCAGCACGACGGTCTGCTGCGCGACGGCGACTTGCGCCTTCACGTCCGGACGATTCGGGATGCCTTCGCGAATCGCTTCCTGCATCAGGATTTCGCGGTTCACGAGTTCCTGGCGCACGGCCTGCTGCAGTTGCGGGCCGTCGGTCTGGCCTTGCTGGACGAGCTGCGCGACCATCGCGTCGGCGCGCGACTTCGGAATCGGCGTGCCGTTCACGACGGCGATGTTCTGGGCAAATGCCGGTGCCGCTGCAAAAGCAGCCGCCGCGACCCACAGGCGGGGGGATTTCAGGATCATCGGGAATTCCTAATGAGACTAGATTGAAGATTCGTTGAATTCTTCGGGCGTATAAGCCACGATCGCGAGCGCGTGAATGCCGCGCTGCATCGCATCAGCGAGCGCATCATACACCAGCCGGTGCCGCGCGACGCGCGGCTTGCCCGCGAACGCGGACGATACGATCGTGACCGTGAAATGACCGCCGGCGGCCGCGCCCGCGTGGCCTGCGTGCTGCGCGCTGTCGTCGCGCACGGTGAGCGACAGCGGCGCGAGCGACGCGGTGAGGCGCGCTTCGATCAGCGCGATGCGTTCGTCGGGGGAAGCGTGGAGAAAGGCGTCGCTCATGTCACTCGTCCTTCAGGTACTTCGTGAGCCACAGGCTCTGCAGGATGATGAATACGACCATCGCGCCCGTCGTACCGAACAGCTTGAAATTCACCCATTGCGATTCGGTGAAGTTGTGCACCACGTACAGGTTTGCGATGCCGAGCACCGCGAAGAACAGCGCCCACGCGAGATTCAATTTGTCCCACACGGGGGACGGCAGCGTGAGCTGCTTGCCCATCATCTTCTCGATCAGGTTCTTGCTGAACGCATAACGCGCGGCGAGCAACCCGATCGCAAACAGCCAGTACAGCACGGTCGGTTTCCATTGAATGAATTTCTCGTCATGCAGGACGAGCGTGGCGCCACCGAACACGACGATCACGCCGAGGCTGACCCACAGCATCGTGTCGACCTTCCGGTGCCGGAAGGCGACCCATGCGACCTGGGCCAGCGTCGCGACGATCGCGACGGCGGTGGCGGTAAAGATGCCCCAGACCTTGAAGGCGACAAAAAACAGGATGATCGGAAACAGATCGAACAGGAATTTCATGGCGCTCGCAGCTGCGTGACGGGCCGCCGGCGCGGCCTGTCATCGTTGTAGGGACCCGCCAGGCATCGCCGTCGCGGATCGGGGCGGTCCGGCCCGCGGCTGGCCGCCCGGCAGATCCGCCCGGCGCCGCTCATTCGTTTTCGGGTCGGGACTCGAAGTTTAACGCAGCCGAATTGATGCAGTACCGCAAACCGGTCTGGTCGCGCGGGCCATCCTCGAACACGTGGCCCAGATGCGCGCCGCAATGGTTGCAGCGCACCTCGACGCGCACCATCCCGTGCGAGTAGTCGATCTTCTCGTCGATCACCTCGCTGTTGAGCGGCTTGAAGTAGCTGGGCCAGCCGCAGCCCGAGTGGAACTTGGCGCCGGATTCGAACAGCGGCGTGCTGCAGACGACGCACTTGTAGATGCCGGCATCCTCGGTGTCGGTGTATTCGCCGGTGAACGCGCGCTCGGTCGCCGCGTGCTGCGTGACCTCGTACTGCATCGGCGTGAGCCGGCGGCGCAGTTCGGCGTCGTCCTTCTGGTACGGGTAGGTCTTGTCGTCGGAATCGTGTGACATGTGAGGGTTCTCCTGATCGGTCGGTCGGGTCGGACGCGTCGTGCGGTCACGACGAGCAGCTCACTTCGAGCGACCCGGCCCAGTCGGGCGGCAATGCCGCATACGCTTCATGTTCCGGTTGTTCGTCGAACGGGCGGCGCAGGATCCGCGCGAGCCGTTCGACTTCCGAAAAATCCTTTTCCTTCGCGCGCCGGATCGCGACTTCGGCGAGATGGTTGCGAAGCACGTATTTGGGGTTCGCGCGGTTCATTGCAACCGCGCGAGCCGCGTCGTCGCGCGTTTCCTCGGACAGCCGCGCGCGGTAGAGGTTCGCCCAGGCGTCGAACGCTTCGCGATCGATGAACAGGTCGCGCACGGGCGCGTCGCGGCTCGCGTCGTGCTTCGAGACCTGCGCGAGCCGGCGGAACGTCAACGTGAAATCCGCGCGGCTCGCATGCATCGTCTCGAGCAGCTTGTTCGCGAGATCGGCGTCGTGCTCGCGCTCGAGCTCGAGGCCGAGCTTCGCGCGCATCGCGCGCTCGAGTGCGGGACCGAAGCGCTCCGGAAACGTCGCGAGCACGGCCTGTGCATCGTCCACCGCGCGCTCGGCGCGCGCATCGTCGTCGGCGATGCCGTGCTGCAGCCCGATCAGCGGCAGCAGCGCCTGCGCGAGGCAGTAGCAGTTCCAGTGCGCGATGCGCGGCTGCATCCGGTACGCATAGCGGCCGCCGGTATCGGAATGGTTGCAGATGTGGTTCGCGTCGAACGCGTCGACGAAGCCGAACGGACCGTAATCGATGGTCACGCCGAGGATCGACATGTTGTCGGTGTTCATCACGCCGTGGCAGAAGCCGACGGCCTGCCACTGCGCGACGAGATCGGCCGTGCGCAGCGTCGCGGCTTCGAGCAGCGCGAGGTACGGATCGTCCGCGTCGCGGCAGGCCGGATAGAAGCGGTCGATCACGTGATCGGCAAGCTGGCGCAGCAGATCGGGGCGATCGTTCGAGAAGAAGTGCTCGAAGTGGCCGAAGCGCACGAAACTCTCCGACACGCGCGTGACGACGGCCGCCGTCTCGATCTCCTCGCGCACCACCGGCTGGTCGGAACCGATCACCGTCAGCGCGCGCGTGGTCGGGATGCCGAGGTGGTGCATCGCTTCCGAGCACAGGAATTCGCGAATCGACGAGCGCAGCACCGCCCGGCCGTCGCCCATCCGCGAGTACGGCGTGCGGCCGCCGCCCTTGAGCTGCAGTTCGTAGCGCCGGCCGTCGGTGCCGGGCAATTCGCCGATCGTCAGCGCGCGGCCGTCGCCGAGCTGGCCGGCCCACACGCCGAACTGATGGCCGGAATAGACCGACGCGTACGGCATCGCGTGCGCGGGCCAGTCGCGCGTCGGATTGCCGGCGAACAGCTCGGCGAAGCCGGGCTGCGCGGCGATCGCGGGCGGCAGGTCGAGCAGTTGCGCGACTTCGTCGGAAAAGCCGACGACGTACGGTGCGGCAAGCGGCGCGGCCGGCAGCCGCGTATGAAACGCGTCGCCGAGCGTGACGAATGCATGTTCGGCGGGCGCGCCGAGCGTCGCGGCGAGGTCGGGCAGGATGTCAGCCGCATCGGCTGCGCTTCGGGAAAACGACATGTTGAGCGCCTCTGGGTAAGTCGATATTGTAAGGCGGCGCCGCGCCGCCCGCATGGCGGCCCGCGCATCGCGCGCCACGCCCGTCCGGGGCCGCCGACGGGCGCGCAGCGGGACTGCTTCCGGACGGAAACGGCCCGCAGGACGGTCACCGATTCGCATCCTCGGGGAGAACAAGACGATGAGTAAGCCGTTGCTGGGCCAGATGATGGATGTGCCGCTGCTGGTGTCGTCGCTGATTTCGCATGCGGCGCGGCACGCCGGCGACACGGAGATCGTGTCGAAGCGCGTGGAAGGCGACCTGCACCGCTACACGTACCGCGATTGCGAACGCCGCGCGAAGCAGCTGGCGCAGGCGCTCGTGCGGCTCGGCGTCGAAACCGGCGACCGCGTCGGCACGCTGGCGTGGAACGGCTACCGGCATCTGGAGGCGTATTACGGGATCGGCGGGATGGGCGCCGTGTGCCACACGATCAACCCGCGCCTGTTTCCCGAACAGATCGCGTACATCGTCAATCACGCGGAAGACCGCTACGTCCTGTTCGACATCAATTTCGCGCCGCTCGTCGACGCGATCGCGCCGCAATGCCCGCACGTGAAGGGCTGGATCGCGATGACGGACGCCGCGCATCTGCCGTCCGGCGCCACGCCGTTCCTCTGCTACGAAACGCTCGTCGAAGCGGAGGACGGCCGCTACGACTGGCCGCGTCTCGACGAGCAGCAGGCGTCGGGGCTCTGCTACACGTCCGGCACGACCGGCAATCCGAAGGGCGTGCTGTATTCGAATCGCTCGACCGTGCTGCATGCGTACGGCGCCGCGCTGCCCGACGCGATGAACCTGTCCGCGATGGACGCCGTGCTGCCCGTCGTGCCGATGTTCCACGTCAACGCATGGGGATTGCCGTACGCGGTGCCGCTAACGGGCGGCAAGCTGGTGCTGCCCGGCAAGGATCTCGACGGGAAGTCGCTGTACGAGCTGATGGAGGCCGAGCGCGTGACGTTTTCCGCGGGCGTGCCGACCGTGTGGCTCGGCCTGCTGAACTACATGCGCGAAGCCGGCGTGCGTTTCTCGACGCTGAACCGCACGGTGATCGGCGGCTCCGCGTGCCCGCCCGCGATGCTGCGCACGTTCGAGGACGAATACGGCGTGCGCGTGATCCATGCGTGGGGGATGACCGAGCTGTCGCCGCTCGGCACGCTCGCGAAGCTCAACTGGGCGCAGTCGCAGCGGCCGCTCGACGCGCAGCGCCGCTTGCTCGAGAAGCAGGGACGCGTGATCTGCGGCGTCGACATGCGCATCGTCGGCGAGGACGGTCGCGAGCTGCCGTGGGACGGCGTCGCGTTCGGCGAGCTGCAGGTGCGTGGGCCGTGGGTAATCGACCGCTACTTTCGCGGCGACGCGTCGCCGCTGTCGGACGGCTGGTTTCCGACCGGCGACGTCGCGACGATCGACCCCGACGGCTTCCTGCAGATCACCGACCGCAGCAAGGACGTGATCAAGTCGGGCGGCGAGTGGATCAGCTCGATCGACATCGAGAACGTCGCGATCGCGCACCCGGGGGTGGCCGAAGCCGCCTGCATCGCCTGCGCGCACCCGAAATGGACCGAGCGGCCGCTGCTCGTCGTGGTGCCGCGCGAAGGCGCGAACCTGAGCCGCGACACGCTGCTCGCGTTCTACGAGGGCAAGGTCGCGAAATGGTGGATTCCCGACGACGTCGTGTTCGTCGAATCGCTGCCGCACACCGCGACCGGCAAGCTGCAGAAGCTGAAGCTGCGCGAGACGTTCCGCGATTACGTGTTGCCGACGGCGGTGTGCGAGCCGTAAGCCCGACGCCCGGGCCGTTCCCTGCCTGCGAACCGGTCGCCCGATCCGTCCCCGGATCGGGAACGAAATTCAAATTGAACGACCGTGCTTTTTCGTTGTATGCTGCCTGCGTTCATCCGGACATGCGGCCGTTCGACCGCGCACAATGAAGCGCAGCCAATCCGGCGCGCGATGCATGGAGGCAGGCAGATGGCAGTGGACTATTCGACTCGCGACGGCGTGGCCGTCGTCACGCTCAACAACCCGCCCGTCAACGGGCTCGGCCTGTCGACCCGCCAGGGCGTCATGGACGCGCTCGATCGCGCCGCGCAGGATCCGTCGGTCACGGCCATCGTGCTGACCGGCGCGGGCCGCGCGTTTTCGGGCGGTGCCGACATCACCGAATTCAATACGCCGAAGGCCCTGCAGGAGCCGACGCTGCACACCGTGATCCGTGCGGTGGAGGCGAGCGCGAAGCCGGTCGTCGCGGCGCTGCACAGCGTCGTGATGGGCGGCGGCCTGGAACTCGCGCTCGGCGCGCATTACCGCGTCGCGGCGCCCGGCGCGCAGGTCGCGCTGCCCGAAGTGAAGCTCGGGCTGCTGCCGGGCGCGGGCGGCACGCAACGCCTGCCGCGCGCGGTCGGGCTCGAAACCGCGCTGAACATGATCGTCTCGGGCGCGCCGGTGCCGTCGGAGCAACTCGCGAAGAGCGGGCTGTTCGACGAAATGGCCGACGGCGACCTGCTCGACGCGGCCGTCGCGTTCGCACGCAAGGTCGGCGCGCAGAAGGGGCCGCATCCGCGCGTGCGCGATCGCAAGATCGTCCACGAGAACGCGGCGGGCTTCATCCAGTTCGCACGCAATTCCGCGCGTGCCGCCGCACCGAATTTCCCCGCGCCGCACAAGTGCATCGACGCGATCGAGGCCGGCGTGCTGAACGGTTTCGACAAGGGCAGCATCGCCGAGCGCGAAGGTTTCGTCGCGCTGATGATGACGCCGGAAAGCCGCGCGCTGCGCCATGCGTTCTTCGGCGAGCGCGCGGCGAGCAAGATTCCCGACGTGCCGGCCGATACGCCGCTGCGCGAGATCCGCCGGGTCGGCGTGATCGGCGCCGGCACGATGGGCGGCGGGATCGCGATGAACTTCGTCAACGCCGGGCTGCCCGTCACGCTGCTCGAAACGAAGCAGGAGGCGCTCGAGCGCGGCCTCGCGACGATCCGCAAGAATTACGACGCGCAGGTGAAGAAGGGCAAGCTCACGCAGGAGAAGCTCGACGCGCGCATGGCGCTGATCGCGCCGACGCTGTCTTACGACGACCTGAAGGACGCCGACCTGATCGTCGAGGCCGTGTTCGAGGAACTCGGCGTGAAGGAGCAGGTGTTCCGCAAGCTGGACGAAGTCGCGAAGCCGGGCGCGATCCTCGCGTCGAACACGTCGACGCTCGACGTCGACAAGATCGCGGCGTTCACGAAGCGTCCGCAGGACGTGGTCGGCATGCACTTCTTCAGCCCGGCGAACGTGATGAAGCTGCTCGAGGTCGTGCGCGGCGCGCAGACCGCGAAGGACGTGCTCGCGACCGTGATGGCGGTCGCGAAGAAGATCCGCAAGACGGCGGTCGTGTCGGGCGTGTGCGACGGCTTCATCGGCAACCGGATGATCGAGCAGTACATCCGCCAGGCGCTGTTCATGCTCGAGGAAGGCGCGCTGCCCGCGCAGGTCGATCGCGCGATCGAGAAGTTCGGGTTCGCGATGGGGCCGTTCCGGATGAGCGACCTCGCCGGCAACGACATCGGCTGGGCGATCCGCAAGCGGCGCTACGTCGAGCAGCCCGAGCTGCAGTATTCGAAGATCGCCGACCGCCTGTGCGAACAGGGCCGCTTCGGCCAGAAGACGGGCGCCGGCTGGTACGACTACGTGCCGGGCGATCGCAAGGCGAAGCCGTCGTCGCTCGTCGACGAGATGGTCGTCGCGTATTCGAAGGAGCGCGGCGTCGAGCGGCGCAAGATCGGCGACGACGAGATCGTCGAGCGGCTGGTGTTCGCGCTCGTCAACGAAGGCGCGAAGATTCTCGAGGAGAAGATCGCGTCGAAGGCGTCCGACATCGACATGGTCTACCTGACCGGCTATGGCTTCCCGCTGTGGCGCGGCGGCCCGATGCTGTACGCGGACACGGTCGGCCTCTACAACGTCGAGCGCGCGATTCGCCGCTATGCGGCGGCGCCGAACGGCGACGCCTGGCGGCTCGCGCCGTCGATCGCGGAACTGGCGAAGGCCGGCCGCGGGTTCAACGGCTGACGCCGCCGCATCGCGGCGCGGCCGATCCTGTCTGGAGACACGCAATGAAACGCACCGACGACGTCCTGCTCGTGATCGACGTGCAATACGACTTCATGCCGGGCGGCGCGCTTGCGGTGCCCGACGGCGATACGGTCGTGCCCGTGATCAACGCGCTCGCGCAACGCTTCGACCAGGTCGTGCTCACGCAGGACTGGCACCCGCGCGAGCACGTGTCGTTCGCGGCGAACCATCCGGGCCGCGAGCCGTTTTCGACGCTCGCGCTGCCGTACGGCGAGCAGGTGCTGTGGCCCGTGCACTGCGTGCAGGGCACCGACGGCGCGGCGCTGCATCGCGACCTCGACATCCCGCACGCGCGGCTGGTGATCCGCAAGGGCGGCGACGCACAGGTCGACAGCTATTCCGCGTTCGTCGAAGCCGACCGCACGACGCGCACGGGGCTCGCGGGCTACCTGCGCGAACTCGGCGCGAAGCGCGTGTGGTGCTGCGGGCTCGCGACCGACTATTGCGTCGCGTGGTCGGCGCTCGATGCGCGCGCGGCCGGTTTCGAAGCCGCGGTGATCAACGATGCGTGCCGTGCGATCGACCTGAACGGGTCGCTCGCGCACGCATGGCAACAGATGCAGGCAGCGGGCGTCGTACATGCGACGTCCGCGGGCGCGCGCCCGGCGGCGTAGCGCATTCCCCATCCGATTCAGGACATGAAGCAGGACCGAAGGAGACTCGCATGACCGAAGCCGTAATCGTATCGACCGCACGCACGCCGCTGGCGAAATCCTGGCGCGGTGCCTTCAACATGACGCACGGCGCGACGCTCGGCGGCCACGTGGTCGCGGCCGCGCTCGAACGCGCGAAGCTCGACCCGGCGCGCGTCGAGGACGTGATCATGGGCTGCGCGAACCCCGAAGGCGCGACGGGCGCGAACATCGCGCGGCAGATCGCGCTGCGCGCCGGCTTGCCGGTGAGCGTGCCGGGGATGACGGTGAACCGCTTCTGTTCGTCGGGGTTGCAGACCATCGCGCTGGCCGCGCAGCGGATCATCGCGGGCGAAGGTGAAATCTATGTGGCCGGCGGCGTCGAATCGATCTCGTGCGTGCAGAACGAGATGAACCGGCACATGATCCAGGAAGGCTGGCTCGTCGAGCACAAGCCTGAGATCTACTGGAACATGCTGCAGACCGCCGAGAACGTCGCGAAGCGCTACGGCATCTCGAAGGAGCGGCAGGACGCGTACGGCGTGCAGTCGCAACTGCGTGCCGCGGCCGCGCAGGAAGCCGGGCGTTTCCGCGACGAGATCGTGCCGATCACCGTGCTCGCGGGCATCGCCGACAAGGCGACGGGCCGCCTGTTCACGCAGGAAGTGACTGTGTCGGCCGACGAAGGCATCCGCCCCGACACGACGCTCGAAGGCGTGTCGAAGATCCGTTCGGCCGTGCCGGGCGGCGTGATCACCGCAGGCAATGCGAGCCAGTTCTCGGACGGCGCGTCGGCCTGCGTCGTGATGAGCGCCGCCGCCGCGCAGCGCGACGGGCTGCGGCCGCTGGGCGCGTTCCGCGGCTTCGCGGTGGCAGGCTGCGAACCGGACGAAATGGGCATTGGCCCGGTGTTCGCGGTGCCCAAGCTGCTGAAGCAGGCCGGGCTGACAGTCGACGACATCGGCCTGTGGGAGCTGAACGAGGCGTTCGCGGTGCAGGTGCTGTACTGCCGCGACACGCTCGGGATTCCCGAGGATCGCCTGAACGTGAACGGCGGCGCGATCGCGGTCGGCCATCCGTACGGCGTGTCGGGCGCGCGCCTGACCGGCCATGCGCTGATCGAAGGCAAGCGGCGCGGCGTGAAGTACGTGGTCGTCACGATGTGCATCGGCGGCGGGCAGGGCGCGGCCGGGCTGTTCGAAATCCTCTGATCTTTGAATAGCGACCGCGGCGACGCTTCGGCGTCGCCGCACGCCGCCGCAGCGAATCGGCGCGGCCGACGCGCCATTCGCGACGGCGGGGAAGCAAACGGCATGCACCCGGCAATGCCGTTTCCCCTGACTTGTCAAACGAATTGCCCCACCTATACTTGCTCTGACATTTGCCTTTCGGCACGATGGGCCGGATCGTGCGTCGCGCGATCCGCGCCGCGAAGATTCGAATCAACGCAGCAGACCGACCGGGGACCGAATGAGTACGACCTATGCAGCCGGGGAACCGCCGCGCGTCGTCAGCGCGGCCGCGAGGCTCTACGCGAAATGCCTGCTGGTCGGATTCGCGTTGCTGCCTGCCTATCTGATTGCCTATCTGTGGTTCTTCAGCGACCGGAGCGTCGTGTTCGAGAGCCACGCCTTCCACGAAATCGCGATCGCGGCGGCGACGATCGAAGGTGCGTTCGTCACCTACGTGACGTGGGTGTGCTACCGGTCGTCGGGCGAGCCGCTGCTGCGCTGGCTGACGCTCGGCTTTCTCGGCTTCGCGATGATCTATGCGTTGCACGGTGCATTCACCGGGATGGCGCACCACAACATCTGGCTGTTCCTGCTGTACGGGCCCGCGTCGCGTTTCGTGATGTCGGCGCTGCTGCTCACGGGCCTGCTGTCGTATTCGCGTCCGCCCGACAGGATCGACAAGCGCACGAGCGTGCGGACGTGGCTGCCGTGGATCGTGTTCTTCGTGATCGTCAACGTGGCGGTCGCGTACATCGCGTATTCGCCGGTCGCGGGCGCGCTTGGCACGCGGCTGTCGATGGAAGGCGGCGCGCTGGTGCTCTCGCTGCTGAACGTGTGCGTGCTGCTCGCGCGGCGGATCCGCTCGCCGCTGATGGTGATCTACGGCGTGTCGATCATGGCGTTCGCGCTGTCGTCGCTCGCGTTCATTCTCGGCAAGCCGTGGAATCACATGTGGTGGCTCGCGCATGCGATCTTCGCGGGCGGATTCTTCCTGCTCAGCTACGGCGTCGTGCAGGCGCTGCAGACGACGCGCTCGTTCTCGGCGATCTATAGCCAGGAAGATCTGATGAGCCGGCTGTCGGAATCGATGGCGCGCACCGAAAGCGCGCTGCAGGAGCTGCGGCGCACGAACCAGAAGCTCGAGTACATGGCCGCGACCGACCCGATGACGGGCGCGTCGAACCGCCGCCAGTTCATCGCGCAGGTCGAGCGCGAGATCGTGCGGGCCGAGCGCGACGGCACGCCGTTCTGCCTGCTCGCGCTCGATCTCGACAATTTCAAGAACATCAACGATGCATACGGGCACCAGATCGGCGACGAGGTGCTGCGCGGCGTCGTGCGCCAGTGCCTCGAGGCGATCCGGCCGGCGGGCGCGCTTGCGCGGGTCGGCGGCGAGGAGTTCATGGCGCTGTTGCCGGAGATGCCGCTCGAAGGCGCGCGGATGACGGCCGAGCGCATGCGTTCGTCGATCGCGAGTGCGCCGTTCGGGCTCGACTTCAAGCGCGTGCAGGTGACGGTTAGCGTCGGCGTCGCGCAATACGGGATCGACGGCGGCACGGTCGATGCGCTGCTGCGGGTGGTCGACGAGCGGCTGTACCAGGCGAAGCGGGAAGGGCGCAATCGCGTGGTGTCGCGATGATCCGCATTTCGCCGACGCCCCGGCGGCGGGAGCGCCACCGGGGCTTTTTCAGGCCGGTGCCGGTGCCGGCCGGCACACCCGCAGCGACGCGCTAGCGCGACGCCACCGCCGTCGCCTGCTTCGGCTGTCCGTCCTGTATCGGCTGCGACGCCTGCCACCAGTACTTGCCCGCGCGCTGCTGCGGATCGCGGATCGCGAGATACGTCGTACTCCAGAGCTGCGCCGCGTTGGCTTCGGTCGCGTCGGCGCTGCGCGTGCCGAATGCGTCGGTCTGGTACTTGCCGTTCACGTAGGACCAAGTCCACATTTCCGACGTGCGCATGTCGCGCCCGTTCGAGATCACCTGCCAGATCGTCTGCCGCGCCTGCGTGAGCAGCGTGCGCGTCGCGGCCGACAGGTCCTGGCGCGCGAGCTGGCGATCGAGCCCGGCCACCCACATCGCCTGCTGCCACGACCAGATCACCGTGCCGTGATACGCGGAGCTCGTGAACTTCGGCCACAGCGACGGGTTCGCATACGCGGGGTTCGCGATCAGCATCCCGACATCGGTCACGAGCCCGGTCGGGAACGGCCGCGTGACGTCGGCGACGATCCGCTGAAGCTGGTCGTCGGGTGGCGTGCCGAACAGCAGCGCGAAGCCGCCGTCGGAATTCATCACCGGAATCGGGTTGCCCTGCTGGTCGAGCGACAGCGCGTAGAAGGCCAGCGGTGCGGCAGGCGCGACGCCGGCCGGCACGCCGGCGGATGGCGCATAGGCCGACACGTCGGTGGCCGCCTGCGCGGCCGGCACGCTGACCAGGAACAGCGGCGGCGCCTGCGTTTCCCAGGTAGCCGCTTCGTTCGCCGTGTTGGCGAGCGTTGCGCGCTGCCCGGCATCGAGGTACGGATCGAGCAGGCCGCGGGCGAGGAACGCGTTCGCCGCGCGCAGCGCGGCCGGCACGAGCACCGCGTTCACGTCGTACGGGTACACGCCGCCGCCGAGGCCGTCGGTGCTGTCGCGCCAGTTGCCGACGATTTCGCCTGGCCGCAGATGGATCAGGTTTGCGACCGACGGCTGCTGCGCGAACGGCTGCGCGGTCGTCGCGACGTGCAGCAGATTGACCACGAGGCGGCTGCCGTTGGTCTGCCCGTCGCTGCCGCGCTGCGCCAGGTACGCGGCCGCGCGCGCCTGGCCGCGCGTATCGTCGATCAGCCACGCGGCCGCGATCGGCGCGAGCAGGTAGTCGCTGTCGATCATCTTGTAGTCGTAGGTCGGTGTCGCATCGTTCGGCCGCCCGTTCTTCTGGTTGTCGATCAGCGCGAACTCGCCGATGCCTTCCTCGTGCGCGACCTTGCCGTCGGCCGACAGGCGGCCCAACACCGACGACAGCCCGGCCTCGATCGCCGCCGGTTCGAGCACGGGCATCAGCATGCGCACCGAGATCAGCGTGTCGCGGCCGAAGTACGTGTCGTACTGCCACGAGCCGGCCAGCAGCTTGTCGTTGAAGCTGAGGAATTCGAGCACGTTCTGGCTGACCGGATCGGGATTCACGGACGGGGCGAACAGGTCGGCGTGCGTGATCGGCGACAGCGGCGTCTCGCCCGACAGCGCGTCGATGTGCAGCTTCAGCGTGTGCGAGCCCGTCGGCGCGCTCAGCACGAGCTTGCCGCCCGCTGCCGGCGCGATGCTGCCGCCGTCGCGCAGCGTGATGCGCAGCGCATAGCCGGGCGCGCCGTCGATCCGGTCGCGTTGCCATTGCGCGGTGCCGCCCTGAACCGTCGGCGCGGTGAGGATCTGTTGCGGAATCGTGGCGCCGCCGTTGAAGTCGCGCAGGAAGCGCACGTTACTCAACACGCCCTGGCGGATCGTCAGCGTACCGGTGTCGACCGACACGTCGGCGCCGATGCCGTAGAGCGGGCGGCCGTGTGCGTCCGGGGCCGACAACGCGGACGGCGGCGTGTCGAGGCTCCAGTTCACCGGCTGCGCGGTGTCGTCGAACCACAGCCCGGTGCCGCTGTTGCCGGCGGGGAAGACCACGAGCAGGCGCGGTTTCGTCGACGAGCGCACGAGCAGGTGCGCGGCGACCTTGTCCTGCCGGTAGAACGCATTGATCTGGCCGCCGGTATCCATGCGGAACGACAACGCGGCGGTGTTCGACGGCGGGCTGTTCGATTTGACGTCGTCGTCGTTGCAGGCCGACAGCAGACCGGCACAGACGAGCCCGAGACACAGCGACTTCGCAAGGCGATGCATGTTGATGTCCCTCCTGATGACTGGCGATTTTTATCTGGATGTTCTAATCGACGGATCTCGGGTCCGCTTGATCCCGGTTTGTATTCATTCTGGCGAATGACGGGAGTTAATCGGGATGTTGCGATTCTTCGAAAAGAAAATGGGTTGGCAAATAGCCGAATGGCCGATAAATGCCGCAAGCTGGAAACGACAGGGGCGACGCGTCGATGCTCCGCGACAAAGGCAATGCACAAGCCCTTCGCGCGGGTGAGTGGCGAATCCGGGGCGGCGAAGAAGATGATACGTAAGCCGTCGTAGGCGATTCTAAATTTACGGGAAAGTCGAAGTCAATAATGTTTTGGTTTTCGAATATTGAATTGAAAAGCTGGCCGCAATTATTACCCGTCTCGCCGGTAAAATGTGCGATTTAACGGATGCGGATAATTTACTCCGGATATCCGGTGACGAAACTGATCGGTAATACCGTATCGCGCCGGCGATTGATGCCGGGCAGGAAAGGAATCGCCATGTTCGTATCGCCTTTTTGGGCAAGGAGCCGGCTCGCACCGGGGCGATGAGCACGAGGCCGCGCAATTCGCGTTCCTGCCGTTCGACCGGAATCGTGCGTTCGCTCATCGGAACCGGCAGGTCGGGCAGGCATGGTGGCTACCGTGGTTCACGCGAATCGCTACGCAAAGTTCCATATTTCGACTATTATAGAAATATGGAAGCAAATCAGATCATCGCTGCACTTGCAGCGCTCGCGCATGAGTCCCGGCTCGCCGTGTTCCGCGCGCTCGTCCAGGCTGGGCCGGAAGGCATGTCCGCCGGGCAGATCGCCACGTTGCTGGACGTGCCGCCGTCGTCGCTGTCCTTCCATTTGAAGGAGCTGGCGTATGCGCAACTCGTGACGAGCCGACAAGAAGGCCGCTTCGTGTTCTATTGCGGAAATTTCGCGACGATGAACGGCTTGCTGGCCTACCTCACCGAGAACTGCTGCGGCGGGAATCCATGTTCGCCGGTGTCGGCGTGCCCGACGCCCGATCGCTGCCAATCCTGACGCGCATGCGCGTGCATCGCCCATGACCACGAACGTACTGATTCTCTGCACCCACAACTCCGCCCGCAGCGTGCTGGCGGAGGGCATGCTCAATTTCTGGGCCGCGACGCTCGGCAAGGACGTCCGGGCGTACAGCGCCGGCAGCGCGCCGAGCGGTCGCGTCAACCCGTTCGCGCTGGAGGCGTTGAGGAACGCCGGCGTCGACGTCGACGGATACCGCAGCAAAAGCTGGGACGAATTCGCCGGCGACGGCGCGCCCGAGATGCGTGTCGTCATCACGGTGTGCGATAGTGCGGCAGCCGAAACGTGTCCGTACTGGCCCGGCAGCCCCATCAAAGTCCATTGGGGTTACGCCGATCCGTCGAATGCGGCCGGCGGTGACGGAGGCAGGCGACTTGCGTTCGACCTGACGCGTCAAGCGATCGGCTATCGCATGCTGCAGTTGCTGGCGTTGCCGCTCGAGCGCATGAGCAATGCCGAGCTTCAACGCGCGTTGACCGATATCGCGCGACATTGATCGCCCGTACGACGGCCCGCCGGCGTGAGCGGCGGGCGACGCCTTCGAGACCGAATACCGTGCAATGACCGCGTACAACACCGCCCCGCCGCGCAAGGCCGCTACCAAGCCGGCCATCAATTTCTTCGAACGCTACCTCACGCTCTGGGTTGCGCTGTGTATCGTCGCGGGTATCGCGCTCGGCCGGGCGCTGCCCGGTTTGTTCCGGCAGATCGGCCGGATCGAATACGCGCAGGTCAATCTGCCCGTCGGGTTGCTGATCTGGGTGATGATCGTTCCGATGCTCGTCAAGGTCGATTTCGCCGCGTTGCACGAGGTACGTCGACACGTGAAAGGCATCGGCGTCACGCTGGTCGTGAACTGGCTCGTCAAGCCGTTCTCGATGGCATGCCTGGGCTGGCTGTTCATTCGCCATCTGTTCGCACCGATGTTGCCGACGGACCAGCTCGATAGCTACATCGCCGGCTTGATTCTGCTGGCCGCGGCGCCGTGTACGGCGATGGTGTTCGTGTGGAGTCGACTCACGGGGGGCGACCCGCTGTTCACGTTGTCGCAGGTCGCGCTGAACGACAGCATCATGGTGATCGCGTTCGCACCGATGGTCGGGCTGCTGCTCGGCATGTCGGCGATCACCGTACCGTGGGCGACGCTGCTCACATCGGTCGTGCTGTACATCGTCATTCCGGTCATCTTCGCGCAGCTGTGGCGCAAGCACCTGCTCGCCAAGGGCGTGGCTGCATTCGATGTCGCGATGGCGAGGATTGCTCCCTGGTCGATCGCTGCGCTTCTCGCGACGCTCGTCCTCCTGTTCGCCTTTCAAGGCGAGGCGATTCTGGCGCAGCCGCTCGTGATCGCGCTGTTGGCGGTACCGATCCTGATTCAGGTGTTCTTCAATTCCGCGCTGGCCTACTGGCTCAATCGCACGGTCGGCGAGAAGCACAGCGTTGCATGTCCGTCGGCGCTCATCGGTGCATCCAACTTCTTCGAGCTGGCCGTCGCCGCGGCGATCAGCCTGTTCGGATTTCACTCGGGCGCCGCGCTGGCGACCGTCGTCGGCGTGCTGGTCGAGGTGCCGGCGATGTTGCTGGTCGTGCGTGTCGTCAACCGGTCGAAGGGCTGGTATGAGCATCGGGCCTGAGTACATCGGAGAATCCGCAGATGACCGACGATATGAACGATCTACCGCAACTCGACACCGCGCTGTTCCGCGTGCCGGATGCCGCCCAATTGCGGCCGGCTGCGGCGTCGACGCATCCTGCCCGGATTCTGCTGCTCTATGGCTCGCTCCGCGAGCGCTCGTTCAGCCGCCTGCTGGTCGAGGAAGCGGCACGCTTGCTCACGGCGATGGGCGCCGAGGCCCGCGTGTTCAATCCGAGCGGACTGCCTCTGCCGGACGACGCGCCCGACAGTCATCCGAAG
This sequence comes from Burkholderia sp. MSMB1072, assembly GCF_001524725.1. NCBI lineage: Bacteria > Pseudomonadati > Pseudomonadota > Betaproteobacteria > Burkholderiales > Burkholderiaceae > Burkholderia > Burkholderia sp. MSMB1072. Next base: position 255,270 of record NZ_LOYC01000017.1, read on the forward strand.
GTCGTCGAGCTGCGCGAACTCGTGATGTGGTCGGAAGGGATGGTGTGGTGCTCGCCGGAACGGCACGGCGCGATGACGGGCATCATGAAGTCGCAGGTCGACTGGATTCCGCTGTCGGTCGGCGCCGTGCGACCGACGCAGGGCAAGACGCTCGCGGTAATGCAGGTCAGCGGCGGGTCGCAGTCGTTCAACGCGGTGAACCAGATGCGTGTGCTCGGACGCTGGATGCGCATGCTGACCATCCCGAACCAGTCGTCGGTGGCGAAGGCTTTCATGGAATTCGACGAAGCGGGGCGGATGAAGCCATCCGCTTATTTCGATCGTGTCGTGGACGTGATGGAAGAATTGGTGAAGTTTACGTTGCTGACGAGAGATATCGGCCCTTACCTGGTCGATCGGTACAGCGAGCGGAAGGAGAGCGCCGAAGCGCTTTCACGGCGTGTGAATCAGCGAAGCATCTAGCGTCCGAGGGAAGGAGCAAAGATGGAGATCCGTTGCGCCACGGTCGACGACTTGCCGTCGATTGAAGCATTGCTGCGCCAGAGCGGCCTGCCGGTCGCCGGGGTCGCAGGTCATGTGCAACGTTTCGTCGTTGCGATCGGGCATTCGACGGTATGCGGATGCGGCGGTGTCGAGTATTACGGTGACGCCGCGCTTCTGCGTTCCGTTGCGGTTGCCGCCAACATGCGCGGTTCCGGCGTCGGACGGGTCATCGTGTCGCGGCTGGTGGACGCATGCCGTTCCCTCGACGTTCGGTCGTTGGTGCTGCTCACAACGACCGCAGAGGACTATTTTGCCCGTCTGGGTTTCGTGTGCGTTGCACGAGGGGACGTGCCGTCTTCGGTGCTCGCGTCACCCCAGTTCCAGGGCGTGTGTCCGGGATCGGCCGTTTCAATGCTGCGGGTTCTTTGAGCGTTACGGCGATCGTTGCGTACGCAACTGCATCGTCGCGACGCTCGAAGGCCGCCAAATCGCCGCCGGCGTGTGCTTCTTGCTTCGCTCCGTCCACGTGTATCGCGGCGATCCTGCCGTATGTGACGTACGGCCGATCGGCCCCGCGTGGTATCGGATCGATCCGGAATCGGGTCGAATTGAAGCGCATTTCCTCCTCCAGGCGTTGTCATTGTCGAGATCGCCATTGACCCATCTGATCCGAACGTCGAGCCATCACCTCGGTGGCTTGCTGATGTTGCCCGCATGCTCGTCCCTGTACGAGAGGGGCGCTATCGGTATTGTCGTTTGCGGGTTATCGGCCGGTTCCGAATGGCGCGAGAAGGACGCGGGGTCCATATCGACCAGCCGTCTTGAAGACCAGCGGCGGGCATTTCCCGATCGCGAATAAACTCTCCTTTCCGTCAATTATGTATCGGTGGCGCCGGAGTTTGGTGCCGGATGGGCGAACCCCGAGATACGGCGCCATCGGTGCCGGTAAGTTTGGTAGGCTGTCGCCTGGGCTTGCTCGTCCGATCTCGACGTCGGCAAGTGGCACGATGAGATGCGGGTGCCGCCCTTGAAGATTGCAGGCGATACCCGTTTTTCTCGGCCGAACGCGATTTCGAGCGAATGCGAGCGAACGGTGAAAGGGCGGAAGGCGCCCAACCGGCATCAGTTTCAGGCAAATCGCCGAACCAACACGAACAGGAGCGAACGAAGTGATCAGACATATCGTCATGTGGAAGTTGAAGGAATCGGCGGAAGGCGCGACGCGTGCGCAGAACGCGCTGAAGCTGAAGGAGAAGCTCGAAGGCTGCCGCGACCTCGTGCCGGGCACCCTGCAGATCGACGTCGGCGTAGCGACGCCGGGCCTCGACGCGACCGCCGATATCGTGCTCGTCTCCGATTTTGCCGACAAGGCCGCGCTCGACGCGTACCAGGTGCATCCGGTTCACCAGGAAGTGAAGAAATTCGTCGTCGCGGTGGCCGAATCGCGCGAGTGCGTCGACTACATCGTCGACAACGCACGATGAGCGACGCGGCAACCCCGACGGAAGGCCCGTCGATCGAAAGCCCGTTCGTCGATCTGCTCGGCGTGCAGCTCGTGTCCGCGAAGGATGGCGCGAGCGAGATCGTGCTGCCGCTCGAGGAGCGCCACATGAACACGTGGAGCATCGCGCACGGCGGCGTGACGATGACGCTCGCCGATATCGCGCTCGCGATGGCGGCGCGCAGCCTGACCGACGACGGCGTCGGCGTCGTCACGGTCGAGATGAAGGTGAACTTCATGCAGCCGGGCCGCGGCGAATTGCGCGCTTACGGGCGCGTGATGCACCGTTCGACGACGATGGCCTACTGCGAAGGCGAAGTGCGCGACAGCGACGGCAATTTCGTCGCGAAGGCTCTCGGTACGTTCAAGTACATGCGGCGGCTCGCGGTCGGCCGCGACATCAAGCGGCAACGTTCGCGCACCGCGCCGGACGCCCAGCCCGGCCCGAGCGACGCGTAAGCATCCATCACGCACGGCCCTGTCTCTTCGATGACGCAGGGCCGTCTCGTTTTGGCGCACGGGCGGGCCGGCGCACCGCGCGCCGCGCTCGCCGGGCGCGCGCGTGGCATCATGTCACGCTTGTCCGTTCACGGCGCCACGCGGGCGCCGTCCACACCGATGCCGCTGAATCCCAAGATCGCCCAGGTGCTCGACATGATCGAGCGCGCGAAACGTCCGTCGTATCACCACCAGACGCCGCAGCAGGCGCGCGCCGCGTACGAGAAGAGCGCGCCGATCCTCGACGTCGCGCCGGCGCCGATGCATTCGGTGGAAGCATGCGTCGTGCCGACGCGGGACGGCCGCACGATCGGTGCGCGGCTGTATCTGCCGGTCGAGCCGAGCCTCGCGGAGCCGCTGCCCGCGCTCGTGTACTACCACGGCGGCGGCTTCACGGTCGGCAGCGTCGACACGCACGATGCGCTGTGCCGGATGTTCGCGCACGATGCGCAATGCGCGGTGCTGTCGGTCGGCTACCGGCTCGCGCCCGAACACCGGTTTCCGACCGCGGTGAACGACGCGGACGACGCATTGCAGTGGCTGCATCGCGAGGCCGCCGCGTTCGGCATCGACGCCGCGCGGCTGGCCGTCGGCGGCGACAGTGCGGGCGGGACGCTCGCGACGGTCTGCGCGGTGCTCGCGCGCGACGCGGGCATTCGTCTTGCGCTGCAACTCCTGATCTATCCGGGCGTGACGGGTTACCAGGACACCGAATCGCATGCACGGCTCGCGAACGGCTACCTGCTGACGCAGGACACGATCCAGTGGTTCTTCACGCAATACGTGCGCGATCGGGCGGACCGCGACGACTGGCGTTTCGCGCCGCTCGACGGCACGCGCGATGCGCCGTCGTTCGCGGGTGTCGCGCCGGCATGGATCGCGACGGCTGAATTCGATCCGTTGAGCGACGAGGGCGCCGCGTACGCGGACAAGTTGCGCGCGGCCGGCAACGCGGTCACGCTGGTCCGCTATCCGGGGATGATCCACGAATTCTTCAAGATGGGCGGCTACGTGCCGGAGGTGCGGGCCGCGCATGCCGATGCGGTCGCGGCGCTGAAGGCTGCATTCGACGAAGTTTGACGGCGAGCGCGCGACGGCGTGCAGGCCGCGGGAGAGCTGCGATGACGAACGGCGCGGGCGTGGTGGAAACGGGCGACTGGACGGTGCTGGGCGGCGACGCTGCGCGAATCCGAGACGCGGTGTTCGTGCGGGAGCAGCAGATTCCGCCGGAATGGGAACTCGACGACGACGATCCGTTGTCGCTGCATGCGGTCGCGTACCGGACCGATGCGGCGACCGGGCTGCGCCGGGCGATCGCGACGGGGCGGTTGCTGCCGTCCGGCACGATCGGCCGCGTCGCGGTGCTGGCCGACATGCGCGGGCAGGGTGTCGGATCGGCCGTGCTGAATGCGCTGCTGGACGCCGCACGGCGCCGCGGCGAAGCCGTCGTGCGGCTGTACGCCCAGGATTCGGCGGTGTCGTTCTATCTGCGGCACGGTTTCGCGACGGTCGGCGAGCCGTTCGTCGAAGCCGGCGTGCCGCACGTCGAGATGGCGCGCGCGCCGTAGCGCGCAACGCGTGCGTTCAGCGCCGCGTCGTGTCGATATCGAACGTGAACGCGCGCTCGAACGCGCCCGGGCGGACGGTCCGGTGCGAGCCGTCGTCGTCGCTGCGCTCCTTGACCTCGACCGTCAGCCGCACGCCTTCCTTCATCGTGACGCGCAGCGCCGTGGTGCCGCGCGTGCCGTATTCGGGCGTTTCGATGAACGCGGCCGACAGCGCGCGCTCGCGCTCGATCGGAATGCCCGTGTGCGGCAGTGCGTCGTCGGCGGCGACGTGCGGGTCGCGCATCAGCGCGATCAGCTCGTCGAGCGACGGGGTCGGGTTGTCGGTGAGCAGCGTGCCGAGCTCCGCGCGCTTGCGCACCACTTTCGGCCAGGGCGTGTCGAGCCGCGCATTCGACAGCGCATGCACGCCCGGCGCGATCGCGACGGGCGCGGCGACACGGCTTTCGCCCTCGGGCGCGCGGTTGCAGAACCATGCGAGTTCGCGCCGGCGCCAGTCGCCGACCAGCAGGTTGAAGCCGTTGTACACGGCCGCATGTTCGGCAAGTTGCTCGAGATAGTCGAGCGGGGCGACCGACGAGCCGCCGAGAAAGTCGGATACCAGCTTGCCGCGGGTCGGCGCGCCCGCGCGAATGTCGAACGGCGCACGGTAGTTGGTCAGCGCGGCGAAGCGGCCGTCGCGCGATACGCCGAGCCACGTGCCGCCCGCTTCGAGATCGCGACCGGCCAGTACGCCCGGCACGTCCTCCCACCACGAGAGCGGCGCGCTGGTCCGGCGAAAGAATTCGTCGCGATTGGCGGCGAGGGTAAAGACGGGACCGGCGGCGGCATCGGGCTGCCAGTCGAAGGCAATCAGGCACATCGGGCGAATCTCTCGCAGGAAACGTCGTGCGCCGGCTGCGACTCGCGAGCCGGCCCGCGAACGGGTTGTCAGTGCATCACGCTTCGGTCGGCCACGCGTACGGCAGCGCATCGAACGCGAGCGCCGGGCCGCCGGCCGAACCGAGGTGCACCGTGCCGCTGTCGAGTGCGGCGAGCTTGATCTCGACCAGCGCGTCGACGCCGCCCGCCGGCGCGGCCGCCGCATTGACGATCATCCCGCACGGCTGGCCCGGGTCGTCGCTGTGGAACAGCTCGACGCCGGCATGCACGGTATCGGTCTCGCCGGCGACGTGCGCGAGCGCGGTGCGGCGCTTGATCGTGCCGCGGTACTGGCTGCGCGCCACCACTTCCTGGCCCGGGTAGCACCCTTTCCTGAAGTTAACGGCACCGATCACGTCGAAGTTGACCATCTGCGGGACGAACTGCTCGACAGCCGGCTGCGTGATGCGCGGCTCGCCCGCGCGAACGTCGAGCCAGTCCCACACGGCGGGCGACACGACGGGCAGCGTGCCGGCCAGCGCGGCGACGCGCGCATCGACTTCGGCGCGCGGGCCGATCCACAGATAGCGCTTGCGGCCGGCCGCATCGGGCACGCGGATCAGCGCGCCGGCCGGGCCGTCGACCTTCACGTGCACGCCGTCGGGCAGCGCATCGAAGATGCCCGACAGCGCGGCGCGCACGTCGCCGACGAAGCCGGCCACCGCGAGCGTGTCGCTCGCGTCCGTCAGCTTCGCCTTCGCACGCAGCACGAACATCGACAGCCGCTTCTGCACGGCCGGTTGCACGTCCTTCGACACGAGCAGGCGCACGCCGTGGCCGGCCCGCCACGCGAGGAACGACGCGAGCAGGCGGCCCTTCGGCGAGCAGTACCCGGACAGCCGCGCGCTGCCGGCATCGAGATGCTCGATGTCGTTGGTGAGCTGGCTGTGCAGGAACGTCGCGGCGTCGTCGCCGGCCACGTCGATCACGCCGAACTGCGGCAGCGGCATGCAGGCGCCCGGCGCGTCGAAATCGGCGGCGGACGGGCGGGGGAAAACGGGGAGCGAGGCAGATGCGGCCTGGGCAGCCGGTGAAGCGAACGGTGTGCTCATGGAATGAGGGAACAGTCAACCCTGACTTTGACGGAGGCGAGCAAGTATTATATGGGTCTTACCTGAGTCACGTTTCCATGTCCCTACTGAAGAAATGCGCCGCGACGATCGTGGCGCTGGCCGTCGTTGTGGCCGCTGCCGGCGCGGGCGGCGGGTATTACTGGGCGACCCGGCCGCTGTCGCTGGGTTCGGCATCGCTCGACGTCACGATCAAGCCGCGCAGCAGCGTGAAGAGCGTCGCGTCACAGCTCAAGCGCGGCGGCGTGCCGGTCGAGCCGCTCGCCTTCGTCGCGATGACGCGCGTGCTCGGGCTGTCGAGCCGGCTCAAATCGGGCAACTACGAATTCAAGACCGGCATCACGCCGTACGACGTGCTGCAGAAGATCGCGCGCGGCGACGTGAACGAGTACGTCGCGACGGTCATCGAGGGCTGGACCTTCAAGCGGATGCGCGCGGAGCTCGACGCGAACCCCGATCTGGCGCATTCGACGGCCGGCATGAGCGACGCCGAGCTGTTGCGCGCGATCGGCGCATCGGACAGCGCGGTGCAGCGCGGCAGCGGCGAGGGGCTGTTCTTTCCCGATACCTACCTGTTCGACAAGGGCACGAGCGACCTGAACATCTACCGGCGCGCATACCGCCTGATGCAGACGCGCGTCGACGAGGCATGGGCCGCGCGCACGCCGGGGCTGCCGTACAAGACGCCTTACGAAATGCTGACGATCGCGTCGATCGTCGAGAAGGAAACCGGCCATGCGGCCGACCGCGCGTTCGTCGCGGCCGTGTTCGCGAACCGGCTGCGCATCGGCATGCCGCTGCAGACCGATCCGTCGGTGATCTACGGGCTCGGCGACGCGTACGACGGCCGTCTGCGCAAGCGCGACCTGCAGGCCGACACTCCTTACAATACCTACACCCGACGCGGGCTGCCGCCCACGCCGATCGCGTTGCCGGGTGTCGCCGCGCTGCAGGCGGCGATCAATCCGGCCCCGACGAGCGCGCTCTATTTCGTCGCTAAGGGCGACGGCACGAGCGTGTTCTCGGACACGCTCGGCGACCACAACAAGGCCGTGGACAAGTACATACGAGGTCAATAATGGCGAGCGGTAAATTCATCACGTTCGAAGGCATCGACGGGGCGGGGAAGACCACCCACCTGTCATGGTTCTGCGAACGCCTCCAGGACCGGCTGGCCGCGGCCGGCCGGCAGGTCGTCGTCACCCGCGAGCCGGGCGGCACGCAGCTCGGCGAGAAACTGCGCGAGATCCTGCTGAACCAGCCGATGGATCTCGAGACGGAAGCGCTGCTGATGTTCGCCGCGCGTCGCGAGCACCTCGCGCTCGTGATCGAGCCGGCGCTCGCGCGCGGCGACTGGGTCGTGTCGGATCGCTTCACCGACGCGACCTTTGCGTACCAGGGCGGCGGCCGCGGGCTGCCGCGCGACAAGCTCGAGACGCTCGAGCGCTGGGTGCAGGGCGGTTTCCAGCCCGACCTCACGGTGCTGTTCGACGTCGCGCCGCAGGTCGCGAGCGAGCGTCGCGGCGCCGCGCGCATGCCGGACAAGTTCGAAAGCGAGTCCGACGCGTTCTTTACCCGCACACGCGCCGAATACCTGCGGCGCGCGGAAGAGGCGCCGCATCGCTTCGCGGTCGTCGACGCGACGCGATCGATTCCCGAGATCCGCCAGCAGCTCGAACGCGTGCTCGCCGCGCTGTAACCCGCAAGGAACGCCCCCCATGATCTATCCGTGGCAAACCGACGACTGGAACCGCCTGCAGCAACTGCGCGCGCAATGGCCGCATGCGCTGCTGCTGCACGGTCAGGCCGGGATCGGCAAGCTGCAGTTCGCGCAGCATCTCGCACAGGGTTTCCTGTGCGAATCGCCGCAGCCGAACGGCGAGCCGTGCGGCGCCTGCGCGGCCTGCAATTGGTTCTCGCAGGGCAACCATCCGGACTACCGGATCGTGCTGCCCGAGGCGCTGGCGGGCGAGGCGCCGGGTGCGGCGGACGACGCGAAGCCGGCCGACGCGGACGAAGGCGGCAAGAAGACGCGGGCGCCGAGCAAGGAAATCAAGATCGAGCAGGTGCGCGCGCTGCTCGACTTCTGCGGGGTGGGTTCGCACCGCGGCGGCGCACGCGTCGTCGTGCTGTATCCGGCCGAAGCGCTCAATGTCGCCGCGTCGAACGCGCTGCTGAAAACGCTGGAGGAACCGCCGCCCGGCGTCGTGTTCCTGCTCGTGTCGGCGCGCATCGACCGCTTGTTGCCGACGATCATCAGCCGCTGCCGCCAGTGGCCGATGACCGTGCCGGCGCCGGAGGCCGCCGCCGCGTGGCTCGCGGCGCAGGGTGTCGACCACGCCAGCGCGCTGCTCGCCGAAGCCGGCGGCGCGCCGCTCGCCGCGCTGGCGCTCGCGAGCGACGAGAACCGTCCGCTGCGCGACTACACGCTCGGGCAACTGGCCGCCGGTGCGGCCTGCGATCCGTTCGCGTGCGGCGAGACGCTGCAGAAGCTGCCGGTGCCGCTGGTGCTCGGCTGGCTGCAGCGCTGGCTGTACGATCTGCTCGCCCAGCGGATGGCCGGTGCGCCGCGCTACTTCCCGATGCATGCGGCGGCCCTGGCGCGCTGCGCGGAAGCGGTCGACGCGAACGCATTCGCGCGCTTCATGAAAGCCGTGACGCGGCAGCGGACGGTCGAGAACCATCCGCTCAACGCACGGCTCGTATTCGAGGAATTGTTTCTCGGATATCGGGAAATATTTGCTTGATCCGGCATTGTTTCCGATGGGTTGCGAAACGATGAACGGATCACGCGCGGGCGCGAGCATGGCCGGCCGGTCCGCCCACGTCGCCCGGTGCCGCATGCCGGCGGGCGCATGAGCGCTCGTCTCACGTATTCAGGAAACACGATGTTCGTCGACTCTCACTGCCACATCAATTTCAAGGGCCTGGCCGATCGTCTGCCGGCCGTTCTCGAGAACATGCGCGAGCACGACGTCACGCACGCACTGTGCGTGTCGGTCGATTTCGAGACGCTGCCCGACGTGCTCGCGATCGCCGAAGCGCACGACAACGTGTACGCATCGGTCGGCGTGCATCCCGATCACGAGGATGCGCGCGAGCCGACGCTCGCGGAGTTCGTCGAGCTGGCCGCGCACCCGAAGGTCGTCGCGATCGGCGAGACCGGCCTCGACTACTACCGCCTCGAAGGCCGCTCGATCGCCGACATGGAATGGCAGCGCGAACGCTTTCGCACGCACATCCGCGCGGCGACCGCGACGATGAAGCCGCTGATCGTCCACACGCGCGCGTCGTCGGAAGACACGCTGCGAATCATGGCCGAGGAACGCGCGGACGTGCCGGGCGGCGTGATGCACTGCTTCACCGAGCCGTGGCCGGTCGCCGAGCAGGCGCTCGCGCAGAACTTCCATATCTCGCTGTCGGGTATCGTCACGTTCAAGAGCGCGACCGACGTGCAGGACGTCGCGCGGCGCGTGCCGCTCGACCGGCTGCTGATCGAGACCGACTCGCCGTACCTCGCGCCGGTGCCGTATCGCGGCAAGCCGAATGAACCTGCGTACGTCAGCCATGTCGGACGCTTTATCGCATCCGAACGCGGGATCGCCGTCGAGGTGCTCGCCGATGCGACGACGCAGAACTTTTTCCGGCTGTTCAAGATCGCCCGCTAACGACGGGCGCGCAGCCGACAACCCAGGGAAGGAGCCCACAACAATGACGAAGCCGACCAACCACCTGCCCAAACGCGCACTCGTTGCGGCCGCATTCGTCGCGAGCGGGCTGTTCGCCGCCGCCGGCGCGCATGCCGAGTCGCTCGACGCGATCGTCAAGGCCGTCAAGTTCGACGACATCGCCGATATCGGCAAGCAGCTCAAGAGCGGCAAGCTCGATCCGAACACGCTCGCGCCGAACGGCGACCCGATCCTCGTGATCGCCGCACGCGAGAAATCCGACAAGGTCGCCGCGGCGATCGCCACGACGCCCAACGTCGATCTCGAGAAGGAAGACAAGGCCGGCGAAAACGCGCTGATGCTCGCGTCGCTGAACGGCGACCTCGACCTCGTCAAGCTGCTGATCGACAAGGGCGCGGAAGTCAGCAAGAAGGGCTGGGCGCCGCTGCACTACGCGGCGACCAACGGCCACGACGCGGTCGTCAAGGTGCTGCTCGACCACGACGCGTACATCGACACCGCATCGCCGAACGGCACGACGCCGCTGATGATGGCCGCGCGCGGCAACCATGCGTCGACGGTCACGCTGCTGCTCGACCAGGGCGCCGATCCGCAGGTGAAGAACCAGCTCGGCATCACCGCGCTCGAGTTCGCGAAGCACTACAACGCGCCGGACGCGATCGAGATCCTGAGCAAGCGGACGACGCGTATCGGTGCGGCGACGCCGGCAGATGCTCAAAAGAGTGCAAAATAACGGTTTTTGGTGCGGCGGCGCCTGTCCGCCCGGCCGCCTTCCGGCCGGAACAGGGCATCCGGCGCCGCACCGGCCAACGCAGCAGGCGGTCCCCCGCCGCATTGACATAAGGAACACCATGTTGCGCGCAATGTTTTGTGCCGCGGCGTTTGCCGTGCCGTTGTCGGCGGCGGCTTTCACGGGCGCGGATCTCGACCGGCTGTGCGCGAAGACGGACGTCAAGTCGCGGGCGTCGTGCGCGGCCTATATCGAAGGCGCCGCCGACGGCGTCTACAACACGATCGATGCGATCGGCGGCACCACGGGGCCGCGCGTCGGTCAGTACTTCTGCCTGCCGCCCGACATCCGGGCGCAACAGATGACGGACGCGGTGCGCAAGTACATCGCGGAAAATCCGAAGCTGGCCGACTACAACGCGAGCACTGCGGTGTCGCTCGGTCTCGGCAAGGCGTTTCCCTGCAGGAGCGGCAGCTGATCTGACGCCGTGTCCGGGCGCGTGCGTGGCCCGGACGTCGCCGACGCATCCAGGACGAAGCCTGTGCGCTTCATCACTCGAGGGCGCCGATGATTTCAATCGAGGAACTGCAGCGCATCGCCGATGCGCCGTTGCATTCGTGGCTCGGCACGCTGGGCGTGTCGGTCATCGTCATACTGGTCGTCACGGTCATGCACCGCCTCGGCGCACGCATCGTCAAGCGCGTCGCGCAGCCGTATCCGCTGATGAGCGCGATCCTGCGCTACATCGACAAGCCGTCGCTCGTCGTGCTGGCGCTGCTGGCGCTCGAATTCCTGTGGCTCCAGGCGGACGACGGCATGTCGTTCGTGCGCGGCATGCGCACCGCGGCCGCCGTCGGCTCCATCGTGTCGCTCACGTGGCTGCTGGTGCGGCTCGCGGCCGGCGTCGGCGACGCGATCATCCAGGCCCATCCGATCGATACGGCCGACAACCTCCAGGCGCGGCGCGTCCATACGCAGGCCAAGGTGCTCGTGCGGACCGTGATGGTGCTGATCGTGATCATCGGCACCGGCGCCGCGCTGATGACGTTCCCGAACGTGCGCCAGATCGGCGCGAGCCTGCTGGCGTCGGCCGGTGTGGCAGGGCTGGTCGCCGGTATCGCCGCGCGGCCGGTGCTCGGCAACCTGATTGCCGGGTTGCAGATCGCGCTCACGCAGCCGATCCGGCTCGACGACGTGGTCGTGATCCAGGGCGAGTGGGGGCGCATCGAGGAAATCACCGGCTCGTTCGTGTCGGTGCGGCTGTGGGACCAGCGGCGTCTCGTCGTGCCGCTGCAGTGGATCATCGAGAACCCGTTCACGAACTGGACGCGCAGTAGCGCGGAGATCATCGGTACCGTTTACCTGTCGGTCGATTACCGCACGCCGCTCGCGCCGCTGCGCGAGGAACTCGCGCGGCTCGTCCACGCCGCGCCGGAATGGGACGGCCGCGTGCAGGTGCTGCAGGTGACCGACGCGACGGAGCGCACGATGCAACTGCGTGCGCTCGTCAGCGCGGCCGACTCGTCGTCGTGCTGGGATCTGCGCTGCCGCGTGCGCGAAGGGCTGATCGCCTATCTGCAGAACCGCTATCCGCAATGCCTGCCGCGCAGCCGGATGGAGCTGTATCCGCACGAATCCGCGCCCGATGCGCCGAATCCCGAACGGCCGCACGCGCGCTCGCCTGCCGCCAGCACGGCGGCCAACACCGCGGCCGACCCGCAGGCCGTCGACGGCCGCTGAACGCGGCCCGGCGCCGGCCTGCCATGCCCCATCGCCCATTCCCATGACCGCGCTGAAGACGCTCGCCATCGCCAATTACCGCTCGCTGCGCGAGCTCATCGTGCCGCTCGCGGCGCTCAACGTCGTCACGGGGCCGAACGGCAGCGGCAAGTCGAGCGTGTACCGCGCGCTGAGGCTGCTCGCCGACACCGCGCAGGGCCGCGTGATCCCGTCGCTCGCGCGCGAGGGCGGCTTGCCGTCGACGTTGTGGGCCGGGCCCGAGCGCTTCTCGCGCGCGATGCTGGCCGGCGAGGTGCCGGTGACGGGCACCGTGCGCAACGGGCCGGTGAGCCTGAAGCTCGGCTTTGCGTGCGACGATTTCGGCTATTCGATCGATCTCGGCCTGCCGCTGCCGAGCAGCTCGCAGTTCGCGCTCGATCCGGTGATCAAGCGCGAATGCATCTGGGGCGGCGCGTTGCCGCGCCCGTCCACGCTGCTGGTCGACCGGCAGGGCGCGCAGATTCGCGTGCGTACCGCGTCGGGCGACTGGCGGACGATTCCGCAACCGGTCGCGAGCTTCGATAGCATGATGACCGAGTTCGCCGATCCGACCGGCGCGCCCGAGATGATCGCGGTGCGCGAGCGGATCCGCTCGTGGCGCTTCTACGACCATTTCCGGACCGATGCGCGGGCACCGGCGCGCCAGTCGCACATCGGCACCCATACGCCGGTGCTCGCGGACGACGGGGCCGACCTGGCCGCCGCGCTGCAGACGATCCGCGAAATCGGCGATGCGGCGGCGCTCGACGCGGCGATCGACGACGCGTTTCCCGGCGCGTCGGTCGAGATCGACAATCCGGGCGGCCGCGGCCGTTTCGACGTGCTGATGCGCCAGCCGGGGCTGCTGCGGCCGCTGGCGGCGGCCGAGTTGTCCGACGGCACGCTGCGCTACCTGCTGCTCGCGGCCGCGCTGCTGACGCCGCGGCCGCCGGCGCTGATGGTGCTGAACGAACCCGAGACGAGCCTGCATCCCGATCTGCTGCCGGCGCTCGGCCGGCTGATCGCGCAGGCCGCGCGGCATTCGCAGGTGCTGGTCGTGTCGCACGCGGCGCGGCTCATCGCGACGCTCGAGCGCGAGGCCGGCTGCGAATCGCTGGTGCTCGACAAGCAGCTCGGCGCGACCGCGCTCGTCGATGCCGACTCGCGCGACCTGCCGGCGTGGAAGTGGCCGTCGCGCTGACGGCCTGATGGCGTGCGTTGGGTCGCGATCGGCGCGCGAAGGCATCGGATCGGCCCCGAACGGGCTCGATGCGAGGCGGCCGGGCCCGCTCTGCGGAATGTATCCGGTCTGTAACAACCCCCAAAAAATGAAAGACCGGCGGTTCCGCTCATCGGGATCGCGAATAATAATGGGATATCCGGCTGGTGCCACGCCGGCCGGCGCGGCATGGAGGCGGGACGCGCGCGCAAGCGCGGCCCCGCCGGCCGTACCGCAACGGACAGGACACAGGAGACGTGGACCATGAGAATTGCCCAGATCGCCCCGCTGACCGAATCCGTGCCGCCGAAGCTGTACGGCGGCACGGAGCGCGTCGTGTCCTACATCACCGAGGCGCTCGTCGAGCTCGGCCACGATGTGACGCTGTTCGCGAGCGGCGATTCGACGACGCGGGCGAAGCTCGAGCCCGTGTGGCCGCGCGCGCTGCGACTCGATTCGTCGATCCGCGACCGGGTTGCGCCGCACATGCTGCTGATGGAGACGGTCGCGCGCCGCGCGAAGGATTTCGACGTGCTCCATTTCCACATGGACTACTACTCGTTCTCGGTCTTCAACCGACAGGACACGCCTTACGTGACGACGCTGCACGGCCGCCTCGACCTGCCCGAGCAGCAACCGGTGTTCGACACGTTCAACACGGCCCCGGTGATCTCGATTTCCAATTCGCAGCGCCAGCCGTTGCCGCAGGCGAAATGGCTGACGACCGTCTATCACGGGTTGCCCGAGACGCTGTACATGCCGCAGCCCGTCGAGCCGCGCTATCTCGCATTCCTCGGCCGCATCTCGCCGGAAAAACGCGTCGACACCGCGATCCGCATTGCCGGCCAGTGCGGGTTGCCGATCCGGATCGCCGCGAAGATCGACGCGGCCGACCAGGAATACTTCGACCGCGAGATCAAGCCGCTCTTCGCGTTGCCGCACGTCGAATACGTCGGCGAGATCGCCGATCACGAGAAGGCTGAATTCCTGTCGGGCGCGCATGCGCTGCTGTTTCCGATCGACTGGCCGGAACCGTTCGGCCTGGTGATGATCGAGGCGATGTCGTGCGGCACGCCGGTGATCGCGTTCAACCGCGGCGCGGTGCCCGAAGTGGTGGACGAGGGCGTGTCGGGTTTCATCGTCGAGGATGAAATCAGCGCGGTGGCCGCCGTGAACCGGCTGCACCTGCTGCCGCGTGCGCGCGTGCGGCAGCGCTTCGAGGAGCGCTTCACGTCGCGCCGGATGGCGCAGCAGTACGTGGACGTGTACCAGTCGGTGATCCGCGCGCAGAAGCGCTCGCGCTTCAAGGTGATCGATTCGACGACCTGAGCGGCCCGATCGACCGGCCGCGTTGGCGCAGCGCGCCGGCGGATAAAAAAACGGCGATGCCCGCAAGGACATCGCCGTTTGTGCATGACCCGCGCGAGGCCCGCGCGGGCAGGGCGTCAACATCAGATCTTGAGCTTCGTGACCTTCGTGCCGTTGATCGATACGTCGCCCATCAGGCCGGCGTTGGTCAGCACGACGACCTGGACCGGTGCGGTGGCCGTGTTGGAATCGACCGCGCCGTTCGCACCCATCTTCACGAGTGCGACCGAGGCGCCGGCGCCGGCGGCCCAGCCGTCCGAGTTGCGGAATTCGTCGAGCGCCTGCTGCGTCATGAACAGGAACACGATCGCCTTCGACTGCGCGCCGGCCTGCAGGCCGACCGACAGCGACGACGTGTTGTAGTAGCCGACCGTGCTGCCGCCGACGCGCAGCGCGCCGTTGCCGGACTGGCCACCGACGATGAAGCCGGCCTGGAGCACTTCGGGGAAGACCAGCACGCCGCGCGATTTCGCGACGAGTTCGCGCGAACCCTTGACCGTGGAGTACATGCGCGACAGCGTGGCGTCGACGCTCGCGTCGATCGACTGGCGTTTGGACGCGTTGGTCGCGGCGTTGTCCGGCTTGTCCGGGGTGGTGGTGCAACCGGTGAGCGCGAGGCTACCGACGATGAGCGCAGCGGCGGCTTTCAGCACAAGATTCCGTTTTTGCATCGTTGTTCTCCATCGGATGAAGTTCGGAGTGAGTCTCGCTCAAGGAGCGGATCACGTCGGCAGTTATATCACAGCGGATTACGGCCTCTTTTCGTTGCCGCGTGAAAAAGCGTCAAATCGCGTGGGGGTGTCGCGGCGCGCCAACGGACGATGCGGCGCCGACGCGCGAGGGGCGGGTCGGCATGCGGGGCGCGCGACGATCGGGCGGGAGGGCGCGGCGTTTGCAGCGCGCGCCCGCGTCAGTGTGTGACGGGCGGAACGGGCGGCTCGATCGGCGGGCGGCGAAGCGCGCGGCGGATCAGCGCGATCACGATGCCGCACGCGAACAGGAACGCGGCCGGGACGACCCAGTAGCCGACGAACGCATGCCACAGATAGCCTGCGAGCGTATTGCGGCGTACCACGTATTCGTCGCGAGCCGCCTGCTGGCGCGGCGCGTTGGCGGCGAGCACGTCGGCCGGGCAGCCGGCCGCGCGCGCTTCGTCAGGCTCCCCGTGACACTTCGCGGCGGCGCCGGCGGCCTGCTGCGCGTCGGTGAGCTGCCACGTGGTCAGCGCGAGCTGCAGGTCCGCCTTGTTGTAGGCCATTTCCTCGCGGATCTCGCGTACGGCGACGATCGCGACGGGCACCGCCCAGAACACGATCACGATCAGCCAACGGCGGAACCAGCGGTGTTGTCTCCATGCCATCCAAGCCTCCGTTTGACGCGCGTGCGCGTCCGTCTCGAGGGCGGCCCGATGGCGCTTCTTGGTCTTGGGTGGGCCGCGTTGCAGCCATCATAGAAGAAAACGCGGCGAAATGCCGCACCGCGTGGCGGCGCGGGGCCGGCCGCCGGAAAAACGGGGCGGGAAAGACGGGGCGGGAAAGACGGGAGTGCGGGCGTCGATGCGCGTGCAACGAAAATGAAAATGCCGCGCCCGCCGAAGCGGGGCGCGGCATTCGAGGCGGGAGCGCCGGGACTCAGGCGGCCGGCTGGTTGCTCAGGCAGCTCTTCATGAACGCCTTGCGATCGTCACCCTTCTTGCCGGTGGCCTGCGTATTGCACGCCTTCATCTTTTCCTGCTGCGTCATCGCCTTCGCGGGCTTCGCCGACAGGCAGTCCTTCATGAACGCCTTGCGTTCGTCGCCCGTCTTGCCGGCTGCCTGGGTGTTACAGGCCTTCATCTTGTCCTGCTGGCTGTTCGCCGCGAACGCGGGGGAAGCCAGCATGCCGCCGAGAAGCACTGCGGCTACGAGCGATTGGATTTTCATTTCGACACTCCCATGGGGTGAATTGCGTGTGATCGACGCCGTCACGAAGCACGACGCGATGAGGACAGGGCCACATCGCACCGCGCGCTCCGATTATGGCAAATCAAGGTGAAAACACCAAAACGGCACTTCCTATAACGTTGCGGACGCCATGGCCGTTGACGCCGCGCGCGGCCCGGAGATCGGGACAAACCATGATGCGCGCCGGCTATCGCCGGCCGCCGCGCCGGAACCTGCCGGCTCGCGGCCGGGAGCCATTACAATCGCGGCCATGAATACACCGAACATCGCATCCCCTTCGTTCGCGGCGCCGCTGCCGCGCATCGCCGTACTCGCCACGGGCGGCACGATCGCCGGCGCCGCGCCCGACGCCGCCAGCACGGCCGGCTACCAGGCCGGCGCGCTCGGCGTCAATTTCCTGGTCGACGCCGTGCCGGCACTCGCGTCGGTCGCACGCATCGACGCGGAACAGGTCGCCAGCATCGACAGCAAGGATCTCGCGCTGCCGCTGTGGAACACGCTCGCCGCGCGGATCGACGCGCTGATGGCCGACCCGGCCGTCGACGGCATCGTGATCACCCACGGCACCGATACGCTCGAGGAAACCGCGTATGCACTGCATCTGGTCGTGCGGGGCGACAAGCCGGTCGTGCTGACGGCCGCGATGCGGCCGGCCACCGCGCTGTCGTCCGACGGCCCGCTGAACCTGCTGAACGCGGTGACGGTGGCCGCGCATCCGGCCGCGCGCGGGCAGGGCGTGCTGGTCGCGTTCAACAACCGGATCCACGGCGCGCGCGATGTCGTGAAGACGAGCACCTATGCGGTCGACGCGTTCCAGTCGCCGGAACTCGGCGCGCTCGGCTGGGTGCAGGACGGCCGCGTCGAATTCGCGCGCCGCGTCACGCGCACGCGCGACACGCAACTGGCGATCGCCGCGACCTGGCCGCCGGTCGAAGTCGTCGCGAGCTATGCGGGCGTGACGCGCACGGCCGTGGACGCGCTCGTCGCGGCCGGCGTGCGCGGACTCGTCGTCGCGGGCACCGGCAACGGGTCGATCCATGCGGTGCTGCAGGCGGCGCTCGCCGATGCGGCGAACGCGGGCGTGGCGGTGGTCCGTGCGTCGCGCGTCGGTTCGGGTCACGTGATGCGCAACGGCGCCGCGAGCGACGATGCGCTCGGTTTCGTGAGCGCGGGCTCGCTGCACCCGTTCAAGGCGCGCGTGCTGCTGATGCTCGCGCTGGCGAACGGCATTCGGGATCGAGACGCACTGCAGCACGCGTTCGATACGCTGTGACGGATGGCCGCCGCTCGGGCGGCGTGCGGCGCGCATAAAAAATGGCAGGCCGGTGGCCTGCCATTTTTGCGTCGGTACTGCGAGAACGATCAGGATTGCACGATCAGGACTGCGGCGGAATCACGAGCTTCTGGCCCGGGTAGATCCGGTCGGGGCTCGACAGCATCGGCTTGTTCGCCTCGAAGATCACCGGGTACTTGTTCGCGTCGCCATACACTTCCTTCGCGATCGCCGACAGCGTGTCGCCCGGCTTCACGTCGTGGTACTGGACTTCCGGATCGTCCGGCTGCAGGCCATCGTCGTTGACGCCCGCGACGCCTTGCACGTTGCCGGCCGCGACCTTGACCTTCGCCTTCGTGTCGAGATCGGGCACGCTGCCCGACAGCGACACGGTGCGCGACGCGCCGTCGAACGCGACGGTCAGATTCGACGTGTCGAGACCTTGCGTGTTGATGTAGTTCTTGATTGCGTCGGCCGCGGTCTGGTTCGCGGCATTCGGATCTTCCGCCGCTTGCGCGTCGGCATGACCCAGCAGTTTTTCACCCGCCTCTTTGATAAACGAAAGAAGACCCATCGCTGCACTCCTTAGGTGGTTGAAAAGAAAACGCGCCATGAAGTGGCGAAAAAAACACCGCGCTGGATGCGGCCACCTGGGCGGGCGCAAGCGCGGCGGTTTTCTCGAAAGGCGTGGCGAAAGTGTAGGCGTTCAACGCGACGATTGCATGAAAAATCGCACGCTCGAACGTAAAGAAATGTAATACGCGAAATCCGACAGGCGGACACCCGACGACGACGTCTGACCGACCAAGGCTTCCCCGGCGCCGCCGGGTGCCGCTGCGGACCCCACCACGCCGCTCTCAGCCCAGAGCGGCGTTTTTCGCCCCGTCCCGCATGCCGTTGGCGATGCAGGGCGGGGCGCCCCAACGTGATGCGCGCGTGCGTCGCGCATCGAGGCGACCGGCCGCGGCCGAGTCGCGTGTATGCGTCGCGCGCCTGCGCCATCGCAGCGAAAGCGCGCATTGCGGCAGCCGCGTTACGCGGCCGGCGTCTGGCCGATCTCGAAGTTCGACATGATCTCGAGCGCGCGCACGAGGGCCGAGTGATCCCATGCCTTGCCGCCGTGCGATGCGCACACGCTGAACAGCTGCTGCGCGCTCGCGGTGTGCGGCAGCGCGAGGCCGAGCTTGCGTGCGCCGTCGAGCGCGAGGTTCAGGTCCTTCTGGTGCAGCTCGATGCGGAAGCCCGGATCGAACGTGCGCTTGGTCATCCGCGCACCGTGCACTTCGAGGATGCGCGACGCGGCGAAGCCGCCCATCAGCGCCTGACGCACGCGCTCCGGGTCGGCGCCCGAACGTGCGGCGAACAGCAGCGCTTCGCCGACCGCCTCGATGTTCAGTGCGACGATGATCTGATTCGCGACCTTGCAGGTCTGGCCGGCACCGTTGTCGCCGACGAGCGTGATGTTCTTGCCCATCTTCTCGAACAGCGGCTTCGCGCGCTCGAATGCCTTCTCCGGGCCGCCGACCATGATCGTCAGCGTCGCTTCGCGTGCGCCGACCTCGCCGCCGGACACCGGCGCGTCGAGGTAGTCGCAGCCGAGCACGTTGATCTGCTTCGCGAATGCCTGCGTGTCGAGCGGCGAAATCGAGCTCATGTCGATCACGAGCTTGCCGGCCGTCAGGCCCTTCGCGACGCCGTCGTCGGCGAACAGCACGTTGCGCACGTCGGGCGTGTCCGGCACCATCGAGATGATGATGTCGGCGTGCTGCGCGACTTCGGTCGAGTTCGCGACGACCTTCGCGCTGCCGCGCAGGTCGTCGGGAATCGGGAACGCACCGTTCACGACGAGCTGATGATCGCCCTTGAGCAGGTTGCGCGCCATGTGCGCGCCCATGATGCCGAGGCCGATGAAACCGATGGTTGCCATGTGAAAGTCTCCTATAGGGCTGAAAACGGGAAGGGCGCGACTCAGGCGGCGCGACGCGCCGAGGCCGGTGCACAGCCGGCCACGCTTTGCAGCCAGCCGAGGCCTTCCGTCGTGGTGGTACGGGGCTTGTATTCGCAGCCGACGTAGCCGGCATAGCCGAGCCGGTCGAGCAGCGCGAACAGGAACGCGTAGTTGATCTCGCCGGTGCCCGGCTCGTTGCGGCCCGGGTTGTCCGCGAGCTGGACGTGGCCGATCGACGCGAGGTTGCGTTCGATCGTCGCGGCCAGTTCGCCTTCCATGCGTTGCATGTGATAGATGTCGTACTGCAGGAACAGGTTGTCCGAGCCGACCGCGCGGATCACGTCGAGCCCTTCGGACGAGCGGTTCAGCGCGAAGCCCGGGATGTCGAAGCTGTTGCACGGTTCGACGAGCAGGCGGATGCCTTCGCGCTTCAGCGCGTCGGCGGCGAAGCGCAGGTTGTCGACGATCGTCACGAACGTCTTGTCGCGCGCGGTGCTCGCCGACGGGATGCCGACGAGGCAGTTCAGCTGCGGCACCTTCAGCGCCTTCGCGTACTCGATCGCACGGCCGACGCCTTCCTGGAATTCGCTCACGCGATCGGGCAGGCACGCAATGCCGCGCTCGCCCTGATCCCAGTTGCCGGCGGGCAGGTTGTGCAGCACGAGGCGCAGGCGGTGCGTATCGAGCCGCTCGGCGAGTTCCTCTTTCGCGTACGGATACGGGAACAGGAACTCGACGGCGTCGAAGCCCGCGTCCGCGGCCGCCTTGAAGCGGTCGAGGAACGGCACTTCGTTGAACAGCATGGTCAGGTTTGCAGCAAACTTCGGCATGAGCTAAGCCTCTTCGGTCGGTCAGTCCAAAATATCGTGCGGGTTCAGTCGAGCATCGAGATCGCGGTCGGTGCGTGCTCGGCCTTTTCGGCGAGCTCCTCGAATTCGTTGATCGCGTCGATTTCGGTGCCCATCGAGATGTTCGTCACGCGCTCGAGGATCACTTCGACGACCACCGGCACGCTGAACTCTTCCGCGAGCGTTTGCGCCTGGCGCAGCGCCGGCTCGATTTCTTCCGGCTTGAACACGCGCAGCGCCTTGCAGCCGAGGCCTTCCGCGACGGCCACGTGGTCGACGCCATACCCGTTCAGTTCCGGCGCGTTCACGTTGTCGAACGCGAGCTGCACGCAGTAGTCCATGTCGAACGCGCGCTGCGCCTGGCGGATCAGCCCGAGGTACGAGTTGTTCACGACGACGTGCACGTACGGCAGCTTGAATTGCGCGCCGGCCGCCAGCTCCTCGATCATGAACTGGAAGTCGTAGTCGCCGGACAGCGCGACGATCGGGCGGCTCGGGTCGGCCGCACGCACGCCGAGCGCGGCGGGGATCGTCCAGCCGAGCGGGCCGGCCTGGCCGCAGTTGATCCAGTTGCGCGCCTTGAACACGTGCAGGAACTGCGCGGCGGCGATCTGCGACAGGCCGATCGTGCTGACGTAGCAGGTATCGCGGCCGAACACCTTGTTCATCTCTTCGTACACGCGCTGCGGCTTGACCGGCACGTTGTCGAAGTGCGTCTTGCGCTGCAGCGTGCGCTTGCGTTCCTGGCATTCCGCGACCCACGCGCTGCGATCCTTCAGCTTGCCGGCGGTCTTCCATTCCCGTGCCACCGCGACGAACAGCTCGAGCGCCGCCTTCGCGTCCGACACGATGCCGAGGTCGGGGCCGAACACGCGGCCGATTTGCGTCGGTTCGATGTCGACGTGCACGAACTTGCGGCCCTTCGTGTAGACCTCGATGCTGCCCGTGTGACGGTTCGCCCAGCGGTTGCCGATGCCGAGCACGAAGTCGGACGCGAGCATCGTCGCGTTGCCGTAGCGGTGCGACGTCTGCAGGCCGACCATGCCGGCCATCAGCGGGTGGTCGTCGGCAATCGCGCCCCACGACATCAGCGTCGGGATCACCGGCACGCCGACCGTTTCGGCGAACTGCACGAGCAGGTCTTCGGCCGCCGCGTTGAGCACGCCGCCGCCCGACACGATCAGCGGCTTGTCCGCGTCGTTCAGCATTGCGAGCGCCTTCTCGATCTGCGCGCGGGTGGCCGCGGGCTTGTAGACCGGCAGCGGTTCGTACGTGTCGATGTCGAATTCGATTTCGGCGAGCTGCACGTCGATCGGCAGGTCGACCAGCACCGGGCCCGGACGGCCCGAGCGCATCAGGTGGAACGCCTGCTGGAACACGCGCGGCACGAGCGCCGGTTCGCGCACGGTCACGGCCCACTTGGTGACCGGCTTGGCGATCGATTCGATGTCGACGGCCTGGAAATCTTCCTTGTAGAGGCGCGCGCGCGGCGCCTGGCCCGTGATCGCGAGGATCGGAATCGAGTCGGCCGACGCGGAGTAGAGGCCGGTGATCATGTCGGTGCCGGCGGGGCCCGACGTGCCGATGCACACGCCGATGTTGCCCGGCGCGGCTCGCGTGAAACCTTCGGCCATGTGCGACGCGCCTTCGACGTGACGGGCGAGCACGTGGCTGATGCCGCCCGACTTGCGCATGGCCGAGTAGAACGGGTTGATCGCGGCGCCCGGCACGCCGAACGCGGTCTGGATGCCTTCCTTCTCGAGTACGAGTACGGCTGCGTCGACGGCTCTCATCTTGGCCATGAATGTCTCCTTGAATGTGGCGGATCTTGCGAATCGGTCTGTTGGGAACACTTTAGGGATGCAGGAAAGGTTTGATAAGATCAGCCGAAGTCGCTTATTTCGAAACTAAAAGTATGGAATGACCGCCGGACGGGGCTTCCCGCCGGAGTCGGAACGGAGACGGAAGATGGACCGCTTCAAGCAGATCGAGACGTTCGTGCGGGTGGCCGATGCCGGCAGCCTCGCGGCGGCGGCGCTCGAGGAGGGCGTGTCGCCGGTGGTGCTCGGGCGGCGCATCGACGCGCTGGAGAAGCGCCTCGGCGTGAAGCTGATGTACCGCTCGACGCGGCGGCTAGTCGTCAGCGAGGAGGGGGCCGCGTTCCTCGAGCGCTGCCGCGGGCTGCTCAGCGAATGGGATCAGGCCGAGAACGAACTGGCCGCCGGGCGGCGCGCGGTGAGCGGCCACCTGATCGTGTCGGCGCCGGCCGCGTTCGGCCGCAAGCACGTCGCACCGCACGCGCCCGGCTTTCTGGCCGACAAGCCGGAGATGCAGCTGTCGTTCAACCTGACCGACCGCGTCGTCGATCTCGTGCGCGAGGGCTATGACCTGTCGATCCGGATCGGCGGCGCGGTCGATCCGAACTTCGTCGCGGTGAAGCTCGCGTCGAACCGGCGCGTGGTGTGCGGCACGCCCGGGTATTTCCGCAAGCACGGCCGGCCGAAGTCGCTCGACGACCTGCTGAAGCACAACTGTCTCGCGTTCAACCTGCAGGGCGGCCAGAACCGCGGCTGGTATTTCCAGCGCCACGGCAAGATCGCGACGATGCGCGTGACCGGCAATCTCGACTGCAACGACGGCGAGCTGCTGCACCGCTGGGTGGCCGAAGGGCTCGGGCTCGGCTGGCGCTCGACGTGGGAAATCGCCGCGCAGCTCGAAACGGGCGAACTCGAGACCGTGCTCGACGAATATGCGCTGCCCGACTACGACATCCTCGCGGTCTACCCGCAGCAACGCTACGTGCCGGCGCGCGTGCGCTATTTCATCGACTACCTGCGCGCCGCGTACGCGCGCCCCGGCTACTGGAGCACCACGCCGTGACGGGGCAGCCCGTGCGGCCGTCCGGCGATTTTTTACGCTTCGTGTGCACGGTGCGGGAATAAACTCGACGCAGCGGCGGTAAGGTCATCGAGCGCGCACGTTGCCGGTCTGTCCGGGCGCCGTGCGCGGAACGGGCGCGGCGTCGGCCGCCGGGACCAGGGAGGCCATGTGGGGCAAGCCGGACAGGCGGTCGATGAACGAGCGGCGGACGATGCGATCGCGCGCGGCGAGCGGTTTCGCGCGCTCGTGCTCCCGCATCTCGACGCCGCGTACAACCTCGCGCGCTGGCTGAGCGGCAGCGCCGGCGATGCGGACGACGTCGTCCAGGACGCGTGCATGCGCGCGCTGCGCTTCGTCGATTCGTGTCGCGGCGACAACGCGCGGCCGTGGCTGCTGACGATCGTGCGCCACACCTGGTACACGGAGTGGCGGCGGCGCACGCATGCGCACGAGGTCGCGCTGCCCGACACGCTCGACGACGCCGACGTGCCCGACGACTGGCAGCCGGCCACGGAGGATCCGCTGGCGCACCTGCTGCGCGGCGAGAACGTGCGGCTCGTGAATGCGGCGCTCGCGCAGCTGCCGCCCGAATACCGCGAGGTGCTCGTGCTGCGCGAGATGGAGGACCTGAGCTACCGCGAGATCGCGGCGATCGCGGACGTGCCGGTCGGCACGGTGATGTCGCGGCTCGCGCGCGGCCGGCGCAAGCTCGCCGCGTTGCTGGGCGGCGCGTCTGCGCCGGCGACCGAAGGCCGGCCGGGCCGTGCGCCGGCAGGCGGAACCGCATCGGAGGCTATCGATGGACTGTAACGAAGCGCGAGCGTTGCTGGACGCGGACGTCGACCGCGAGCTGTCGGCGCCCGATGCGTTGCGGGTCCAGCAGCATGTCGACGGGTGCGATGCGTGCCGCCGCGAACGTGCGCGGATCGTCGCGCTGGTGCAGGCCGTACGGCAGGCCGATTATCACCGCGCGCCGGACGCGCTGCGGGCGAGCATCCTCGCGAGCCTGCCGGCGGCGGCCGACGCGCATGCCCACGAGCCGTCGCGGGCCGAGCCGCGGCCTGAGCCCCGGTCGCCGCCGCGGCGGCCGCGCGGGCGCGACCGGTTCTCGTGGCTGCCCGGGCGCGGTGGCGCGGCACGACCGGTATCGACCGGTGCCGGGCCCCGCGTGGCCGCGTTGCCGGGCCTCGGCTGGGGCGTCGCGTTGCTGGTGGCGCTCGCGGCGGCGGGCGCAATGGCATGGTCCGCCCGCCATGCCGATACCGACCGAACGGTCGACGAGCTCGTCGCGAGCCACGTGCGGGCCGACCTGTCGGCGCGCGACATCGACGTGATCTCGACCGACCGGCACACGGTCAAGCCGTGGTTCAACGGCCGGCTCGACTATGCGCCGCCGGTCGAGGATCT
Source organism: Burkholderia sp. MSMB1072 (assembly GCF_001524725.1). Classification (NCBI taxonomy): domain Bacteria; kingdom Pseudomonadati; phylum Pseudomonadota; class Betaproteobacteria; order Burkholderiales; family Burkholderiaceae; genus Burkholderia; species Burkholderia sp. MSMB1072. The sequence goes on from NZ_LOYC01000017.1 coordinate 280,371, forward strand.
TGCGGCGAGCGGCTTCGCGCTGGTCGGCGGCCGGCTCGACTACGTCGGGCGTCGCCGCGTCGCGGTGCTCGTCTATCGCCACCGGCAGCACGTGGTCGACGTCTACGTGCAGCCGGCCGGGGAGCGGCCGGCTGCCCCGTATGCGACGGTGTCGCAGGGCTATGCGCTCGACCGCTGGAGCGCGGCCGGGATGACGTGGTGGGCCGTGACCGACGCCGAGCCGTCGGCGCTCGCGGCGTTCCGGACGGCGCTCGACGCGCGACTTGCCGGCACGCACGGCGAATGACCGCGCCGGCGGCGGGGCCGGCGCATGGCTGTTCCGACCCCGGCGCGATAACGCGCGAACCGATGGCATTTGCGCCGGCATACCTGTTCAAGTCTTTGAAAACACGGCCGAATCCGTTTGCCAATCGTCGATTGGCCTTGCATGCGCCCCGTAACCGGGTTAGAATCTTCGGCTTCTCACTTGCCACACCGGTTCAGACGCCCGGGTGGCTTTAATCCACAAGGAGTGTGTAATGCGTCATTACGAAATCGTATTCATCGTGCACCCCGATCAAAGCGAGCAAGTGCCCGCGATGATCGAGCGTTACAAGACCACGATCACGTCGCACGGCGGCCAGATCCACCGCGTCGAAGACTGGGGCCGTCGCCAACTGGCCTACATGATCGAGAAACTCGCGAAGGCTCACTACGTCTGCATGAACATCGAGTGCGACCAGACGACGCTCGACGAACTCGAACACGCGTTCAAGTTCAACGACGCCGTGCTGCGCCACCTCATCGTCAAGATGAAGAAGGCCGAAACCGGCCCGTCGCCGATGATGAAGGAAGTTCAGCGCGAAGAAGCCAAGAAGGCGGCTGCAGCTCAGCCGGCCGAAGCGCAGGCTTAAGTTCGTCACGCATTAAGCCATCAAGGAGCGCGCCACTCACGTGAACAGGTTGCAATTGACGGCGAGCGTCGTCGAACGCGCACCGGTGCGATACACGCCGGCAGGTGTTCCGATCGCAAGCGCCACATTGCATCACCGCACGGAAGTCGTCGAAGCAGGCATTCCCCGCCAGGTCGAAATGACGATCGAGGCGGTGGCGGCCGGTGAGGCGAGCGGCAAGCTGGAAAGTCGTGAAATGGGCGTCGAAACGCTGTTCACGGGCTTCCTGGCCAAGAAAAGCCGCAACGCGAGAACCTTGGTGTTTCACATCACAGCATTGCAGGACATTGGAAAGGACTGAAATCATGCCCCGCCCGACTGGTAAGAAATTCGACAAGCGTCGTCAGCAACAAAACCCGCTCTTCAAGCGCAAGAAGTTCTGCCGTTTCACGGCTGCCGGCGTCGAGCAGATCGACTACAAGGACACGGAAACGCTGAAGGACTTCATCGGCGAAAACGGCAAGATCACGCCGGCTCGTCTGACGGGTACGAAGGCGCACTATCAGCGTCAGCTGGATACGGCCATCAAGCGTGCGCGTTTCCTCGCGCTGCTGCCGTACACCGATCAGCACAAGGCGTAATCAGGCGACGCAATAAGGAGAATTCGAATGCAAATCATTCTGTTGGAAAAAGTCGCCAATCTGGGTAACCTCGGCGATATCGTCAAGGTCAAGGACGGTTACGCTCGCAACTTCCTGATCCCGAACCGCAAGGCTCGCCGTGCAACGAAGGAAGCGATCGCCGAATTCGAAGTGCGCCGCGCTGAACTCGAAAAGATCGCCGCTGAAAAGCTGGCGGCATCGCAGGCAGTCGGCGAGAAGCTGAACGGCCAGACGTTCGAAATCACGCAGAAGTCGGGCGTCGACGGCCGTCTGTTCGGCTCGGTCACGAACGGCGACGTCGCGGAACTGCTGAAGAAGGCAGGCTACGAAGTCGAAAAGCTGCAAGTGCGCATGCCGGAAGGCCCGCTGAAGATGATCGGCGAGCACAACGTCCAGGTTGCGCTGCACACGGACGTCGTCGTCGACGTCACGATCAACGTGATCGGCGACCACGCGTAAGCGTATGCAAGCTTGCCGGGCGGCTTCCGCCGTCCGGACAAGGGCAGGCGCCCGGGCAACCGGGGCCTGCCTTTTTTATTGCCTGCTCGCCGGCAAGCGGTGGTAGCGCTGCCGTCATCTATTCGCGATAATCCCAACCCATGAACGCGCCGCAAGATCCCCAAATCGAATCGCTGAAAGTCCCGCCGCATTCGGTCGAAGCCGAACAGTCGGTGCTCGGCGGCCTGTTGCTCGACAACGCGGCATGGGACCGGATTGCCGACTTCCTGTCGCAGGGCGATTTCTACCGCTACGACCATCGGATCATCTACGAGCACATCGGCCGGCTGATCGCGGCGACGCGCCCGGCCGACGTCGTGACCGTGTACGAAGCGCTGACCACGTCCGGCAAGGCCGACGACGTCGGCGGGCTCGCGTATCTGAACGCCCTTGCGCAGAACACGCCGAGCGCGGCGAACATCCGCCGCTACGCGGAAATCGTGCGCGACCGCGCGGTGCTGCGCCGGCTGGTGTCGGTCGCCGACGAAATCTCGGCCGACGCCTTCAATCCGCAGGGCAAGGAAGTCCGCCAACTGCTCGACGAAGCCGAATCGAAGGTGTTCTCGATCGCCGAAGAGGGCGCGCGCGGCAACCAGGGCTTCCTCGAGATCGGCCCGCTGCTCACGCAGGTGGTCGAGCGCATCGACACGCTGTACCACACCGCGAATCCGAGCGACGTCACCGGCACGCCGACCGGCTTCGTCGATCTCGACCGGATGACGTCGGGGATGCACGGCGGCGAACTGATCATCGTGGCCGGCAGACCGTCGATGGGTAAGACCGCATTTTCGATGAACATCGGCGAATATGTCGCGGTCGAGTACGGGTTGCCGGTCGCGGTGTTCTCGATGGAAATGCCGGGCACCCAGCTCGTGATGCGTATGCTCGGCTCGATCGGCCGGCTCGACCAGCACCGGATGCGAACCGGCCGCCTGACGGACGAGGACTGGCCGAAACTGACGCACGCGGTGCAGAAGATGAGCGAGGCGCAGCTCTTCATCGACGAGACGGGCGGCCTGAACCCGATGGAATTGCGCTCGCGCGCGCGGCGCCTTGCGCGGCAGTGCGGCAAGCTCGGCCTGATCATCGTCGACTACCTGCAGCTGATGTCGGGTTCGTCGCAGGGCGAGAACCGCGCGACGGAAATCTCGGAGATTTCGCGCTCGTTGAAGAGTCTCGCGAAGGAGCTCGACGTGCCGGTGATCGCGCTGTCGCAGCTGAACCGCGGCCTCGAACAGCGCCCGAACAAGCGTCCGGTGATGTCGGATTTGCGCGAATCGGGCGCAATCGAACAGGATGCGGACGTGATCCTGTTCATCTATCGCGATGAAGTCTACAATCCCGACAGCCCAGACAAGGGGACGGCCGAAATCATCATCGGCAAGCAGCGTAACGGCCCGATCGGGCCCGTTCGGCTCACGTTCCTGGGGCAATACACGAAGTTCGACAACTTTGCCGGGGCGCAAACCTTCTACGGCGAGTGAAGCCGGTTGTAAACACCTATTTCGCCAAATGTTGTATCCAATCCCGGCGTGCGCATATGCGCACGTCGCGTCGCGACCGGAAACGGTACAATGTCGCCCGTTTTCGTGACAGTAGTTTGACAATCTCTCAGGAATCCCATGTTCGGTCGATTCATGCCCACCGAGGGCAAGTTCTTTGAACTCTTCAACGCGCACGCGAAGCACATCGTTTCCGGTGGCCGCGAGCTCGAACTGCTGATCGACAATCTCGCCGACGCCGAGATTCACAAGCAAAACGTGCAAATCGCCGAGAAGGCCGCCGACAAGCTCACACACGAGGCGATCGATCTGCTGCACAAGACCTTCATCACGCCGCTCGATCGCGACGAGATCCACAAGCTGATCACGACGATGGACGACATCCTCGACCTGATGGAAGACGTCGCGACGGCCGTGTCGCTGTACGACGTGCAGTCCGTCACGTCCGAGGCGAGCCAGCTCGCGCACATCGTCACGCAGTCGGCCCAACACGTGCAGCAGGCCGTCGGCTTGCTGTCCGACATGAAGCAGTCGGCACAGATCCTCAAGCAGTGCGAGGAAATCGACCGCTGGGAGTCGGAGGCCGATCGCGTGCTGCGCGCGGCGATGTCGAAGCTGTTCCGCGAGGAAGACGACGTGAAGACGCTCATCAAGCTGAAGGCGATCTACGAGCTGCTCGAGGAGATCACCGACAAGTGCGAGGACGTCGCGAACATCATCGAAGGCATCGTGCTGGAAAACGCCTGAGCGGACCACGATGCATTCGATACAACTCGCCCTATGGATGGTCGCGACGCTGGTGCTCGTCGCGCTCGTATTCGACTTCATGAACGGCTTTCACGACGCGGCGAACTCGATCGCCACCGTCGTGTCGACCGGCGTGCTGAAACCCCAGCAGGCCGTGGTGTTCGCGGCCGCGTTCAACGTGATCGCGTACTTCATCTTCCACCTGAAAGTCGCGCAGACCGTCGGTAAAGGCACGATCGACCCCGAGATCGTCGACCATTACGTCGTGTTCGGCGCGCTGGTCGGCGCGATCGGCTGGAACGTGATCACGTGGTACTACGGGATTCCGTCGAGCTCGTCGCACGCGCTGATCGGCGGCCTCGTCGGCGCGGCGCTCGCGAAGTCCGGCTGGAGCGCGCTGAACATCGACGGGCTGCTGAAGACGATCGCGTTCATCTTCATTTCGCCGCTGCTCGGTTTCATCCTCGGGTCGCTGTTCATGCTCGGCGTGTCGTGGCTGTATTTCCGTACCGCGCCCAGCAAGGTCGACCGGCGCTTCCGCCGGCTGCAACTGCTGTCGGCCGGGCTGTACAGCCTGGGTCACGGCGGCAACGACGCACAGAAGACGATCGGTATCATCTGGATGCTGCTGATCGCGAGCGGTTACGCGTCGGCGAGCGCCGATGCGCCGCCGGCCTGGGTGATCGGCGCGTGCTACCTGTCGATGGGCCTCGGCACGCTGTTCGGCGGCTGGCGCATCGTGCGCACGATGGGCCAGAAGATCACGAAGCTCAAGCCGGTCGGCGGTTTTTGCGCGGAAAGCGGCGGCGCGATCACGCTGTTCATCGCGTCGTTCCTCGGCATTCCCGTGTCGACCACGCACACGATTACCGGCGCGATCGTCGGTGTCGGCGCGACGCAGAAGCTGTCGGCCGTGCGCTGGGGCGTCGCCGGCAACATCGTGTGGGCGTGGGTGCTGACGCTGCCGGCGGCCGCGTTGTTCGCGGCTGGCGGATGGTGGCTCGGACGCCAGATCTTCTGAGCGCCGACACGGCCGGATCGACATGAAATGCGCCGCAAGCCGAAAGGCTGCGGCGCATTTTCTTTTGGGGGCGGCGCAAGAGAGCGGCGACGAGGCGGGGGCGGCAGATGCCGTCAACGTCGTTGACGCGCGGAGTCGGGCAATCGCTCAATAACTGCCGTTCGCAAACCGCGCGATCGGATCGTCTGCCGTACCGGTGCGCGGGCTGATGGGCGCGGATTGCGTCGATGCTCGCCACACCTGCACGGGCGCGGGCTCGATACCGCGTGGGGGCGTCGACGCGATGGCGGGCGGCGGTTCGGCATCGAAGGCGGCGGCCTGGGCGGCCGTCAGCGCGGTCGTCGGGATCTGCGTGCCGACTTCCGCCGGGGTGGCCGGTGCGGCATTGGCCGTCATCGCGGGCATCGCGTCATTCGCCGACGTGGCTTGCTGCTGCGCCGCCTGCATCCGCGGCGGCGGAGGTTCGTACGGATCGGCGACCGGTGCCGCCGGTGCAACTGCGGCGGCCGTCACGACCGGCGTGGTCGGGGCGGCCGGCGCCTGCGTCGCTCTCGTTTGCGGCGGCGCATACGCGGGCTGCCGCGGCGCGGCGGCAGCCGTCACGACCACGGGAGCGGCCGCGACCGCCGGGGCATTGCGCGGCTCGTCGCGCTTGGCTTCGTAGGTCGGCGCATCGAACGGCGTCGGGGCCGAGCGCGGCGGCGCGACGCGACGAATGCCGTCGAAGCGCTTCGCCCAGTATGGATTGGTCAGATAGTCGAGCCGCACGGTGCCGCCGCTCGAGGGCGCGTTCACGAAGCGCAGCTTGCCCACATAGATGCCGACGTGCGAATGCGGACGCCCGGTCGTATTGAAGAAGATCAGGTCGCCCGGCGCGATCTCGTCGGGTTCGATCGCCACGCCGCGGCCGCTCATGTCGGCGGTCGTGCGCGGCAGGTTCACGTCGGCCGCGCGGCCGATCACGTAGCGGACGAGCCCGCTGCAGTCGAAGCCGCTCGCCGGCGTGTTGCCGCCCCAACGATACGGGACGCCGACGAGGCTCATCGCCTGGATCGAGATTTCTTCCTGACCGACGCTGTGGTCGACGAATTTCGGGAAATTGGCGGGCGCGGGGAATGCACGCGGCGTCGTGATCTTCATGCCCGAAGCGGAACGCGATGCCGACTGCGGCGGCACGCTGGAACAGGCCGCAAGCAGGGAGACGACGGCGACGGGAACCCAGATTCGAAGCATGGCAAGGCGGGCGAGCGCGGCGCGCTCGCGAATCGTATGACGACAGACAGACCCGATGGTAGACGCACCGGCGGGGCTTAAGCAACCATTCTTGAGAATTTACTTGAAGTTTCGCGCGTAAACTGCATGGTCGCGTGACGAAGCATTACTTATATCTTCGACCCTAAATAAAAAACGGCGCTCCAAAAAACGGAGCGCCGCGTGGCGTCGAAAGCCGGCCGATCGGCCGACCTGCGCGTTACAGGATGTCCGACGCGTAGTCGGCGAGCCGCGAGCGTTCGCCGCGCGCGAGGGTCACGTGGCCGCTGTGGCCCCAGCCCTTGAAGCGGTCGACGACGTAGGTCAGGCCCGAGCTGCCTTCGGTCAGGTACGGCGTGTCGATCTGCGCGATGTTGCCGAGGCAGACGATCTTCGTGCCGGGGCCCGCGCGCGTGACGAGCGTCTTCATCTGCTTCGGCGTCAGGTTCTGCGCCTCGTCGATGATCAGGTACTTGTCGACGAACGTGCGGCCGCGCATGAAGTTCATGCTCTTCACTTTGAGGCGCGAACGGATCAGCTCCTGCGTCGCGGCGCGCCCCCATTCGCCGGCCGCATCGTCGGTCTTCTGCAGCACTTCGAGGTTGTCGTCGAATGCGCCCATCCACGGCTGCATCTTCTCTTCCTCGGTACCGGGCAGGAAACCGATGTCCTCGCCGACGGGCACGGTCGCGCGCGTCACGATGATCTCGTTGTAGCGCTTGTCGTCGAGCACCTGCGCGAGGCCGGCCGCGAGCGCGACGAGCGTCTTGCCGGTGCCGGCCTGGCCGAGCAGCGTGACGAAGTCGATCTCGGGGTTCATCAGCAGGTTCAGCGCGAAGTTCTGCTCGCGGTTGCGCGCGGTGATGCCCCACACGTTGTTCTTGTGGTGGCTGTAGTCGCGCAAAGTCTGCAGCAGCGCCGTCTTGCCGTTCAGCTCGCGGACGATCGCGTGGAACGTCGGCTCGCCGTTCTGCGGCTCCAGATAGACGAACTCGTTGACGAGCATCGACGCGACGAGCGGGCCCGTCACGCGGTAGTACGTGGTACCCGTCTTCGTGTCCTGCCAGCTCTCCATGCCCTTCGCGTGCTTGGTCCAGAAGTCCTGCGGCAGCTCGCGCACGCCGTTGTACAGGAGATCCGAATCCTCGAGCACCTGGTCGTTGAAGTAGTCTTCCGCGGGCAGGCCGAGCGCGTGCGCCTTGATCCGCATGTTGATGTCTTTCGACACCAGCACGACCTGGCGATCGGGGCGGTCGCGCTGCAGCGCGCGCACGACGCCGAGGATCTGGTTGTCGGCCTTGCCTTCGGGCAGGCCTTCGACGGGGGCGATGTCGGCGAGCTTCGTCTGGAAGTACAGGCGGCCGAGCGCGTCGCGGCTGCCGAGGCGCGACAGCGGAATGCCGGCCGAGATCGGGCCGCCGTCGGCGACGAGCGCGTCGAGCGTGCGGCTGACCTGGCGTGCATTGCGCGCGACTTCGGACATCCCCTTCTTGTGGTTGTCGAGTTCCTCGAGCGTCATCATCGGCAGATAGACGTCGTGTTCCTCGAAGCGGAAGAGGCTGCTCGGGTCGTGCATCAGCACGTTGGTGTCGAGCACGAACAGTTTCTGCAGTTCGGCTTCGGCGGGTTTGCGGCCGCGCGACTTCGTCGCGGCGCCGGCGTCGCGCGCGGGCGCGGCCGCCGGTTTGCCGGCGGCCGGCTTGTCGTTGCGTGCGACGACCGGCGCCGCGGGCTCGACGGGCGCCGGCAGCGGCTGCAGCAAGGCGGCCGTCTGCTTGGTCTTGCGGCCGCGTGCGGGTGCGCTCGCGGCGCCGGACACCGAAGACGCGACGGCGCGCAACGGCGCGGCCGTGTTCGCGGCTTCGATCATCGGTGGGGCCACGCTGGCCGAACCATAGTCACCGGCTGTGGATGCGTCCCCTTCGGCGGATTTCTTCGCGGCTTTCGCGGGCCGCGCTTTCGCCTTGTATTCGTCGGGCGGCAGCAGGCTGCCGAGCTTGCTGGGGGGAGTAGGCAAAGGCATGGTGTCCCTCGGGAGGAATCGTGTCGCATGAAGTGCGCCGCTGATCGCATCCTGCGTGACGTAGACGCATGCAGTTTGCGCGCGGTGGCGCACAGGAATTTCGTCTAGCCGGTTCGCCTAAGTGTCGATCAGCTCCTCGATGCGGTAAGGGCCGGACCGGGGAGGGCCGGCGCGCGTTCCATAAAAAAAGCCGCTGCCCCGTCGACAGGGACATGCGGCTCGGCTGATGCCGTCGTGATGCGCGTCAGGTGCCGGCAAGCATTGCAACGGGCACCGGCGCAGCTACGAGAAATATGGGGCGAACTGGCATTCATTGCGGCCCAATATAACGCGCCTCAAAGCGCTTGTACAGCCTTTAGCACGTCGTCCACGTGACCCGGTACCTTGATGCCGCGCCATGCCTGGCGAAGCACGCCGTCGGCGTCGATCAGGAACGTCGAGCGCTCGATTCCGCGCACTTCCTTGCCATACATTTTCTTCATCTTGATGACATCGAACAACGCGCACAGCGCTTCGTCGGCATCGGAGATCAGCGGGAACGGCAGCTCGAGCTTGGCCTTGAAATTGTCATGCGAGCGCAGGCTGTCGCGCGACACGCCGATGACTTCCGCACCGGCCTTCTTGAACTTCGGATAGAGATCGCGGAACTGCAGCCCTTCGGTCGTGCAGCCCGGCGTGTTGTCCTTCGGATAGAAGTACAGCACGAGCTTCTTGCCCTTCAGGTCGGACAGCGAAATGTCGCCGCCCGTGGCCGGTGCGGTGAAATCGGGAACTTGACGGTCAACTTCGACGGACACGTGTTTCTCCTGTTGTTATGGAAGAGCGCCGCTGCGGCGGCGCGGTTCGGCGGGGCGTCGCAAGGGCGCGGCGGCGACGCCGGCTCGCGCGCGAACTCAGTCGGGCTGGACGATCAGTTCACCGGAGCGGCCGGGGATTTCGCCCCACGCGACAGGGTACGATGGCAGCGAGTCGCGGTCCAGCGTTGCATGGTAGTCGCCCATCGTCGCAAACGTGTGGCCTTGCGCACGCCAGCCGGCGAGCAGTTGCTCGAATACGGGCGCGAGCTTCTGGCCTTCCAGTTCCGCGTGCAGCGTGAACACCTGGTCGTGCGGATTGGTTTCGGTGAACTTGAGGAGGTGCGCGGCGACGTTGTGCGTGTCGACGCCGTCGACGCCGAGCACTTCGTCGAGCGTCGGCAGCGTGGTCGGCATCTGCACGTGCGACAGCGTGCGACCGCCGACCACGGGCAGGTACGGCGAGTGGCCGCGACCGTCGGACGCGTAGCGCATCCCCCACGCGTCGATCTGCTCGAACGCGGCGTCGTTCATCTGCCAGCCCGCCGCGCCGTGCGTGACGGGCGGCGCGCCGAAGATCTCGACGAAGCGCGCGTGACTCTTCTGCATTTCACGCGCGGTCCAGTCGCGATCGCGTACGCGCACGTTGTCCTGCCAGTAGACGTGATCCCACGTGTGGATCCCGCATTCGAAGCCGGCCTCGTGAATCGCGCGCATGTCGGCGATCGCGCGGCGGCCGATGTCGGGGCCGGGCAGCAGCACGCCGTACATCAGCTGCTTCACGCCGTAGTGCTCGACCACCGACGTACGCGACACCTTCTTCAGGAAGCCCGGGCGGAACACGCGCCGCAGCGCCCAGCCCGTGTGATCGGGGCCGAGGCTGAAGAGGAAGGTCGCGCGGGCATTGAAGCGGTCGAAGATGCGCGCGAGGTTCGGCACGCCTTCGCGCGTGCCGCGCAGCGTGTCGACGTCGATCTTGAGGACGATACGAGCCAAGCGAGCGTCCCGATCAGCCTTGCTGTTCGACGAGCGCGCGCGCGTCGGCGACGTGGCCGCGGTACGCTTCGAAGATGTTGCGCAGCGCGTCGTCGAACGTCGCCTGCGGCGCCCAGCCGAGCTCCTGCATCGTGTTGTCGATCTTCGGCACGCGGTTCTGCACGTCCTGATAGCCGTTGCCGTAGTAGGCGCCGGACGTCGTTTCGACGAGCTTCACCTGCTTGGCCGACTCGGCGTACTCGGGGAATTCCGCGGCCAGTTCGAGCATCTTGTGCGCGAGCTCGCGAACCGAGAAGTTGTTCTTCGGATTCCCGATGTTGTAGATCTTGCCCGACGCGACGCCGCCCTTGTTCTCGATGATCTTCATCAGCGCGCTGATGCCGTCGCCGATATCGGTGAACGCGCGCTTCTGCGAGCCGCCGTCGACGAGGCTGATGTTCTCGCCGCGCACGATGTGGCCGAGGAACTGCGTGACCACGCGCGAGCTGCCTTCCTTCGGCGTGTAGATCGAGTCGAGGCCCGGGCCGATCCAGTTGAACGGACGGAACAGCGTGAAGTTCAGGCCTTCCATCCCGTAGCCCCAGATCACGCGATCCATCAGCTGCTTCGAGCACGCATAGATCCAGCGCGGCTTGTTGATCGGGCCGTAGGTGAGCGCCGACGCATCCGGGTCGAACTGCTCGTCCGAGCACATGCCGTAGACCTCGGAGGTCGACGGGAACACGAGGTGCTTGCCGTACTTGACGGCCGAACGCACGATCGGCAGGTTCGCCTCGAAGTCGAGTTCGAACACGCGCAGCGGCTGCTGGACGTAGGTCGCGGGCGTCGCGATTGCGACGAGCGGCAGGATCACGTCGCACTTCTTCACGTGATACTCGACCCACTCCTTGTTGATCGTGATGTCGCCTTCGAAGAAATGCATCCGCTCGTGGTTGACGAGGTCGCCCAGCCGGTCGGTCTGCATGTCCATGCCGAACACTTCCCAATCGGTGGTTTCAAGAATGCGCTTCGACAGGTGATGGCCGATGAAGCCGTTCACACCCAGGATCAGGACTTTTTTTGCTTTCATGAATGACGGGAAGAATGAATGAACTGCGCGAATTCCGCGGGCGTCACGACGGTTTCGCCGCCGTCGCGCTGCTGCCACAGCTCGAGAATGGATAGGGCGCGGCTGTCGCCGCAGACGCCGAATAGCGCATTATCGCTTACGTGCAGGCCGGGCGGCAAATCTGCCGCGGCCGTCGCCGCCGCGCTGCCGGGCGCCGCAAGGCGCGCGCGCGCGATCACGAAGCGCGCGCCGCCGACGTCCGTGAATGCACCCGGATACGGGGGGGCGACCGCGCGCACCAGGTTGTAGACCTGCGCGGCCGGTTTCGACCAGTCGACGCGGCCGTCCTCCGGCTTGCGCCCGCCGTAGTAGCTGCCGGTCGCGAGATCGTTCGGCAGGTGCGGCGCCTCGCCCGCGAGCAGCGCGGGCAGCACGCGCCACAGCGTTTGCTCGGCGGCTACCGTGACCTTGTCGAATACCTGCGCGGCCGTATCGTCCGGCAGGATCGGCACCGCGGTCTGCGCGAGGATCCCGCCCGCGTCGGGCTTGGCGGCCATCTCGTGCAGCGTCGCGCCGGTTTCGGTCTCGCCGTTCAGCACGGCCCAGTTGGTCGGTACCCGACCCCGGTATTTCGGCAGCAGCGAACCATGCATGTTGTACGCGCCGCGCGGCGCGATCGCGAGCAGGTCCACCGGCAGCATGTGCCGATAGTAGAACGAGAAGATGAAATCGGGCCGCGCGTCGGACACCGCGCGGCGCAGCGCCGGATCGGCGGGATCGGCCGGCGTGACGACCGGAATGCCGTGTTCGGCCGCGACGGACGCGACGCTGCCGAACCAGATGTTCTCGTTCGGATTGTCCTCGTGCGTGACGACCAGCGCGACGTCGACGCCGCGCGCGAGCAGCACCTGCAGGCACCGCACGCCGACGTTGTGATACGCGAAGACGACCGCGCGCGGCTTCATTGCGCGGCTCCCGGGCGGTGCGCGGCGGCCGGCACCGGCGGCACGCCGTCGTGCTGCTCGAGCACGGCCTGGATCAGGTAGCGCGGCCGCGCGCGCACCTGCTGGTAGATGCGGCCGACGTATTCGCCGAGCAGGCCGAGCGCGAAGATGATCACGCCGAGCAGGAAGAACGTGATCGCGAACAGCGTGAACACGCCTTGCACTTCCGCGCCGACGATGAAGCGGCGCACGAGCAGCAGCGCGAACAGCGCGGCGGAGCCGAGCGACAGGATCACGCCGATGAACGACAGCCACTGCAACGGCACGACCGAGAAGCCCGTCACCAGGTCGAAGTTCAGCCGGATCAGGCTGTACAGCGAATACTTCGATTCGCCCGCGAAGCGTTCCTCGTGCGCGACCTCGATTTCGGTCGGGTTCTGCGCGAACGTGTACGCGAGCGCGGGGATGAACGTGTTGACCTCGCCGCACACGTTGATCGTGTCGATGATGCGGCGGCTGTACGCGCGCAGCATGCAGCCCTGGTCGGTCATCTTGATGCGCGTGATACGCTCGCGCAGCCGGTTCATCATCTGCGACGCCTTGCGTCGCCACAGGCTGTCCTGGCGCTGCTTGCGGATCGAGCCGACGTAGTCGTGGCCCTCGCGCATCTTCGCGATCAGCTTGCCGATTTCCTCGGGTGGGTTCTGCAGGTCGGCGTCGAGCGTGACGACGATCTCGCCGCGCGATTGCGCGAAGCCGGCGAGGATCGCCATGTGCTGGCCGTAATTGCCGTTGAGCAGCACCACGCGCGTCGTGTCGGGCCGGACGTGGAACTGATCGGCGAGCATCGCGGCCGAGCGGTCGCGGCTGCCGTCGTTGATCAGGATCACTTCGTACGACGCGTCGAGTGCGTCGAGCGCCGGATACAGCCGCGCGAACAGCGCGGCGAGGCCGTCTTCCTCGTTGTACACGGGGATGATGACCGATACTTCGGGCCGGCCGGCGTCCAGGTGCGCGGCGCCCGAGTGCCCGGCGCGTGCTTCAAGGTGACTCATGTACGCTTATTTTCCGTATTGTTCGCAAATCTGATTGACGGCGTCGACCACGCGACGCACGTCGCCTTCCGTCATCTGCGTAAACAGCGGCAGCGTGACGGTCGACGCGCCGTACCGTTCGGCGTGGGGGAACATGCCCTCCTTGAAACCGCGCGCACGGTACAGCGTGAAAAGATGGATCGCCGGGTAGTGGATGCCCGTGCTGATGCCGCGTTCCTTCATCTGCGCCATGAACTCGGCGCGCGAGATCGACAGCCGCTCGAGCGGCAGCGTGACCAGGAACATGTGCCAGTTGCCGTGCTCGAATTCGGCGACCGGCAGGCCGATGCCGAGCTTCACGGCCGTGCCGCCGTCGAACGCGGCGAAATACGCGCGGGCGAGTGCGCGGCGCTGCGCGGTGAAGCGCTCGATGTGCGGCAACTGGCCGAGGCCGACACGCGCGGCCACGTCGGTCAGGTTGTACTTGCCGCCGAGCACGTCGCAGTCCATCCCGTCGAAGCCGGTGCGCGTGATGCCCTGCAACCGGTACTTCTGCGCGAGCACGGCTTCGTCCTCGTCGTTCAGCACGAGCGCGCCGCCTTCGATCGTCGTCAGGTTCTTGTTCGCGTGGAAGCTGAACGACACGAGGTCGCCGATCGCGCCGATGCGCTTGCCGCGCCACGTCGAGCCGAACGCCTGCGCGGCGTCCTCGATCACGCGCAGCTTGTGCGCGCGGGCGATCGCGTACAGGCGATCCATGTCGACCGGCAAGCCGGACAGGAACACGGGGATGATCGCCTTCGTGCGCGGCGTGATCGCCTGTTCGAGCTTGTCGAGGTCGATGTTGCGCGTGACGGGATCGATGTCGGCGAACACGGGCGTCGCACCCGTTTCGATGATCACGTTGCTGGTCGAGACCCACGACGCCGGCGTCGTGATCACCTCGTCGCCGGGCCCGACGCCCGCGATGCGCAGGCCGATCTCGAGCGTGCAGGTGCCCGAATTGAATGCGCGGACCGGACGGCCGCCGCAGTACTCGGACAGCGCGGCCTCGAATTTCTGGCACTGCGGGCCGGTGGTGATCCAGCCCGAGCGCAGCACGTCGACGACGCCCTGGATGGTTTCCTCATCGATCTCGGGGCGGGTGAACGGCAGAAACGGAGCGGTAGTCTGGCTCATGAACGCGTTTGGCCTGTAATGGCGTGTAATAAAAGGGTCGGGCGATCCGTCCGAAACCGGCATTAAACACCGGTTGGCGGATTCGTACCGTGATTTTTTGTAGGCGGACGCTTAACGCGGCGGGCCGTGCTCAACTGCGCGCGAGCACGAGCACGCCGATCAGGATGATGCCGATGCCGACGAGCCGCTGGACCGACAACACCTCGCCGAACAGGTACCACGCCGCGAACGCATTGACGACGTAGCCGAGCGACAGCATCGGGTACGCGATCGACACGTCGACCCGCGACAGCCCGACGATCCACACGACGACGCTCAGCACGTAGCAGCCGAGGCCGCCGATGATCGGCAGTTGGGTCGCGATCTTGAGCCCGACCGGGATGATGTTCGCACGGCTGAATTCGAAGTGTCCAACGGCGTTGACGCCGGCTTTCAGCAGAAGTTGCGCACAGGCGTTGAGCATCACGCCGGTGACGATGCAGACGAACGAAACGGGATTCATGCGGGGGCGTCCTTACGATTGCGGTTTCTCGACGATCACGCGGCGGTTGTCGCGCGCGATCACGCGCATCGGCACGCCTTCCTTGACCAGCGCGTCGTACTGGCCGGGCGCCATGATCGCGAGCGCATGGGCGTCCTGCTTCCAGCGCGTGATCCATTCGCCGACGGTCGGAATCCACTTGTTCGGCTCGACCGAGATCCCGAACGCGAGCTCGTCCTGGCGCTGCACCATGATCGTCGTGTGGCCCATGTAGAACGGGAACGTGTGATCGAGCATCTCGACCGAGTAGAACGGCGTGTCGGGCGGCAGTTTCGCCAGTTCGGCGCGCACGGCCGGCGCGAGCAGCGCGCCCGAGCTGTAGCGGCCGAACTCGTCGTGCCCGGTGCCGCCGATCGTCCCGAACGCGAGCCACGCGGCGCCGAACGCGGCGAGCGCGGCGGTCACGCCCGCGCGGCGGTTCAGCCACGCGGCCGCGAGCGTCAGCGCGGCCGAGACCGCGAGACCGGCGTACAGCCACATCTGGAAAGCGCGGTACAGCGCGTTCGGCGTGCGGGCGTCGCCTTGATAAGCGAGGAAGATGATCCCGAACGCCGCGGCGACGAAGAACACGAGGTAGCCGAGCAGATGGCGACGGAAGCGCTCGGCCGTCATCAGCGGCAGGTACGCGCCGATAATCAGCGCGAGCGCCGGTGCGACCGGCAGCACGTACGAGATCAGCTTCGAATGCGACGCGCTGAAGAACAGGAAGATGAACGCGCTCCAGATCAGCAGCACGAGCATCGGCGAGAAGCCGTTCGGCTGGCGCGGCATGCGCAGCGCATGACGGATGCTCTGCCACGCGACCGACAGCCACGGCAGGAAGCCGACCAGCAGCACGGGCACGAAGTAGTACAGCGGGCCCGGGCGGTTCTGTTCCGGGGTCAGGTACCGGCGGAACTGCTGGACGATGAAGAAGAAGTTGAAGAATTCGGGGTTGCGCTGCTGGACGAGCACGAACCACGGCATGACGATCGCGAAGAAGATCACGAGGCCGCTGACCAGGTACAGGCGCTTCCACAATGCCCAGTCGCGCGCGATCAGCGTATACAGCACGAGCACGGCGCCGGGCAGGATCAGGCCGACGAGGCCCTTGGACAGCACCGCGAACGCCATCGCGGCCCAGCACGCCCACATCCAGCCGCGCACCGCGCTCGGGCGCAGCCCGGGCCGTTGCGCGAGCAGCAGCGAGCAGAGCGACAGCGCCATCCAGAACGCGAGCCCCATGTCGAGCGCGTTGAAGTGGCCCATCAGGTTCCAGTACGGCGAGCTGGCGAGCACGACGGCCGCGAGGAAGCCCGACAGCGGGTTGAACAGGCGCGCGCCGGTGTAGCCGACGAGCAGCACGCCGGCGAAGCTCGCCACCGCGGTATACAGACGCGCCTGCCACTCGCCGATGCCGAACCACGCGAACGTCAGCGCGTTCAGCCAGGTTTGCAGCGGCGGCTTCTCGAAGTACTTGTAGCCGTTGTAGCGCGGCGTGATCCAGTCGCCGGTGACGAACATCTCGCGCGCCATTTCCGCATAGCGGCCTTCGTCGCTTGGGATCAAGTGGCGCAGCCCGAGCGGCGCGAACCAGACGATCGTGAGCGCGACGAGCAGGAGGACGAGCGTGATGCGATTGAGCGGTAGCCTCGACGGCGTATCGTTCATGGGTTTTCAGCCTGTTTGGTTGTTGTGACGGGCCGCCGGCGGATGCGCCGGGGCCGGGCGGCCTGGCCGGGGCGATCGGGGGATCGACCCGCTGCGCCGGCCCGATTTTTACCGCATCGGGGGTTAACGTTCAATTAAGAGCGCGGCGGCGACTTTGCGGCCCTCGGCCATCAGGATGTTGTAGGTGCGGCAGGCGGCCTGGAAATCCATCGTTTCGACGCCGATCCGCTTCGCGGTGAGCGCCGCGACGAGCCGCGGATGCGGGAAGCGCAGCCGCGCGCCGCTGCCGAAGATCACGAGCTCGGGCGTCGGGTCGAGCAGCATCGCGAAATGCTCGGGCGCGAGCGCGTCGAACGACGACACGGGCCAGGTCTGGACCGGCGCGCCGGGCAGCACGATGACGCTCGTTTCATGGCGTTCGAGGTTGACGTCGACATAATCGGGGCCGTAGCCGGTGACGGTGTTGAGCGCGCCGCTCGTGTCCTGGTGCAGTTTCAAATCGGTATTCCGCGGTTCCGTAGGAATGGGTTGGCAGGGCCGTACCGGCCCGGCCGGCCGGTTTCGCGCCCTCGGGCACGCGCGGACGCCCGACGGCGCGGGCCCGGCACGGCTATGGTGCATTGCGAAAGTCGGCCAAAATCCGCTAAATTATAACTTTTTGGTCGCCCGCGGGCGCCACTCGCGTCGTGCGCCGCCACAAGCCGCGTCCGACCGCCGCTTTTTCCCAGCCTAGACAGCGCGCACAGACCGGCCGCTTTCCAGTTTTGATCCCGTCCCCCGGCCGCAAGGCCAACCCAGGAACCGTGTCGTCGTGAAACCGATTCAGAAGTCGAACAAGCTGCTCAACGTCTGCTACGACATCCGTGGCCCGGTGCTCGAGCACGCGAAGCGCCTCGAGGAAGAAGGCCACCGCATCATCAAGCTGAACATCGGCAACCTCGCGCCGTTCGGGTTCGACGCGCCGGACGAGATCATCCAGGACATGATCCGCAACCTGCCGGCGTCGTCCGGCTATTCGGACTCGAAGGGCGTGTTCTCGGCGCGCAAGGCCGTGATGCACTACACGCAGGAAAAGGGCGTCGTCGGCGTCGGCCTCGACGACATCTACATCGGCAACGGCGCGTCCGAGCTGATCGTGATGGCGACCCAGGCGCTGCTGAACGACGGCGACGAAGTGTTGCTGCCCGCGCCCGACTACCCGCTGTGGACGGCGGCCGTGAGCCTGTCGGGCGGCACGCCCGTGCACTACGTGTGCGACGAGCAGAACGCGTGGATGCCCGATCTCGACGACATCCGCAGCAAGATCACGCCGAACACGAAGGCGATCGTCGTGATCAACCCGAACAATCCGACCGGCGCGCTTTATTCCGACGAATTGCTGCTCGAGCTGCTCGAGATCGCGCGCCAGCACGGGCTGATCGTGTTCGCCGACGAGGTCTACGACAAGATCGTCTACGACGGCCTCGAGCACACCGCGTTGGGTGCGTTGTCGGAGGACGTGATCACCGTCACGTTCAACAGCCTGTCGAAGAGCTATCGGTCGTGCGGCTATCGCGCGGGCTGGATGGCCGTGTCGGGCCTCGGCGGCGACAACCGCCGGCGCGCGAAGGACTACCTCGAAGGGCTCGGCATCCTGTCGTCGATGCGCCTGTGCGCGAACGTGCCCGGCCAGTTCGCAATCCAGACGGCGCTCGGCGGCTACCAGAGCATCAACGAGCTGATCGTGCCGAGCGGGCGCCTGTACAAGCAGCGCGAACTCGCGTACGACATGCTGACGTCGATCCCGGGCGTGACCTGCGTGAAACCGCAGGCCGCGCTGTACATGTTTCCGCGCCTCGACCCGAAGCTCTACCCGATCCAGAACGACCAGCAGTTCATTCTCGACCTGCTGCTCGAGGAACGCGTGCTGCTCGTGCAGGGCACGGGTTTCAACTGGGCGGCGCCGGACCACTTCCGCGTGGTCTTCCTGCCGAACCTCGACGACCTGGCCGATTCGATCAACCGGATCGCACGCTTTCTCGACGGCTACCGCAAGCGCCATTCGGTCTGAGCGGGCAGGGGCCGCACGGAACTCACTACTTCTTACTCATCGATCACACGCAGCATGGAACCGATCAAAGTTGGCCTGTTGGGCTTCGGCACCGTCGGCAGCGGCACCTTCACGGTGTTGCACCGCAACCAGGAAGAAATCAAACGACGCGCGGGACGCGGCATCGAGGTCGCGCGCATCGCCGTGCGCAACCCGGCCAAGGCGCAGGCCGCGCTCGGCGCTCACGCCGGCACCGCGCAGATCACCGACGATTTCAACGCGGTCGTCGACGATCCGTCGATCGCGATCGTCGCCGAGATGATCGGCGGCACGGGCATCGCGCGCGAGCTCGTGCTGCGCGCGATCGCGAACGGCAAGCACGTCGTGACGGCGAACAAGGCGCTGCTCGCGGTGCACGGCACCGAGATCTTCGAAGCCGCGCGCGAGCAAGGCGTGATGGTCGCGTTCGAGGCGGCCGTCGCCGGCGGCATCCCGATCATCAAGGCGCTGCGCGAAGGCCTGACCGCGAACCGCATCCAGTACATCGCCGGCATCATCAACGGCACGACGAACTACATCCTGTCGGAAATGCGCGACCGCGGGCTCGACTTCGCGACCGCGCTGAAGGCCGCGCAGGAACTCGGTTATGCGGAAGCCGATCCGACCTTCGACATCGAGGGCGTCGACGCCGCGCACAAGGCGACGATCATGAGCGCGATCGCGTTCGGCGTGCCGGTGCAGTTCGACCGCGCGTACGTCGAAGGCATCAGCAAGCTCGACGCGACCGACATCCGCTACGCGGAGGAGCTCGGTTACCGGATCAAGCTGCTCGGCATCGCGCGCCGCGCCACGAACGGCATCGAGCTGCGCGTGCACCCGACGCTGATCCCGGAAAAGCGCCTGCTCGCGAACGTCGAGGGTGCAATGAACGCGGTCGTCGTGCACGGCGATGCGGTTGGCACGACGCTGTACTACGGCAAGGGTGCGGGCGCGGAGCCGACAGCGTCGGCCGTGGTCGCGGATCTCGTCGACGTCACGCGCCTGCATACGGCCGATCCCGAGCACCGCGTGCCGCACCTCGCGTTCCAGCCGGACAGCCTGTCGAACACGCCGATTTTGCCGATCGAGGAAGTGACGAGCGGCTACTACCTGCGCCTGCGCGTCGCCGACCAGACCGGCGTGCTCGCCGCCATCACGCGCATCCTCGCCGAATCGGGCATCTCGATCGACGCGCTGCTGCAGAAGGAATCGGAGCAGATCGACGGCGCGAACGGCGAAACCGACATCATCCTGATCACGCACGAAACGGTCGAGAAGAACGTCAATGCGGCGATCGCACAAATCGAGAGCCTCGCGACCGTCGTGTCGAAGGTGACGAAGCTGCGCATGGAAGCGCTGAACTGAGGCTGACGACATGAACTACATCTCCACGCGCGGCGCCGGCATCGGCGAGCGCCACACGTTCTCCGACATCCTGCTCGGCGGTCTCGCGAAGGACGGCGGGCTCTATCTGCCGGCCGAATACCCGAAGGTCTCCGCCGACGAGCTCGCGCGCTGGCGCACGCTGCCGTACGCGGATCTCGCATTCGAGATCCTGTCGAAGTTCTGCGACGACGTGCCGGCCGACGACCTGCGCGCGATCACCCGCCGCACGTATACGGCCGCCGTGTACAGCAACACGCGCCACGGCGAGAACGCGTCCGACATCACGCCGCTGAAGACGCTCGGCACCGAGAGCGGCGCGGCGCTGTCGCTGCTCGAACTGTCGAACGGCCCGACGCTCGCGTTCAAGGACATGGCGATGCAGTTGCTCGGCAACCTGTTCGAGTACACGCTCGCCAAGCATGGCGAAACGCTGAACATCCTCGGCGCGACGTCGGGCGATACCGGCAGCGCGGCCGAATACGCGATGCGCGGCAAGGCCGGCGTGCGCGTGTTCATGCTGTCGCCGCACAAGAAGATGAGCGCGTTCCAGACGGCGCAGATGTTCAGCCTGCAGGATCCGAACATCTTCAACCTCGCGGTCGAAGGCGTGTTCGACGATTGCCAGGACATCGTGAAGGCCGTGTCGAACGATCATGCGTTCAAGGCGCGGCAGAAGATCGGCACCGTCAACTCGATCAACTGGGCGCGTGTCGTCGCGCAGGTCGTGTACTACTTCAAGGGCTACTTCGCGGCGACGCGGTCCAACGACGAGCGCGTATCGTTCACGGTGCCGTCGGGCAATTTCGGCAACGTCTGCGCGGGCCACATCGCGCGGATGATGGGGCTGCCGATCGCGAAGCTGGTGGTCGCGACCAACGAGAACGACGTGCTCGACGAGTTCTTCCGCACCGGCGCGTATCGCGTGCGCAGCGCCGAGCACACCTATCACACGAGCAGCCCGAGCATGGACATCTCGAAGGCATCGAACTTCGAGCGCTTCGTGTTCGACCTGCTCGGCCGCGATCCGGCCCGCGTGATGCAACTGTTCCGCGACGTCGAGGAGAAGGGCGGCTTCGATCTCGCGGCGAGCGGCGATTTCGCGCGCGTCGCCGAATTCGGTTTCGTGTCCGGCCGCAGCAGCCACACCGACCGTATCGCGACGATCCGCGACGTGTTCTCGCGCTACGACACGATGATCGATACGCATACGGCCGACGGCGTGAAGGTCGCGCGCGAGCATCTGGAGGCCGGCGTGCCGATGGTCGTGCTCGAGACGGCGCAGCCGATCAAGTTCGGCGAGACGATTCGCGAAGCGCTCGATCGCGAAGCCGAGCGGCCGGCCGCATTCGACGGGCTCGAGGCGCTGCCGCAGCGCTTCGAGGTCGTGAAGGCCGACGCGCAGCAGGTGAAGGACTTCATCGCCGCCCATACGGGCGCATGACGCGCGGCCGGGCCTGCGGGCCCGGTCGTGCAGGACGGCCGGAATGCCGATTCGTCGAACGGATCGGGGTTCCGGCCGTTTCGTTTGGCCTGCGGCATCGCAGGTGGCGCGAAACACGTGCCAAATCCGCGCGTTCGCGCCGATCACAGTCTTCGCATGTCCGCCATATCGCGCGCCCGCGTGGCGGCGTCGCTACAATGACGTACTGACTCCAACGATTCCCGATTCCATCGATGTCGAACCCGAATCCCGCGGCGCCGCGCGCGCCGATGCTGTCGACCGCCGAGGCGCTTGCCGCGCTGCTCGATGCCGCGCAGCCGCTGCCCGGCGCCGAAACCGTCGCCACGCTCGACGCGCTCGGCCGCGTGCTGGCGGCCGACGTGAGCTCGCCGCTCGACGTGCCGCCGATGCATACGAGCGCGATGGACGGCTATGCGGTGCGCGTCGCCGATCTGCTGCACGGCGATCGACGCTTGCCGGTGTCGCAGCGCATTCCGGCCGGCCATCCGGCCGCGCCGCTCGCGGCCGGCACGGCCGCGCGGATCTTCACCGGCGCGACGGTGCCGCCGGGCGCCGACGCCGTCGTGATGCAGGAGCAGACGTCGGCCGACGGCGACGCGGTCGAGATCCTCCACACGCCGAAGGCCGGCGAATGGATCACCGCGCAGGGCGCGGACATCCGTCGGGGTGCGGTGATCCTGCCGGCCGGCACGCGGCTCACGCCGCAGGCGCTCGGCCTGGCCGCATCGGTCGGCTGCGCGCAACTGTCGGTCGCGCGGCGGATTCGCGTGGCGGTGTTCTTCACCGGCGACGAACTGACGATGCCCGGCGAGCCGCTGAAGCCCGGTGCGATCTACAACTCGAACCGCTTCACGCTGCGCGGGCTGCTCGAGCGGCTCGGCTGCCACGTGACCGACTACGGGATCGTGCCCGACTCGCTGGTCGCGACGCGCGACACGCTGCGCGAGGCCGCCCGCGATCACGACGTGATCCTGACGAGCGGCGGCGTGTCGGTCGGCGACGAGGATCACGTGAAGCCGGCCGTCGAGGCCGAAGGGCGGCTCGCGCTGTGGCAGATCGCGATGAAACCCGGCAAGCCGCTCGCGTACGGCGCGGTGCGCCGCGGCGACGCGCGCGCCGATGCGCATTTCATCGGGCTGCCCGGCAACCCTGTGTCGAGCTTCGTCACGTTCCTGCTGTTCGTGCGGCCGTTCCTGCTGCGCCTGTCCGGCGTGCGCGACGTCGCGCCGCGCGCGTTGTCGCTGCGCGCCGATTTTTCGCAGAGCAAGGGCGACCGGCGCAACGAATTCCTGCGGGCGCGCGTCAATGCGGCCGGCGGCCTCGACCTGTTCCCGAACCAGAGCTCGGCCGTGCTCACGTCGACGGTCTGGGGCGATGGCCTGATCGACAATCCGCCGCAGCACGCGATCAGCGCAGGCGAGACCGTGCGTTTCATTCCGTTTTCCGAATTGCTGTCGTAACGCGGCGGCTCCCCGAACCATGAAGATTCAGCTGAAATTTTTTGCAAGCGTGCGTGAAGCACTGGGCGTGGCCGACGAAGAAGCCGACGTGCCGGACAGCGTGACGACCGTCGGCGACGTGCGCGCGTGGCTGCGCGTGCGCGGCGGCGCGTGGGCCGACACGCTCGCCGAAGGGCGCGCATTGCGCATGGCATGCAACCACGAGATGACCGATCCCGGCACGCGGCTCACCGAAGGTTGCGAGGTCGCGTTCTTCCCGCCGGTGACGGGCGGTTGAGTCTTGCATGGGGCCCGGGGTAGGCACTGAAGCGCTCACGCGGGTCGACAGCGTTGCATGGGACCCGAGTAAGCGCCAAAGCGCCAACTCGGGTCGACAGGAGCAGGAGCAAACGATGGTTATGGTACGAGTCCAGACCGACGATTTCGATCTGAATGCCGAAGTGACGGCATTGCGTGCGCGCAACCCGAAGATCGGCGCGGTCGCGTGCTTCGTCGGCACGGTGCGCGATCTGAACGAAGGCGATGCGGTCGCCGTCATGGAACTCGAGCACTATCCTGGAATGACCGAGAAGGCGCTCGAGAAGATCGCGGCCGAGGCCGGCCGGCGCTGGCCGGGCATCGACGTCGCGATCGTGCATCGCGTCGGCAGGCTGCTGCCCCTCGACCAGATCGTGATGGTCGCGACGGTCGCGGCGCACCGCGGCGATGCGTTCGCGTCGTGCGAGTTCGTGATGGACTATCTGAAGACCGAAGCGCCGTTCTGGAAGAAGGAAACGACGCCGGACGGCGAGCGCTGGGTCGATGCGCGCAGTACCGACGACGCCGCGCTCGCGCGCTGGGGCGTCGAGTCGGGCAACACGCCGCGCTGAGCGCGGCACCCGGGCGATGCGGCGATGTGCCGCAGGCGCGCCATCGTCGTGCGCGAGGGGCGTTACGCGTCCGGGTCGACGCCGCGCCCGATGATCTTGGCCGGAAACGGCTCGCCGCGGGCGCGCGACGGCAACCCATGCGGATCGTCGCCCGTGTCGCGGCGGCGCGGCGCGATCGCGTCGAGGAGCGCCTGCTGCTCGGGCGGAATCCGGTAGTCCCAGCCGAACCGGCTCAACTGCAGGCTCTGCGCGATCCGCAATGCGGGCTCCATGAAACGGATCGCCGCGGGCGGCGCGTAGCGCGCCTCGACGGTCTTCAGGAACAGCGCCAGCCAGCGGCTGAAATGGGCCGGCTCGATCCCGTCGAGCGGCTGGTGCGCTTGCTGCACGTTGCCGCGATAGCCCTTGGTGCCGAGCACGAGGCTCGACCAGAACGTCACCATCTTCGGCAGATGATCGTCCCAGCGCCCGGCCAGCTTCGCGTCGAACACGGGCCCGAGCAGCGGATCGGCGCGCACGCGGTCGTAGAACGCGTAGACGAGATCGCGGATGTTGTCTTCGGTCGGCTCGGCGTCGCGAGGGCGGGCCGGTGCGGGTTCGGGCGAGGCGGGCAGGGCAGTCATGACAAAAAAGGGGCCGGTGGATCGGGGCGGCGGCGCGGGCGACGAGCAGGACGCCGGCCGGATTTTGACGCAAAATAGCGTCCTATAACCCCTGAAAAACGTGTAGATACTGCGCATCTTATTGCGCGCACGCGCTCCCGGCAACCCGCGGCCGTGCCACGGCACCATCATCGGCCCTGCACGCATCGAGCGCCGCCCGGCTCAGGTAATCGGGGCACGATCGATCTTTTCCGTATTCGCTCATGAGACTCACCGACTACACCGACTATTCGCTACGCGTGATGCTGTACCTGGCCGTGCGCGGTGAGGGGCTCGCGACCATCCAGGAGATCTCGGACGCCTACGGCATCTCGAAGAACCATCTGATGAAAGTCGTCCAGCGACTCGGCGAACTGGGCTGGGTCGACACCGTTCGCGGCCGCAACGGCGGGTTGCGGCTGTTTGCCGATTCGCTGGAAC
The DNA here is from genome assembly GCF_001524725.1 of Burkholderia sp. MSMB1072. Lineage (NCBI taxonomy): Bacteria > Pseudomonadati > Pseudomonadota > Betaproteobacteria > Burkholderiales > Burkholderiaceae > Burkholderia > Burkholderia sp. MSMB1072. The sequence continues at coordinate 305,460 of NZ_LOYC01000017.1, forward strand.
TGACGGTCGGCCAGGTCGTGCGGGCGACCGAGAACGACTTCGCGCTGGTCGGCTGCTTTTCGCCCGACGGCAGCGAGTCGCGCGGCTGCGTGATCGAGCCGCAGTGCCGGCTGAAGGGCGTGCTGGCGGCCGCGCGCGACGCGTTCTTCGCGGAACTCGATCGCCACACGCTCGGCGAACTGGCCGAGCCCGCATCGCCGCTCGTGGCGCTGCTCGGCATCCGTCCGGTCGCGCTCGTGCGTGCCGCGCCGGTGCCGGACGACGCACCGGCTGCCGCCGAGCCGTCGTCCAACACCCACTGACACGCGGACGCCGCGCGCCGCACGGCGATTCCGTCCCCATCGCGCCGCTGGACCGTTTTCAGGCTATCCGGCAATTTTTGCGCTGAATCAACCCGAATTTCGCTTGAAAGCCGCATAGCCATCCTCATCTTGGTGTTAATCGAAAATTGGAGGTCTCGACTAAATGAGAATCGACAAGCTCACCACCAAGTTCCAGGAAGCACTCGCGGACGCGCAAAGCCTTGCCGCCGGCCGCGACAATCAATACATCGAACCCGTTCACGTGCTGGCGGCGCTCATCGCGCAGCAGGACGGCTCGGCCCGCTCGCTGATGTCGCGCGCGGGCGTGCACGTGCAGGCGCTGCAAGGCGCGCTGAACGAAGCGATCTCGCGCCTGCCGCAAGTGACGGGCACGGGTGGCGACATCCAGGTCGGCCGTGAGTTGGCCGGACTGCTGAACCAGGCCGACAAGGAAGCACAGAAGCTCAACGACACGTTCATCGCGAGCGAGATGTTCCTGCTCGCCGTGTCCGACGACAAGGGCGAGGCCGGCAAGCTCGCACGCCAGCACGGCCTCACGCGCAAGTCGCTCGAAGCCGCGATCGCCGCGGTGCGCGGCGGCTCGCAGGTGCACAGCCAGGACGCGGAAAGCCAGCGCGAGGCGCTGAAGAAATACACGGTCGACCTGACCGAGCGCGCCCGCGCGGGCAAGCTCGACCCGGTGATCGGCCGCGACGACGAAATCCGCCGCTCGATCCAGATCCTGCAGCGCCGCACCAAGAACAACCCGGTGCTGATCGGCGAGCCGGGTGTCGGCAAGACCGCGATCGTCGAAGGGCTCGCGCAGCGGATCGTCAACGGCGAAGTGCCCGAGACGCTCAAGGGCAAGCGCGTGCTGTCGCTCGACATGGCCGCGCTGCTCGCCGGCGCGAAGTATCGCGGCGAGTTCGAGGAGCGCCTGAAGGCGGTGCTCAACGATATCGCGAAGGACGAAGGGCAGACGATCGTCTTCATCGACGAGATCCACACGATGGTCGGGGCGGGCAAGGCCGAAGGCGCGATGGACGCGGGCAACATGCTGAAGCCGGCGCTGTCGCGCGGCGAACTGCACTGCATCGGCGCGACCACGCTCGACGAATACCGCAAGTACATCGAGAAGGACGCCGCGCTCGAACGCCGCTTCCAGAAGGTGCTCGTCGACGAGCCGAGCGTCGAGGCGACGATCGCGATCCTGCGCGGGCTGCAGGAGAAGTACGAACTGCACCACGGCGTGGACATCACCGACCCGGCGATCGTCGCCGCGGCCGAGCTGTCGCATCGCTACATCACCGACCGCTTCCTGCCCGACAAGGCCATCGACCTGATCGACGAGGCCGCTTCGAAGATCAAGATGGAAATCGATTCGAAGCCCGAAGAGATGGACAAGCTCGACCGTCGTCTGATCCAGCTGAAGATCGAGCGCGAAGCCGTGAAGAAGGAGCAGGACGAAGCGTCGCAGAAGCGCCTGCAACTGATCGAGGAAGAGATCGATCGCCTCGGCCGCGAATATGCGGACCTGGAGGAGATCTGGACCGCCGAGAAAGCCGCGGTGCAGGGCAGCGCGCAGCTCAAGGAAGAGATCGAGAAGGTGCGGGCGGACATCGCGCGCCTGCAGCGTGAAGGCAAGCTGGAGAAGGTTGCCGAGCTGCAGTACGGCAAGCTGCCGCAGCTCGAGTCGCAACTGAAGCAGGTCACACAGGCCGAAGAGCAGGAGCAGCACAACCCGACCCGCCCGCGCCTGCTGCGCACGCAGGTCGGCGCCGAGGAAATCGCGGAAGTGGTGTCGCGTTCGACGGGCATTCCCGTGTCGCGGATGATGCAGGGCGAGCGCGAGAAGCTGCTGCACATCGAGGAAAAGCTGCACGAGCGCGTGGTCGGCCAGGACGAGGCGATCAGCGCGGTGGCCGATGCGATCCGTCGTTCGCGCGCGGGTCTCGCCGATCCGAACCGTCCGTACGGCTCGTTCCTGTTCCTCGGCCCGACGGGGGTCGGCAAGACCGAGCTGTGCAAGGCGCTGGCGTCGTTCCTGTTCGATTCGGAAGAGCACCTGATTCGCATCGACATGAGCGAATTCATGGAGAAGCACAGTGTCGCGCGGCTGATCGGCGCGCCGCCGGGCTATGTCGGCTACGAGGAAGGCGGCTACCTGACCGAAGCCGTGCGTCGCAAGCCGTACAGCGTGATCCTGCTCGACGAGATCGAGAAGGCGCATCCGGACGTGTTCAACGTGCTGCTGCAGGTGCTCGACGACGGCCGCATGACCGACGGGCAGGGGCGTACGGTCGACTTCAAGAACACGGTGATCGTGATGACGTCGAACCTCGGCTCGCAGGTGATTCAGGCCATGACGGGGGCGCCGCAGGAAGAGATCAAGGACGCCGTGTGGCTCGAGGTGAAGCAGCACTTCCGTCCCGAGTTCCTGAACCGGATCGACGACGTCGTCGTGTTCCATGCGCTCGACCGCAGCAACATCGAATCGATCGCGAAGATCCAGCTCGCGCGCCTGCACGACCGGCTCGCAAAGCTCGACATGGCGCTCGACGTGTCGCCCGCAGCGCTCGAACAGATCGGGAAGGTCGGCTACGATCCGCTGTTCGGCGCCCGGCCGCTGAAGCGCGCGATCCAGCAGGAGATCGAGAACCCGGTCGCGAAGCTGATCCTCGCCGGCCGCTTCGGCCCGAAGGACGTGATCCCGGTCGACGTCAACGACGGCCAGTTCGTGTTCGACCGCGTCGTTCACTGATCGCCTGCCGTCGGCAGCGCGCCCGGTTCGCACCGGGCGCAAAAACGAACACCCCGCCTCGGCGGGGTGTTTGCTTATGGAGCGGCCGAACGGGCCGCCCGGTCGCGGCGGGCGCTCAGGCCTGCTTGTTGCCGCCGAACATGCCGGCGAGCTGCGTGAGCGTGCCGAGCACGTTCGACGTGTCGACCTGGCCGCCGGCCGGCACTTCGCCGTTCGGCGTCGCGCCGTTGACGACGTGCGGCAGCACCTGCGCGAGGATCGACGAGGCCTGCGCCGGATCGATGCCGACCTTGCTCGCGAGCGAGCCGACGACGTCCGAGCCCAGTACGTTCTGCAGCGTGTCCGGCGAGATCGGCTGGTTTTCGCCGTTGCCGACCCACGAACCGATCACGTCGCCGGCGCCGCCGGCCTTGAACTTCTCGATCAGCCCGTTCAGGCCGCCCGGCTGGTTGTTGATGAATTCGAGCGCGGTCGCGATCAGCGCGCTTTGCGAGTTGCCGCCGGCCTGGCCGCCGATCAGACCGCCAACGATGTCGAGGAGACCCATGGTTCTTCACCTTTACTGAAAAGGGCGCCGTGACGACGGCGCCCGTTGAACGAATGCCGCGCGCACGCCGTCGTGCGCGCGGCGCACATCAGGCGCCCGACGCCGCGGCGGCGGAGGCTGCCTTGTCCTTCTTGCTCTTCTTCTTCGAACCCTTCGTCGCCTTCGTGGACGACGCGGCCGCCGGTGCGCTCGCACCCGCGTCGGCGGATGCCGCGGCAGCCGCTGCCGCCTTTTCCTTCTTCGATGCGCGCTTGGTCTTGGCCGGCTTGGCGGCCGCCTCCGGTGCGCTCGCCGTCGGCGCGGGCGCCGCGGTCGTCGTGCCGGCCGTCGCGGTCGTGGACGTCGATGCGGTGCCCGCCGACGTCGTGGTCGACGTGGTCGCGGACGTCGTCGCGGCCGGCTTCGACAGCTTCACGCCCTTCGGCGGCGTCGACGCGCCGCCGATCGTCAGGCCGTTTTCCTCGAGATGCCCGACCGACTTCGTGCCGAGGCCCTTCACGCGGTTTGCGAGATCGTCGGCGTCCTTGAACGGGCCGTTCTTGGTGCGTTCGTCGATGATCGCCTTCGACTTCACGGGCCCGAGACCCTTCACGGATTCGAGCGCGGCCTGGTCGGCCGTGTTGACTTCGACGGCTGCGGCAAGGCCGGCGGCGAGCGACAGCGATAGCGCGACGAACAGCATCAGCAGCTTTTTCAGCATGGCAAAGGCTCCCTGGTTCTGACGGATGAATGGCTGTTGCAACGGACGACGGGGCGCGAGGTGGCCGGGCGTCGCCGTTAAGCATAGGACAAATGCGTGCCCTTTTTAAGACAAGCTGACCGAATCTTGCTGAAGGCTTGCGGTGCTGTAAAGGCCGAAACCGATGCCATGCGCCGATTTTGACCATTCTTTACGGTGTCGCCGGTTGTCGCGACGCTGGCCGTTCGACGACGCTTGACTTAGAGTGAACTCTAACTCCTAACCTTGTTCCTGCCATGTCGAAAACCGTATCCCAACCCTCCGCCGCCGGTCCGCTGACGATCGGGCAAGTCGCCGAACTGACGGGCGTGTCGACGCATACGTTGCGGTATTACGAGCAGGCCGGCCTGCTGCGTGCGATTTCGCGCACGGCGGCCGGGCACCGGCTCTATGCACCGGCCGACCTTGCCGGGCTGGCCTTCGTGATGCGCCTGAAGGCGACCGGCATGCCGATCGCGCAGATCCAGGCGTTCGCGGTGCTGCGCGAGCAGGGCGAGTCGACGTTCGGCGCGCGGCGCGACTTGCTGGTCGCGCATCGCGACGCGGTGCGCGCGCATATCGCGGAGCTGCAGGCGAACCTCGATGCGATCGGCGACAAGATCGCGTACTACGAGGCGCAGGCACGGGAAACGGAACGACGGGCGAATCCTTCTCACTCTTTATCGGAACAGGACGGACACGATGGAACGACTCGCTGAGGATCGCTACACGCGCGGCTGGAACAAACTCAAGGAAATCGACGGCGAAGTGGGCGAACGCGTGATCGCGGCGCTTGCGCCGATCGCGCCGGACTTCGGGCGGCTGCTGGTCGAATTCAGCTTCGGCGACATTTACAGCCGGCCGCAGCTCGACCTGAAGGCGCGCGAAATCGCGACGATCGCGGCGCTGGCCGCGCTCGGCAACGCGCAGCCGCAATTGAAGGTGCATATCGAGGCCGCGCTGAACGTCGGCTGCACGCGCGACGAGATCGTCGAGGTGTTCATGCAGATGGCCGTGTATGCGGGGATGCCGGCCGCGCTCAACGCGCTGTTCGCCGCGCACGAGGTGTTCACGCGGCGCGACGAAGCGGCCGGCGTGGCGGACGACGCGAACGAAGCGGCCGGGCAGCCCGCCTGACGGAGCGTGCGCCGGTGCGTCACGCGCGGTGCGGCGCGACGATCCGGTACTTCGCGATGCGCCGATACAGCGTCGCGCGCGACATGCCGAGCGCGCGGGCGGTCGCGTCGGGCCGCCAGCGATGCGCTGTGAGCGCGGCGACGATGCGGCCGCGTTCGCCATCGGGCAGCGCGCCCGTCTGGGCGCCGTCGAGTTGCGCGGCGAGATCGGCCGGCAGGTCGCGCCGCGTCACGCGTGCGGCGTCGCACACCGCGCATGCATAGCGCAGCACGTTACGCAGTTGCCGCACGTTGCCCGGCCATGGATACGCGGCGAGCTGTTCGGCGAGCGTCGCGTCGAGCGTGAGCACGTGGCCGGTCGCCTGCGCTTCCTCGGCGAATACGGCGGCGATCACGTCGCGCACGTCCGCGCGTTCGCGCAACGGCGGCAGGTCGAACGTCGCACCGCTCAACCGGTAGTACAGGTCTTCGCGGAACGTGCCGTCGGCCACCATCCGCGCGAGATCGCGGTGGGTCGCGCAGATCACGTCGAGGTCGACACGCACGGGCGTATCGCTGCCCAGCGGCACGACCTCGCCGTCGGCCAGTACGCGCAACAGACGCGTCTGCAGCGCGAGCGGCATGTCGCCGATTTCATCGAGAAACAGCGTCCCGCCGTCGGCGAGCGCGATCTTGCCGCGCGCACCGTGCTTGCGTGCGCCGGTGAACGCGCCGGCCGCATAACCGAACAGTTCGCTCTCGATCAGCGCTTCCGGCAGCGCGCCGCAGTTGACGGCGACGAACGGCCGCGCGCGCCGTGGGCCGGCGTCGTGGATCGCGCGGGCGAACACTTCCTTGCCCGCGCCGGTTTCGCCGAGCACGAGGATCGGCAGCCGCTTGCTCGCGACCCGCAGCGCGAGTTCCGCCTGTTGCGCGATGCGCGGGGCGCTGCTGTTCAGGAACGGCGTCAGCGCGCCGACGTGACGCGGCGCGGTGGTGCCCGGGCGGCGCGATGCCGCGCCGGGTTCGCGGCCGGCGCGCCGTAGCGGCGCACGCAGCCGCGCGTAGAGCGGGGCGCCGGTCGCGCGCAGCCGCAGCGCGACGATCGCATCGAGCCGCGCGGCGTCGCGCAGCGGCATTTCGGTCGCATCGAAGATCTCGTCGATATGGCGCGGCTCGCGTAGCGCCGGCAGCGCGTCGCGCGCCTGCCGGTTCGCGGCGACGATGTTGCCGCATTCGTCGAACGCGATCAGCCACTCGGGCTGCGCCTCGACGTAGTGACGGTTCGGATGCCCGAACAATATCCAGTGCTGCGCGGTGCTGTGCACGAAGTAGCCGTCCTCGATCAGCGCCGCGCTCTGTCGCACGAGCTGGTAGACGAGGCGCTGGCTGTCGCGGCCGTCCGGCGAGTGCACGGCCGACGCGTCGAGCACGCCGATCAGTTCGCCGCCCGGCGAGAAGATCGGCGCCGCGCTGCACGTGAGCGTCGTGAACGCCGCACGAAAGTGATCGGTCTTGTGCACGGTGATCGGCGCGAGATCGGTCAGCACGCTCGCGACACCGCAGGTGCCTTCCTCGCTTTCCGACCAGCACGAGCCGATGTGCAGCCCCGCGTGACGGAAGTCGTTGCGGCGTTCGCGGTCGATCCGATAGTCGATCGTCACGCCGTGCGCGTCGGTCAGCATCACGCAGTAGTCGGCGACGCGGATCATGTCGTGCAGCCGCGTCAGGCACTGGCCCGACGCGCGCAGGAAGGCTTCTTCCTTGTCGCGTACTTCGCGCAGCTCCGCCGCGGTCAGCACGCGCGGGCCGATCGACGAAGCGGGGTCGAGGCGGTAGCGCTCCAGCGACCGCTGCCACGACGACACGAGACGCGCGGAATCCGCCGGCGCGGGCAGGCGTCCGGCGAGCGCGCCAAGTACACGGTCGGCGTGCTGGGCCTGGGGGACGGCGTAGGGCATGGTCGGCTCCGGTTCCGTACGGCGGGGATGTCGCTGTTCTTGTAGCACATCCGGTCCGGCGGATCACATTGCATCGCAGCACGCGATGTGCGTGAGACGGTCGTCTCACCGGTATCGCAACGTGTCTCGCGCCGTTGAGACGGCCGGATGCGCGGCGTGCGGCGGGACGTCGCCTGCGCGACGCCGCGCGAACGCTGGGTTTGCGGCGGAACGACGCGCATGCGCGGGCGCCGCGACGATCGCGTTCGCCGTATCGACGAGGTGAGACGTCCCGGCGAATTCGATGCGCGCCGCGTCGTCACGGTCGCGCATTCCGAACCCGTGCAGGCCCGCTGCGCCAGTGCGGACGCGGGTTTCGCGGCCATCGCACGCACGATGGCACGCCGCTTGCAGAGATAAGGGCAAGCCGGCGCGATCGCATCGGCGACGACGATCCGCCGCCCGTCGATGGCGGCGGACGAAACAGGCGGAGCCGGCGCGCGCCAACGCGCGGGCCCTGCAGACTGGATGGAGACAAACCCGTGACGACGCCCGTTACCGTCGGCGTGATCGCGAACCCCGCGTCGGGGCGCGACATCCGCCGCCTCACGACGCATGCATCCGTGTTTCCGACCGCGGAGAAGGCGAACATGATCGTGCGCCTGCTGGCCGGCCATCGGTGCGATGGGTGTCGAGCGCGTGCTGACGCTGCGCGACCGCACGGGCATCGCGACGCTGCTGCTGCGCGCGATCGACACGCATCGTGCGGTCGCGCCGCACGAGCGCTGGCCCGAGGTCGACTTCGTCGACCTGCCGATCACCGATACCGTCGCCGACACGCAGGCCGGCGCTGCCTATCTGCACCGGATGGAGGTGTCGCTGATCGTCGTGCTCGGCGGCGACGGCACCCATCGCGCGGTGGCCGCGCATTGCGGCGCGACGCCGCTCGTCGCGCTGTCCACCGGCACCAACAACGCGTTTCCCGAACATCGCGAGGCGACCGTCGCCGGCGTCGCGGCAGGGCTCGCCGCGAGCGGCGCGGTCCCGGCCGAGGTCGCGTTCGTGCGCAACAAGCGGCTCGTCGTGCGCTGCGTCGCGGGCGAGCAGCCGGGGCGCGAGGAGATCGCGCTCGTCGACGTGTGCGCCGCGCGGCAGCGCTTCATCGGCGCACGCGCGATCTCCGGCCCCGACGACATCGACTCGCTCTACCTGACGTTCGCGGAACCGGACGGCATCGGCCTGTCCGCGCTCGGCGGCGCATGGGCGCCGCTCGAACGCAGCGCGCCGCACGGGCTCGCGATGCGCTTCGCGCAAGCCGGCAACGCGGCCGGCACACCGCTCGTCGCGCCGATCGCGCCGGGGCGCGTCGACCGTGTCGTGATGCGCAGTTGCGAGCGGCTCGAACCGGGCGCGTGGCACGCGATTCCGTTCGAGCGCGGCACGCTCGCGTTCGACGGCGAGCGCGAGATCGAGGTCGCACGCGGCGATCGCTACGAGATTTCGCTCGATTGGCGCGGGCCGTTGACGGTCGACGTCGGCCGCACGCTGCGCTACGCATCGTCGCGGCAACTGCTGCGTGACGCCGGTGTGCGGCACGACTGACGACCGGCGCAACGATATTTCGGCATCCGTCACGATCATCAAGGAGACATCGCCATGACAGCCCCTCTCGAAGGACAGGTTGCCATCGTCACGGGCGGCGCGCGCGGCATCGGCCGCGGCATCGCGCTGACGCTCGCCGGTGCCGGCGCCGACATCCTGCTGGCCGATCTGCTCGACGACGCGCTCGATTCCACCGCGCGCGAGGTGCGCGCGCTCGGTCGCCGGGTGGCGGTCGCGAAAGTCGACGTCACGCAGGTCGAGCAGGTCGACGCGATGGTCGCACAGGCGCTCGCCGAGCTCGGCGGGCTCGACATTCTCGTGAACTGCGCAGGCGTGGTCAGCATTCGTCCGGTCGCCGAACTGACCGAGCGCGACTGGGATTTCGTGATGGACGTGAACGCGAAGGGCACGTTCCTCGGCTGCCGCGCGGCGCTCGCGCATCTGAAGGCGCAGGGCCGCGGCCGGATCATCAACGTCGCGTCGATTGCGGGCAAGGAAGGCTTTCCGAATCTCGCGCATTACAGCGCATCGAAATTCGCGGTCGTCGGCTTCACCAACGCGCTGGCGAAGGAGCTCGCGCGCGACGGCGTGACCGTCAACGCAATCTGCCCCGGCATCGTCCGTACCTACATGTGGGACCGGCTGTCCGACGCATGGAAGACCGACGGCGAATCGGTCGAGGAATCGTGGCAGCGGCACCAGTTGACGCTGATTCCGCAGGGCCGCGCGCAGACGCCGGAAGACATGGGCCGGCTCGCGCTGTTCTTCGCGACGATGGACAACGTGACGGGTCAGGCCGTGAACGTCGACGGCGGCTTCACGTTCCACTGACGGCCGCAAACCGTGCAATCCGCCGCCGCGGCATGGCCGGGGCGGCATTCGCAGTCAGACCTACCCAGGAGACACACATGACCGCTTCGACACAGCTCAGCAGGGACAAGCTGCTGGATGCCTACCGGCTGATGCGCACGATCCGCGAATTCGAGGAACGCCTGCACGTCGAATTCGCGACCGGCGAGATCCCCGGCTTCGTTCACCTGTACGCAGGCGAGGAGGCGTCCGCCGTCGGCACGATGCTGCACCTCGGCCTCGACGACTACGTGGCCACCACGCACCGCGGCCACGGCCATTGCATCGCGAAGGGCGTCGACGTGCACGGGATGATGGCCGAAATCTACGGCAAGAAGACGGGCGTCTGCCATGGCAAGGGCGGCTCGATGCACATCGCCGATCTGTCGATGGGGATGCTCGGCGCGAACGGGATCGTCGGCGCGGGCGGCCCGCTCGTGTGCGGCGCGGCGCTCGCGGCCAAACACAAGAAGACGGGCGGCGTCGGCGTGTGCTTCTTCGGCGACGGCGCGTCGAACCAGGGCGTGATCTTCGAATCGATGAACCTCGCGTCGGTGTGGCGGCTGCCCGCGATCTTCGTCGCCGAAAACAATGGCTATGCGGAAGCGACGTCGTCGAGCTGGTCGGTTGCGACCGACAACATCGCCGATCGGGCGAACGGGTTCGGGATGCCGGGCGTGATCGTCGACGGCTTCGACTTCTTCGCGGTGCACGAGGCGCTGGGCGAAGCCGTCGAGCGTGCGCGCAACGGCGGCGGCCCGACGCTCATCGAGGTGAAGTTCACACGCTATTTCGGTCACTTCGAGGGCGATGCGCAAACCTACCGCGCGCCGGGCGAAGTGCAGAAGCTGCGCGACGAGAAGGACTGCCTGAAGCATTTCGAAACGCGTGTCGTGCGCGCCGAAGCGCTGACCGCCGCCGACCTGCGCGCGATCGACGCCCAGGTCAAGGCGCTGATCGACGACGCGGTCGCGCAGGCGAAGGCGGCACCGCTGCCGGATGTCGCCGACCTGCTCGCCGACGTCTACGTGTCGTATCCGTGAGCGCGGGTTGACCCGGCGGCCGGCACGGCGAAACGAACATTCCAGGAGACAGACATGGCAAGGAAGATCACTTATTCACAGGCGATCAACGAGGCGCTCGCGCAGGAAATGGCGCGCGACGACAGCGTGATCGTGATGGGCGAGGACAACGCGGGCGGCGCGGGCGCGCCGGGCGAGGACGACGCATGGGGCGGCGTGCTCGGCGTGACGAAGGGGCTGTTCCACAAGTTTCCGGGCCGCGTGCTCGATACGCCGCTGTCGGAGGGCGGCTACATCGGCGCGGCGGTCGGCGCGGCCGCGTGCGGGATGCGGCCCGTCGCGGAACTGATGTTCGTCGATTTCATGGGCGTGTGCTTCGACCAGATCTTCAACCAGGCCGCGAAATTCCGCTACATGTTCGGCGGCAAGGCCGTGACGCCGGTCGTGATCCGCGCGATGTACGGCGCCGGCCTGCGCGCGGCCGCGCAGCACTCGCAGATGCTCACGTCGCTGTTCACGCACATCCCGGGGTTGAAGGTCGTGTGCCCGTCGACGCCGTACGACGCGAAGGGGCTGCTGATCCAGGCGATCCGCGACAACGATCCCGTGATCTTCCTCGAACACAAGCTGCTCTATACGCGCGAGGGCGATGTCCCGGAGGAATCCTATGCGATTCCGTTCGGCGAGGCGAACGTGATGCGCGACGGCGACGACGCGACGATCGTCACGTACGGCCGGATGGTGCATCTCGCGATGGACGCGGCCGCGACGCTCGCGAAGGACGGCATCCAGTGCGACGTGATCGACCTGCGCACGACGTCGCCGCTCGACGAGGAAACGATTCTCGAGAGCGCCGAGCGTACCGGGCGCGTGGTGGTCGTCGACGAAGCGAACCCGCGCTGCTCGATCGCGACCGACATCGCCGCGCTCGTCGCGCAGCGCGCGTTCCGCTCGCTGAAGGCGCCGATCGGGCTCGTCACGGCGCCGCATACGCCCGCGCCGTTCGCCGGCGTACTGGAAGACCTGTATATCCCGTCCGCCGATGCGATTGCGCAGGCGGTCCTGAAGACGAGGAGCTGACACGATGTCGATTCACATGATCACGATGCCCAAGTGGGGGCTGTCGATGGAGCAGGGGCAGGTCAACGGCTGGCTGAAGGCGATCGGCGAACGCGTGGCGAAGGGCGACGAGGTGCTCGACGTCGAGACCGACAAGATCTCGTCGGGCGTCGAGTGCGCGTTCGACGGCACGCTGCGCCGGCAGGTCGCGCAGGCGGGCGAGACGCTGCCCGTCGGCGCGCTGCTCGGCGTCGTCGCGGCCGCCGATGCGAGCGACGCCGACATCGATGCGGCGATCGCCGACTTCCAGCGCGATTTCGTGCCGAGCGCGGCTGCCGACGAGGCGGCCGGCCCGCAGCCGGAGAAGGCGCAGATCGGCGGCCGCACGATCCGCTTTCTGAAGCTGGGCGACGGTGCGGGCACGCCGGCCGTGCTGATCCACGGCTTCGGCGGCGACCTGAACAACTGGCTGTTCAATCACGCGGATCTCGCCGCGCACCGGCCGGTGTGGGCGCTCGATCTGCCCGGCCACGGCGAGTCGGGCAAGGCGGTCGAGACCGGCAGCCTCGACGAACTGGCCGACGCGGTGCTCGCGCTGCTCGATGCGCAGCACATCGAGCGCGCGCATCTGATCGGCCATTCGATGGGCGGCGCGGTTGCGATGGCGGCGGCCGAGCGTGCGCCGCAACGCGTCGCATCGCTCACGCTGATCGCGAGCGCGGGGCTCGGCACCGACATCAATCGCGCGTACATCGACGGCTTCGTCGCCGGCAACAGCCGCAACACACTGAAGCCGCACCTCGGCGCGCTGTTCGCGGACAACGCGCTGGTCACGCGGCAGCTCGTCGAGGATCTCGTCAAGTACAAGCGGCTCGAAGGCGTGCAGGCCGCGCTCGAGAAAATCGCGCATGCCGCGTTCGACGGCGCCGCGCAGCGGCGCGTGTTCCGCGACCGGCTCGCGACGCTTGCGCCGCGCACGCTCGTGATCTGGGGCGAGCGCGATCAGGTGATTCCCGCGCAGCATGCGCAGGGTTTGCCGGACGGCGTGCGCGCCGAGGTGATCGCCGGCAGCGGCCACATGGTGCAGATGGAGGCGGCCGCCGACGTGAACCGCCTGATCGTCGCGTTCCTCGGAGACTGACGATGGCCGCCGCGCTCGAACGACCCAGTCTCACGGCGCTCGGCCAGCCCGGCGCGCGAAGTCGCGACAAGCTCGCGCGCATTCCGGTGCGCGTCGAGCCCGCGGTCGGCGCGGTCTTGCCGAAGCCGCCGTGGCTGCGCGCACGGCCGATGATGAGCGCGGCGGTGGCCGACATGGCCGCCGTGCTGCGCGAGCATCGGCTGCATTCCGTCTGCGAGGAGGCGATGTGTCCGAACATCGGCGAATGCTTCACGCAGCGCACCGCGACCTTCATGATCATGGGCGGGCTGTGTACGCGGCGGTGCCCGTTCTGCGATGTCGCGCACGGCCGTCCCGAGCCGCTCGATCCCGACGAGCCCGCGCGGCTGGCCGATGCGGCGACGGCGCTCGGGTTGCGCTACGTCGTGATCACGTCGGTCGACCGCGACGACCTGCGCGACGGCGGCGCCGCGCATTTCGCCGCGTGCATCGCGGCGGTGCGCGCGAGCGTGCCGGGCATCGGCGTCGAGGTGCTGACGCCGGACTTCCGCGGCCGCGTGGCCCGTGCGCTCGACGCGTTGTCGTCGGCGTGGCCCGACGTGTTCAATCACAACATCGAGACGGTGCCGTCGCTGTACCGCGCGGCGCGGCCGGGTGCCGACTATCGCGGCTCGCTCGAACTGCTCGCGCAGGCGAAGGCCGCGCGGCCGACGCTCGTGACGAAATCGGGATTGATGCTCGGGCTCGGCGAACGCGACGACGAGGTGCACGACACGCTGCGCGACCTGCGCGCGCACGAGGTCGACGTGCTGACGCTCGGCCAGTATCTCGCGCCGTCGGCGCACCATTTGCCGGTGCGGCGCTACGTGAGTCCGGATGCCTTCGCCGCCTGGCGCGACGAGGCGCTCGCGCTCGGTTTCAGGGAAGTCGTCGCCGGCCCGCTCGTGCGGTCGTCGTATCACGCGGCCGACGTGCTGGAGGACGCGTAGCGCGCCGCGCGTCAGGCCGCGGCGGTGGCGTGCGCGCGGCCGACGCGGCGCAGGTACAGCACGAGCCCTGCGCCCGCCAGCATCAGGCTGACCGTGTTCGCGAACCAGAAGCCGCGCGCGCCGGTCAGCCACGCGGGCGCGATGCCGCCGACGTCGAAGCCGAGCACGTAGCCGCCGCTGAGTCCGACGCCCCACAGCGCGACCGCATAGATCACGGTCGGCACGACCGCCACCTTGTATGCGCGCAGCACGAACGCCGACGTGACCTGCAGTGCATCGAACACGTGGTAGCACGCGACGATCGCGACGAGCGGCATCGCGGCCTCGGCGACGGCCGGGTTCGGCGTATAGCCGCCGATGATCAGCGGGCGCAGCGCGAACACGAGCACGCCGTAGGCGGCCGCCACGCCGCACGCGAACATCACGCTGTGCCGGCCGAGCAGCCGGGCTTCCTCGGTGCGCCCGGCGCCGAGCGCGCGCGCGACGAGCGTCGACGCCGCCACGCCGATCGACAGCGGCGTCATGTACAGCACCGCGCCGATGTTGCCGGCGATCTGGTGACCGGCGAGCGTCGTCGTGCCGAACTGCGCGATGAACAGCGCCATGCACGTGTACGACGTGACCTCGATCAGGTACGACAGGCCCATCGGCACGCCGAGCTTCAGGATCGCCTTCTGGCGCGCCCACACGGGCCAGCAGAAGCGCGAGAAGATCGCGAGCGGCGCGAACACGTCGAGCTTCGCGAGCAGCGCGTAGCCGATCAGCGCGAGCGCCCAGTTGATCAGCGTGCTGGCGAGCCCGCAGCCGGGGCCGCCGAGCGCCGGTACGCCGAAGCCGCCGAAGATGAACCACACGTTCAGCGGAAACTTGAGCAGCAGCGCGCCGATCTGCAGGATCATCGCGAGCCGCGGCTTGCCGGCCGCGTTGGTCAGCGCGTTGTAGATGCGGAAGACGAGGCTGGCGGGCAGCCCATACGACAGGATGCGCAGGTAGTCGACGGTGCGGTCGTGCAGCGCGGCGGGTGCGTGCGCGACGCGCAGCAGCGGCTCGGGAAAATGCAGCAGCAGGAAGCCCGGAATCGAGAGCAGCAGCGCGAGCCACAGCGCCTGGCGCACCTCCTCGCCGATCTCGGCATAGCGCCGCGCGCCGTACAGTTGCCCGGTGATCGGCTGCAGCGCGGACAGGATGCCGGTCAGGCCGATGTAGATCGATACGTAGATCGACGAGCCGAGCCCGAGCGCGGCGAGATCGACGGCCGAGTAGCGGCCGACCATCGCGGTGTCGATCACGCCGAACGCGATGATCGCGAGCTGGCCGACCAGCACCGGCCATGCGAGACCGACGATTCGGCGGATGTCGCCGAGCATCGTCAATCGGCCGCCTGGCGGCGCGGCGGACGCCGCTTGACGGGCGTCTTCGGCCGCTCGATGCGCTCGTACAGGCGGAAGCGCTCGTCGCGGTCGGCGACGCGGCGGCCTTCCCAGACGAGACGCCACACGTATTGCGACATCGCGCTCGGCTCGCCGAAGTCGGCGCGGTCCTGGCGCAGGATCACGTCGCAGTCGCCGGAGAAATCGAAGTGCATGTTGCCGAAGTACGCGAAAGTCGCGATCTGCGCGTCGCCGAGCCGCACTGGCGAAATGCATTCGTAGTCGGACGGCAGGTGTACGGCGATCTGTTGCGCGACGTCGCGATAGGTGCGGCCGTAGTTGACGATCGGCAGCCACAGCGTCATCAGCAGCACCCACATCAGCGTGGTGCCCGCGCTCGACAGCACGACGCTGCGCCACAGCACCTTCGGCTGTCGCGAGACGCGCCAGCGCACGAGGAGGCACCAGCACACGGTGACGATCACCGCGCAGACGAACGACAGGATCTTGAAATGCGGCTCGTAGCCGGGCACGAGGCGCGCGAGGTTGCGTGCGAGCGGATGCGGGAAGCCGGTGAGCGACGCGAGCCACACGAGCCACACGAAGGTGCCGAGGATCGTGAAGCTCAGCACGGCGAACCAGTCGATCGCGTTGATCGCGCCGCGCTTGAGGGTCGGCAGCGCGAACGTCGCGAGCACCGCGAGCGGCGGCAGCAGCAGCATGTACATGCGGTTCGACTGCTGGCTTTGCAGGATCACGAGCGCGACGAGCGGCACGGCGACCGACAGCGGAATCGCGATGTGCGCGCGACGGCGCATGCCGGCCCAGCTCCACCACGCCCAGATCGCGAGCGGCCACGCGGGCCACGTGAACAGCGGCAGGTTCTTCGCCGCATAGCCGAGCACGGCCGTCGGCGGGCCCGAAAAGCGCATCAGGCTGCCGTGGATCCACTGGTTGAAGAACCACGCGGCGTCGTCCGGCGCCGCGACGAAGGCGGCGAGCGGCCAGAGCGCGAAGATCGCGGCCGCGAGCGGCACGCCGACCAGCGGCAGGCGCAGGTTGCGCATCTCGGGCGTCACGAGCCACAGCGCGGCCGTGCCCGCGAGCAGCGCGACGACCAGCACCGGGTTGCCGGACAGCGCGACGAGGCCGATCGCGAGGCCCCACCACAGCGCGCCTTGCAGCGGCTTGTCGATGCCGCGCACGATCCCGTAGACGAGCATTGCGATCCACGCGAACTGCGCAAGCTGCGGCGTCGTTTCGTGCCCGCGTTCCGCGAGGCCGAAGCAGGCGACGAGCACCAGTAGCGCGCCGTCCGCGAGCGTACGGCCGTAGTCGCGCGGCTCGGGTTCGCCGCCGAATGCATATTTGAACGGTTGAACCTCGGCGCGCCGGCCGAGGAGGTAGGCCGCGTACCAGACGAACGCGCACGCGACGCAGAACAGCACGCCGGTGTCGACGCGCGACGCGTTGCTCGCGTCGACCCACGGGCCGAGGCCGCGGATCGACAGCGCGCCGAGCCAGTAGCCGAGCGGCCCGTCGGTCGTGATGAACTTGCCGACCAGGTTCGGCAGCAGCCAGTCGTGCCAGCCGCCCTTGGCCATCGTCCACATCACGCCGAAGCCCGCCGCATCCTCGTTTTTCCACGGGTCGCGGCCGAACAGGCCGAACGCCGCGTAGACGAAGCAGAGCGTGAGCAGCAGCCAGCGCGGCAGCGCACGCGTGGCGGAGGCGGTGAGACGGACGACAGGCTTCATGCAGATGAGCGATTTGTTATGGGCGGGCGGCCGGCGCGGTCGCGCGCGGTCGAGCCGGTTTCGAGCATCCGGCATTGTAGTCGCGCCCGCTGTTGTGCGTCAGGTCGTTGCCCGGGCGCGGGGTGGCGCCTGCCGGGCGAGCAGAGACAAAAAAGGGCAGCCTGGGCTGCCCTTTCGTGCGGTACCGGTGCGTTGCAACCACCGGATCGGTGCAAAGCTTACTTTGCTGCAGCCTTGCCGTTCGCGCGTGCGCCGAACTTGTTCTTGAACTTCTCGACACGGCCTGCCGTGTCCATGATCTTTTGCTGACCCGTGTAGAACGAGTGCGATTCCGACGACACTTCGATCTTGGCGAGCGGGTAGGTCTTGCCTTCGTGTTCGATGGTTTCACGCGTCTGGATCGTCGAGCGCGTGATGAACTTGAAGCCGTTCGACATGTCTTGGAAGACGACTTCGCGGTAGTCCGGGTGAATGCCAGGTTTCATGATTTTCCTTGGTGATAGCGGTAGCCAACCCGCCGCTTGCCGTGTCGAGCCGCCCCGATGGGAGCGATTCGGCCGCCGTCAAGCCCGGCGCGAGCCACTTGCCTAAGGTCGAAAAACGGCGATTATGCCAGAAAATCAGACGGTTGACGAATAATTTTCATGGCGCGTCGAGTGCGCCGGTGCCGGCCGGATCCTGCCGGTAGTAGCGCGCGAGCAACCGGTACAGCTCCGGAAATTCGGACTCGAACGCTTTCGGCCGCACGAACAGCGCCTCGCTGCACACCGCAAAGAATTCCGACGGGTGATCGGCCGCATAGGGATCGATCAGCGAGTCCCGCTCGAAGCGTGCCCACGCGCGGTCCGGCACCGCGTCGACGCGCGCGCAGAACTGGTCGTACGCGTGCTCGAACACGTCGGCCCATGCCTGTGCGTCGAGATGCGGCGCATGCCAGCGGCGAAAAAGGGGCGGATAGCCGTCGGCCGCGCCGTTGACCATGTCGATCTTGTGCGCGAACTCGTGGATCACGACGTTGTACGCGTCCCGGCCGTCCGTCATCTGCGCGTCTTCCCACGACAGAATCACGGGGCCGCCTTCCCAAGCCTCGCCGCTCGCATCCTGCTCGACCTCGTGGACGACGCCGTCCTCGTCCTGCACGGTCTTGCGGATCACGAATTCGCCCGGATACACGACGACGCCGACCCAGCCGTCGTACAGCGACAAGTCGAGATTCAGCACGGGCAGGCAGGCCTGCGCGGCGATCGCGACGATCATCGCGTCGGTCAGTTCGAGCCCGTGCGCGGTCGAAAACGATTTTTTCGCGACGAACAGGCTCGTCAGCTCGCGCAGCCGGCCGAGCGCGTCGGGCGGCAAGGTCGCGAGGAACGGCAGGCGCTCGACGGTTTCGTGCCACAGCGCGTCGGGAATCGGGTGGCTGCGCAGCGCGCGGTCGCGGCGGCGGTCGTCGAACCAGCGGGTCAGTTTCGAAAGCATGGAGGCTGCGGACGAAAATCCAAAGCCTGTCTTTTAACTCAATCGATCTGTTTTTGCCATGCCGCGAAGAGGCCGCCGACGAGCGCCACGCCCGCGAGGAAGTAAAAGCCGTCGAGCGACGTGAGGAACGACGCCTGTTGCGCCACCATCCGCGCGATCGACGCGATCGCGAGGCCGTGCGCATCGTTCGGTGCGTGGCCGGCGGCCGCAAAGCCGCGCGTCAGCGCATCGACGGTCTGCTGGAACAGCGGATCGAACGCGTTCGCGCGCTCGACGAGCCGTGTCTGGTGCACGGCCAGCCGGTGCTGCTCGACGATGATCACCGATGACGTCGCGAACGAGATCGTCAGTTGCCGCACGATGTTCTTCAGCCGGTAGCCGTGCGTGTATTCGTCGATCGCGAAAATCCGGAACGTGAGGTTCGCGACCGGCAGCACGATGAACAGCAGCAGCAACCCGCGCAGCAGCAGCGGGACGATCAGCGCGGCTTCGCCGACCTGCGGCGTCATCCGCGTCATCCACAGCGCGGCCGTGACGGCGATCGCGAACCCCGGCACGACGAACCACTTCTTGTGCGTGACGAATTTCGCGTAGCGCAGGTAGGCGAACAGTGCGGTGGCCGAGATCAGCGACATCGTGCCCACCAGGCGCCCGGCGTTCTCGACCGGGTAGCCGAGCCCGCCCTCGAGGAACCGCGACGTCAGGTAACTGAAGCCCGTCGTCTCGTAGTAATAGAACATGTAGAGCAGCAGCCCGATCTGGAACGTCCGCTCGCGAAACGCGTGCAGCCGCACGAGCGGCGTCGGGTGATGCCACTGGTGATACGCGAACCACGCGAGCGCGCCGAGCCCCGCGATCGTCAGCACGATCAGCATCGGCGAGCCGCTGTAGAGCTGGTAATGCACCTGCTGCAGCACGATCTGCAGCGCGCCTTGCGCGAGCGCGAACACCACGTACGGCCAGAAGTGTCCGGAACCGCGTTCGTCGTCCGGCGTGCGGCCCGAATCGGGCAGCGTGAGCAACGCGAGGATCGCGAACGCGATGCCGGCCGGCGCCGTGCACGCGAACAGGGCGCGCCACGTCGAATGCGCGACCAGCAGCCCGCCGACGATCGGTGCGAGCGCGCTGCCGAGCAGGATCATGATCAGGAACGCACGCGTCGCGGGCGGCCGTTCCTGCGGCTTGAAGCTGATCTGGATCAGGATCCGGCACGCGCCCATCATCGGGCCGATGAAATAGCCCTGGAAGCCGCGCGCGAACGCGAGCGCCAGCGACGTGTCGGCCAGCGCCGCCGCGATCGCGCCGAGCGAGAACATCAGCATGCAGCCCGCGACGTAGCGGCGATGGCCGAGCCGGTCGACCCACCATTGCTGCTGCAGGATGCCGAGCACGGCCGCGACCGCGTAGGCGCTCGACGACCAGACGAGTTCGTCGGGCGACGCGTTGATGCCGCCCGCGATGTAGCTCGCGAAGAACGAGAAGACGGCGTTGTCGAAGTAGTCGATGCCGGTGACGAGCGCGAGGGCCCACGGGAACAGGTCCCCGCGCAGGTTCGCGCGGCTCCACAGCGGCGGCCGGCCGGGCACCGCGTTCATTCGCGATCCTTGCGTGCGCGCCGCGTGCCGGCTTCGGCCTGCCGCTGCGCGATCAGCGCGTCGGCGTTTTCGCCGGCGAGGCGCCGTTCGACGTAGTCGATGTCGTGTTGCAACTCCTTGCGCAGCGCGACGGCCTCCTTCAGTTCGCGCTGAACGGCCGCGATCCGCCGGTCCAGCGTCTCGATCTGCCCGGCGAGGCCGGCGCGGATCTCGCGCAGCGACGCCTCCGAATAGCGGCGCCGGCCGTCTCCTGTTTCTTCCAGCGGGCGCTTCAGCATTTCGGTGATGCCGTGCAGCGAGAAGCCGAGCGCACGCAACCGCAGGATGCGCGCGAAGCGCTCGAGGTCGGCTTCGTCGTAAAGGCGGTAGCGGCCTTCGCTGCGCGACGGCGTAACGAGCCCGCGCTCTTCGTAATATTTGAGCGTGCGCGGCGTGACGCCGAGCCGCGAGGCGGCGTCGCTGACGGTCAATAGCGGGGTGGAGGCATCGTTCGGCATCGGTCAGGGAGATTCGGCGGGACAATGACGCGATTATAGATCAACCTGTACGTTCACGTTCAGGTTTGGATCGAAAAACGGCCGCCGGCAAGGATGCGCGGGCGGCCGTGTCGCAGAGCGGGGGCGATCAGCCGCCGCGGCGCATCAGGTCGAAGAACTCGGAGTTGCTCTTCGTCTGGCGGATCTTGTCGAGCAGGAATTCCATGGCCTCGACTTCGTCCATGTCGTGGATGAACTTGCGCAGCACCCAGATCTTCTGAAGGATCTCGGGCTTGATCAGCATTTCCTCGCGGCGCGTGCCCGACTTGTTCAGGTTGATCGACGGATACACGCGCTTTTCCGCGAGGCGGCGCTCGAGGTGCACTTCCATGTTGCCGGTGCCCTTGAACTCTTCGTAGATCACGTCGTCCATGCGGCTGCCGGTTTCGATCAGCGCGGTGCCGATGATCGTCAGCGAGCCGCCTTCCTCGATGTTGCGCGCGGCGCCGAAGAAGCGCTTCGGACGCTGCAGCGCGTTCGCGTCGACACCGCCCGTCAGCACCTTGCCCGACGCCGGAATCACGGTGTTGTACGCACGCGCGAGACGCGTGATCGAGTCGAGCAGGATCACGACGTCATGCTTCATTTCGACGAGGCGCTTGGCCTTCTCGATCACCATTTCGGCGACCTGGACGTGACGCGTGGCCGGTTCGTCGAACGTCGACGCGATCACTTCGCCGGCGACCGAGCGCTGCATTTCGGTCACTTCTTCCGGGCGCTCGTCGATCAGCAGCACGAACAGGATCACGTCCGGGTGGTTCTGCTTGATCGCGTGCGCGATGTGCTGGAGCATCACGGTCTTGCCCGACTTCGGCGACGCGACGAGCAGGCCGCGCTGGCCCTTGCCGATCGGCGCGATCATGTCGATGATGCGGCCGGTGACGTTCTCTTCGCCGCGCATTTCGCGCTCGAGCGACAGCGGCTTGTTCGGATGCAGCGGCGTGAGGTTCTCGAACATGATCTTGTGTTTCGAGGCCTCGGGCGGCTGCCCGTTGACTTTGTCGACCTTCACCAGCGCGAAGTAGCGCTCGCCGTCCTTCGGCGTACGGACTTCACCTTCGATGGTGTCGCCGGTGTGCAGGTTGAAGCGACGGATCTGCGACGGGCTGATGTAGATGTCGTCGGTGCTCGCGAGGTACGACATTTCCGGCGAGCGCAGGAAGCCGAAGCCGTCCGGCAGCACTTCGAGCGTGCCGTCGCCGAAGATCGTCTCTCCCGTCTTGGCGCGCTTTTTGAGAATGGCGAACATCAACTCCTGCTTGCGCAGGCGGTTCGCGTTTTCGATCTCCAGGCCATTGGCCATTTCGATCAGTTCGGACACGTGCAGAGACTTGAGCTCGGATAAATGCATACGGAGAACCCGCCAGGGAGGAGAAGCGACGAAAGAAAATAAGGGAGGAGGGCGAGCGGAGGCGCTCAGAGACTTAAATGCGTCTTGCCGACGTTTTTTAATTCTAGCATAGGCCGATTCGCGCTTGAGCGAGCGATCGGCGGCTTGACGACGGACGTGTTGCCGACTGACAACACGTCCGCGGAACTGCCGGTATTACAGGTGGCTGTCCAGGAATGCGGTGAGCTGCGACTTCGACAGCGCGCCGACCTTCTGCGCGGCGGCCGCGCCGTTCTTGAACAGGATCAGCGTCGGGATGCCGCGCACGCCGAATTTCGCGGGCGTGGCCTGGTTGTCGTCGACGTTGATCTTCGCGATCTGCAGCTTGTCGCCGTAGTCCTTCGCGACTTCGTCGAGGATCGGGGCGATCATCTTGCACGGGCCGCACCATTCGGCCCAGAAATCGACGAGTACGGGCTTGTCGGACTTGACGACGTCCTGTT
This sequence comes from Burkholderia sp. MSMB1072, assembly GCF_001524725.1. Lineage (NCBI taxonomy): Bacteria > Pseudomonadati > Pseudomonadota > Betaproteobacteria > Burkholderiales > Burkholderiaceae > Burkholderia > Burkholderia sp. MSMB1072. The sequence continues at coordinate 328,051 of NZ_LOYC01000017.1, forward strand.
CGAACGATGCGTCGCTGATGTGTTTGATCTGTTCGCTCATTGGGTCAATACCTCTTACGGTTCGGGGACTGCCTGCTTGCGCGTTGCGGCGTACCGGCCGCCGTAGGCTGCCGGCCGCTGCGGCAGGTCACTCCGCCTTCCGGAAAGGGGGCGTAAGCGCTGCATGCCGCGGCTCGCGGGTCGTTCGGGCGTCATATTAGCCTAAATTGCTATCTGCTGCGGGCGGCGATAGTAGCCGCTACGCGAGTAGGGGTACGACGCGACGTTCGACCGTTGTGCCATGCAGGTGGAGGCCGGTCCGCGAATTACAAGGGGCGCGCCGCATTCAACGTGTCCGATCGAACGACGTGCCGGTTTGTCCGGCGACATTCGCATGGATGCGAACAAACGGTCGCATTCGTCCGGAAGCAGTGATAGAATATGCCGTGACGGGCCTCCTCGCATGGTGGGGCGGTGAACCTGGTCAGGTCGGGAACGAAGCAGCCACAATCGTTTTCCGCCAGTGCCGAGGGTTGGGCTCGTCACCTTCCTTCTCGCCCCGTTCGCAGGGCGTTTTTTATTTCTGCGTCACACTCCGTTCGACCTGCGCCTTGCCCGTGTTCCGCACCGTTTCGCGTGTCGGCGCGACGCAGCGTTACTGATACAATTTCCCGATGACCTATCAAGTTCTCGCACGCAAGTGGCGTCCGAAGGATTTCGCTTCGCTCGTCGGCCAGGAGCACGTCGTCAGGGCGCTCACGCACGCGCTCGACGGCGGGCGTCTCCATCACGCCTATCTGTTTACCGGAACCCGCGGTGTCGGCAAGACGACGCTGTCGCGGATCTTCGCGAAGGCGCTCAACTGTGAAACCGGCGTCACGTCGCAACCGTGCGGTGTGTGTCGCGCCTGTCGCGAGATCGACGAGGGCCGTTTCGTCGATTACGTCGAGATGGACGCGGCGAGCAACCGCGGTGTCGACGAGATGGCCGCGCTGCTCGAGCGTGCGGTGTACGCGCCCGTCGATGCGCGCTTCAAGGTCTACATGATCGACGAAGTGCACATGCTGACGAACCACGCGTTCAACGCGATGCTGAAGACGCTCGAAGAGCCGCCGCCGCACGTCAAGTTCATCCTCGCGACGACCGATCCGCAGAAAATCCCTGTCACCGTGCTGTCGCGCTGCCTGCAGTTCAACCTGAAGCAGATGCCGGCCGGGCACATCGTGTCGCATCTCGAGCGGATCCTCGGCGAAGAGCGGATCGCGTTCGAGCCGCAGGCGCTGCGCCTGCTCGCGCGCGCCGCGCAGGGCAGCATGCGCGACGCGCTGTCGCTGACCGACCAGGCGATCGCCTATTCGGCGAACGAGGTGACCGAGTCGGCGGTGTCGGGCATGCTCGGCGCGCTCGACCAGACTTACATGGTGCGCCTGCTCGACGCGCTCGCGGCCGGCAGCGGCCCGGAAATCCTCGCGATCGCCGACGAGATGTCGCTGCGCAGCCTGTCGTTCTCGACCGCGCTGCAGGATCTCGCGAGCCTGCTGCACCGGATCGCATGGGCGCAGTTCGCGCCGGGCTCGGTGCTCGACGAATGGCCGGAAGCGGCCGACCTGCGTCGTTTTGCGCAGACGCTGAGCCCCGAACAGGTTCAATTGTTCTATCAGATCGCGACCGTCGGGCGCGCCGAACTCGGCTTGGCGCCGGACGAATACGCCGGTTTCACGATGACGCTGCTGCGCATGCTCGCGTTCGAGCTGGCCGTTGGCGCCGGCAGTGCGCCGGGTGGTCAGCCGTCCGTGCCGCCGCGTGCGGTGCCGGCGCCGACGCCGCGTGCAGCCGCGGCACCCGCCGCTGCGGCGAAGCCGGTATCGGCCGCGCCCGCTGCCGCAGCACGGCCGCCCGCCGCGGCGCCGGCCGCGCCGGTCGCACGTTCGGCGTCGGCGCAATCAAGCGACGAAGCCGAGCGGCCGGTCATCAAGCCGGCTGCCGTCCCGTCATCGGCAGCACCGGCAGCACCGGCAGCACCGGCAGAGGCGGCGGCACCGGTAGCGTCCGACGCACCAGCGATCGAGCCGCCGCAGCCGGAAGCGAAGGCGGCGCCCGCAGGCGACATGCCGCCTCCCGCGCGTAAGGAACCCGAGCCGTCTGCCGTTGCCGCCGTGCAGCGAAACGACGAACCGGCTCCAGCGGGCGAACCGGCGCCGCGCGCCGCATCGCCCGAGCCCGCCGCCGCGCGGTCGACGGCACGCGCAGGCGGTGCCGCCGCCGCGCTCGACGTGCTGCGCAATGCAGGGATGCGCGTGTCGTCGGACCGCGGCCGCGCAGGCGCTGCCGCCAAGCCGGCGGCAGCCCAGCCGGCTGTCGACAAGCCGGCCGCGCCGCGTCCGGCTGTCCAGGTGCCGACGCCGCGTGCCGTTGCGCGTGCGCCGCAGGCAGCCGATTCGCGTCAGCCGTCGCCGCCTTGGGAAGACATCCCGCCCGACGACTACGTACCGCTCAGCGCCGACGAGATGTTCGGCGGTTCCGACGACGGCTTCGTGCCGGCATTCGACAGCGGTCCCGACGATGTGCGCGTGACGCCGAAGCCGGCGGACGCGCGTCCGGCCGCGCCGATCGACTCGCGCCCGTTGCCGCCGGCGATCGCGCTCGATCCGATCGGCTTCGACGGCGAATGGCCGGCGCTGGCCGCGCGGCTGCCGCTGAAGGGTGTCGCGTATCAGCTCGCGTTCAACAGCGAGCTGACGGCCGTCGATGCGACGGCATTGAAATTGTCCGTGCCGGTGCCGCAGTATGCGGACGCCGCGCAGGTGGCGAAGTTGAAGGCGGCATTGGCCGATGCGCTCGGCAAGCCGGTCGAGGTGAGCGTCGAGGTCGGGCCTGCGCGGCGCACGGCGGCGGCGCTCGATGCGGCCGCCCGCGCGGCGCGCCAGCGCGAAGCCGAGCAGGAGATTCACGGCGATCCGTTCGTCCAGCAGCTCGTGCGCGAGTTCGGTGCGCGCATCGTCGACGGCTCGGTGCGCCCGCTCGCCGATTCGGCGCCGGACGGCGCGCCGCCGACGCTGCATTGAACCGAGCGCCCGTCGACAGGCACAATCACGCCCCGCACACATTGGCCGGCACGCGCCGCGTGCCGGTTTTCACACGATCCAGAAGGAGTATTCCCATGTTGAAAGGCAACCTCGCCGGACTGATGAAGCAAGCGCAGCAAATGCAGGAAAACATGAAGAAGATGCAGGAGCAGCTTGCGCTCATCGAAGTCGAAGGGCAGTCGGGCGCCGGCCTCGTCAAGGTGACGATGACGTGCCGCAACGAAGTGCGCCGCGTGTCGATCGACCCGAGCCTGCTCGCGGACGACAAGGACATGCTCGAGGATCTCGTCGCCGCCGCGTTCAACGACGCGGTGCGCAAGGCCGAAGCAACGTCGCAGGAAAAGATGAGCGGGATGACGTCGGGCCTGCCGCTGCCCCCGGGCTTCAAGCTGCCGTTCTGAGCGCAGCGTCCTTGTCACTGTTTGCCGCCGTATGAAACAGCCGTCCGCCTTGTCCGCGCTCGTCGAAGCGTTGCGCGTGCTGCCCGGCGTCGGGCCGAAATCCGCGCAGCGCATGGCGGTTCACCTGATGCAGCACGACCGTGAGGGTGCCGAGCGGCTCGGCCGCTCGCTGCTGTTCGCGACCGAGCACCTGCAGCACTGCGAGAAGTGCAACACGTTCACCGAAGCGCGGATCTGCGAGGTCTGCAGCGACGAGGAGCGCGATCCGACGCTGCTGTGCGTCGTCGAGACGCCTGCCGACCAGATCATGCTGGAGCAGACGATGACCTACCGCGGGCTGTATTTCGTGCTGATGGGGCGACTGAGCCCGCTCGACGGAATCGGCCCGAAGGAAATCCATTTCGACCGCCTCGTGCGGCGCGCGTCCGACGGCGTCGTCAAGGAGGTCGTGCTCGCGACCAACTTCACGAACGAAGGCGAAGCCACCGCCCACTACCTCGGCCAGACGCTCAAGGCGCGCGGGCTGGCGGTTACGCGCCTCGCGCGCGGCGTGCCGGTGGGCGGCGAGCTCGAGTACGTCGACGCGGGCACCATCGCCCGCGCGATGCTCGACCGCCGCACGATGTAAGCCGGGCGCCGCCTGCCGTCGGCGCCGTTCCTCATGCCAGGGAGACACATGAGCGTCAGCCAGGGCCCGCTCGCGGGCGTCAAAGTGCTCGAATTCGGAACGCTGATCGCGGGGCCGTTCGCGTCGCGGCTGTTCGCCGAATTCGGCGCGGAAGTGATCAAGATCGAGGATCCGAACGGCGGCGACCCGCTGCGCAAGTGGCGCAAACTCCATCCGGAGCAGGGCGGCACGTCGCTGTGGTGGTCCGTCCAGGCGCGCAACAAGAAATCGGTCACGCTCAATCTGAAAGCCGACGCCGGCAAGACGATTGCGCGGCAGCTCGCGAGCGAGGCCGACATCGTGATCGAGAACTTCCGTCCGGGCCTGCTCGAAAAGCTCGGGCTCGGCTACGACGTGCTGTCGGCCGACAATCCGGGCCTCGTGATGGTGCGCCTGTCCGGCTACGGGCAGACGGGCCCGTACCGCGACCGGCCCGGCTTCGGCGCGATCGCCGAATCGATGGGCGGGCTGCGCCACATCACCGGCTATCCGGATCTGCCGCCGCCGCGCATCGGCATCTCGATCGGCGATTCGATCGCCGCGCTGCACGGCGTGATCGGCGCGCTGATGGCGCTCCATCACCGCAAGGTCAACGGCGGCGCGGGGCAGGTGGTCGACGTTGCACTGTATGAAGCCGTCTTCAACATGATGGAAAGCGTGGTGCCCGAGTACGGCGTGTACGGGATGGTGCGCGAGCGCACCGGCGCATCGCTGCCGGGCATCGTGCCGTCGAATACGTATGCATGCCGCGACGGCAGCATCGTGATCGGCGGCAACAGCGATCCGATCTTCAAGCGGCTGATGAAGGCGATCGAGCGCGACGACCTCGCCGACGATCCCGCGCTCGCGCAAAACGACGGGCGGGTGCCGCGCACGCAGGAAATCGACGACGCGATCGCCGCGTGGCTCGCGCCGCGCACGATCGACGAGGCGCTCGCCGTGCTCAACGCGGCCGACGTGCCGGCCGGGCGCATCTACAGCGCCGCCGACATGTTCACCGATCCGCAGTTCGTCGCGCGCCAGATGATCCAGCATTTCAAGCTGGCCGACGGCACCGACATTCCGCTGCCGAACATCACGCCGAAGCTGTCCGACACGCCGGGCGAAACGCGCTGGCTCGGGCCCGCGCTCGGCGAGCACACCGACGAGGTGCTGCGCGGCCTCGGCTACGACGCGCAGGCAATTGCCGCACTGCGCGAGGCGGGCGCGATCTGAGCGCACCCGGCCTGGCGCTTCGCGCCGGGCTTCTCGGCGATGGTATCCCCGAGGAGATTTTCTCCGCGCGGAAAAGCGGGCGGCCCGGCGTTTTCCCCGATGTGCAGAACGCCGCCGCGCAGTGCGGCGGCGCATCGCGTGCCCATGCGTATACCCGCCCATCCACGGTGGCCGGACTGTCGCTCTCGCGCCATCTTTCCTCGGTTACAATCGCCGGATGCGAATCCTACTCAGCAACGACGACGGCTATCTCGCCCCCGGTCTCGCCGCGCTCAGCGAAGCGTTGCAGCCGCTGGCCGAGCTTACGGTGATCGCGCCCGAGCAGAACTGCAGCGGCGCGTCGAATTCCCTCACGTTGTCGCGGCCGCTGTCGGTGCAGCGCGCAGCGGGTACGGGTTTCTTCTACGTGAACGGCACGCCGACCGATTCGGTGCACGTCGCGCTGACCGGGATGGCCGATGCGAGGCCGGATATCGTCGTGTCGGGCATCAACAACGGCCAGAACATGGGCGAAGACACGCTCTATTCGGGGACAGTTGCAGCCGCCACCGAAGGCATCATGTTCGGTGTGCCGGCGATCGCGTTCTCGCTGGTCGACAAGGGCTGGGCCCACCTGGCCGACGCCGCGCGCGTCGCCGCGGAAATCGTCGCGCACTACCTCGCGCACCCGCTGCCCGGCCAGCCGCTGCTGAACGTCAATATTCCGAACCTGCCGTACGACCAACTGAAGGGCTGGCAAGTCACGCGCCTCGGCAAGCGTCATCCGTCGCAGCCGGTGATTCGCCAGACCGACCCGCGCGGTGAGCCGATTTACTGGATCGGTGCCGCGGGCGAGGCGCTCGACGCCAGCGAGGGCACCGATTTCCATGCCGTCGCAAACGGTTTCGTGTCGATCACGCCGCTGCAGCTCGATCTGACGCATACGCAGATGCTGCCCGCGACGCGCGAATGGGCGCGCGCCGGAGGGCGGGCTTCATGAGCGGCGAGCGCGCGAAGCGGTTCCCGCTCGCGCTCGAAGATCTCAAGCGAGCGCCACGCAAGTCGGAAGGTCGGGCCGGTGAACGCCAGGTGGCGGGCGCGATGTCGAAGGCCGCCGACAAACCCTCGGCCGTGCTGAAACCCGTTGCGGTGAAGCCGGCCGCCGTGCGGGCGCCGCTGCCGGGTGTCGCCGCCGCGAAGCCGGCGACCGCACCGAAGCCGACCGTGCTGAAGCCGGCGCTGCCGAAGCCGGCGGCGCCGAGCGTCGCGCCGGCCGGCGCGTTCGCGCTCACGTCGGAACGTGTGCGCGAGCGGATGGTCGAACGCCTGCGCGCGAACGGCGTGACCGATGCGCGCGTGCTGGACGCGATGGCAGTGGTGCCGCGCCACATGTTCGTGGATCCGGGCCTCGCGACGCAGGCCTACGAGGATTCGGCGTTGCCGATCGGCCACCAGCAGACCATTTCAAAGCCGTCGGTCGTCGCGCGCATGATCGAGCTCGCGATGGCCGGCCGCACGCTCGAGCGCGTGCTCGAGATCGGCACCGGTTGCGGCTATCAGGCCGCCGTGCTGAGCCACGTGGCACGCGACGTGTATTCGATTGAACGCATCAAGCCGCTTTACGAGCGCGCGAAGCTGAACCTGCGGCCGCTGCGCGTGCCGAACATCCGTCTGCACTACGGCGACGGGCGTGTCGGCCTGCCGTCCGCGGCCCCGTTCGACGCGATCGTGATCGCGGCTGCGGGGCTCGACGTGCCGCAGGCGCTGCTCGAGCAACTCGCGATCGGCGGGCGGCTCGTCGCGCCGGTCGGCGCGCAGAGCGGGCAGCACCAGGTGCTCACGCTCGTCGAGCGCGTCGCGCACGCGCAATGGCGAGAGTCCCGGCTTGATCGCGTTTTCTTTGTCCCTTTAAAATCCGGAGTGATTTGAAACCGATGAGTATGTTGCGCGCGATGCAAAACAACCGATCCAGGGAACCGCTCACGCTCGCCCAGCGCGCGATCTGTGTGGCTGCGCTCTCCACGCTACTGGCCGCCTGTGCGACGCGGCTCGACAACGCGCCCGTCGTCGACCGCTCCGGGTCGCTCGGCACGACCGCCGCCGCACAGCCCGCGGTGCCGCTCGGCCCGCCGCCGCCGGGCTTCTATCGCGTGAAGCCGGGTGACACGCTGTACCGGATTGCGCTCGAGAACGGGCAGAACTATCGCGACATCGCGTCGTGGAACAATCTGGCGAACCCGAACCAGATCGAAGTCGATCAGTTGCTGCGCGTGGCGCCGCCAGGCGGCGCCGCGGTCGCGGGCGTACCGGCTGCGGGCGCGCCGGCCACCGCGCCGATCGCCGGTGGCACGGTCGCGACCGCACCGCTGAGCAGCGGTCCGGCCACGCCGGCCGCGGGCACGTCGTCCGCACTCGCCGCCACGCCGCCGGCTGCGGCCACTGGCTCGAGCGATACGGCGGCCGCGCCGAGCGGCCCCGTGACGTTCGCATGGCCCGCGCGCGGCCCCGTGCTGAACGGGTTCGACGATGCGAAGAACAAGGGAGTCAATATCGGCGGGACGGCCGGCGAGGCCGTGAAGGCGGCGGCAGACGGCCGCGTCGTTTACTCCGGCAACGGTCTGCGCGGCTACGGCAACCTCATTATCATCAAACACGATGCAACTTACCTCACGGCGTATGCACACAATCGCGCTTTGATGGTAAAAGAGGGGGACGCGGTAACGAAGGGGCAGAAGATCGCCGAGATGGGTAACAGCGATGCCGACCGCGTGATGCTGCATTTCGAGGTTCGCCGGCAGGGTAAGCCTGTCGATCCGCTGAAGTATTTGCCGCCTCAATAACCGAGACGACCATGCCGAAATCGAAGCGCCACGAGCCGCAAGCCGAGTCTGAGAAGATCAGTCGTGCCACGCAAGCATCGGTGGGGCGAGTAGCTGCTTCGACGGACGACGAAGATGACGTCGCTGAAAACGAACGTGATCTCGATGTACGCGACGGCGAAGCGGACGGTGGCGACGACGAGCGCGAAGGCCGCCCGGAAGTAGCGCCCGACGTCGACGATTTCCGCACGCTGCTGCAGGCCGAGCTCACGGCCGATACGATCCAGCATTACCTGAACCGCATCAGCGTGAAGCCGTTGCTGACCGTCGAGGAAGAGCAGCGCTATTCGCGCCTCGCGAAGGCCGGCGAATTCGAGGCGCGGCAGGTGATGATCGAGCGCAACCTGCGTCTCGTCGTGAGTATCGCGAAGGGGTATCTGAACCGCGGCGTGCCGCTGCTCGACCTGATCGAGGAAGGCAACCTCGGCCTCATGCACGCGATCGAGAAATTCGACCCGACGCGCGGTTTCCGTTTCTCGACCTACGCGACGTGGTGGATCCGGCAGAGCATCGAGCGCGCGATCATGAACCAGGCGCGCACGGTGCGCCTGCCCGTGCACGTGATCCGCGAACTGAATCAGGTGCTGCGCGCGAAGCGCCACCTCGAAAAGAATTCGATGTCGACGGGCGAGGCGGCCGAGCGCCGCGAAGCCAGCATCGACGACATCGCTTATCTCACCGGCAAGACCGCCGAGGAAGTCACCGATATCCTCGCACTCAACGAACACACGGCGTCGCTCGACGCGCCGCTCGACCTCGATCCCGCGAGCAGCCTGCTCGACCTGCTGCCCGACGACCAGAGCCAGTCGCCCGACGCGGAGGTGCAGCACCGCGAGCTCGAAACGTTGACGCGTGCATGGCTGTCACGGCTGTCCGACAAGCACCGGCACGTGATCGAGCGCCGCTTCGGGCTGAACCACATCGAACCGGCGACGCTCGAGGAGCTGGCCGACGAGATGGGGCTCACGCGCGAGCGCGTGCGGCAGATCCAGCAGGAAGCGCTGGTGCGCCTCAAGCGGTTCTTCGCCTCCAACGGCGTGCGCAAGGACGCCGTTCTGTAACCGATGACTCCGATTCTTGTTTTTGACATCGAGACGATTCCCGATGTCGACGGCATTCGCCGTCTGGAAGACCTGCCCGCGACGCTCGACGATGCAGCAGTGGCCGAACACGCATTCGCCGCACGTCGCGAGAAGACCGGCAGCGATTTCCTGCCGCACCACCTGCAGCGGATCGCGGCGATCTCGTGCGTGTTCCGCGACAACAACGGTTTTCGCGTGCGCTCCCTCGGGACGCCGCAGGACAACGAAGCCACGCTGATCCAGTCGTTCTACCGCGTGATCGAGAAATACACGCCGCAGCTCGTATCGTGGAACGGCGGCGGTTTCGATCTGCCGGTCCTCCATTACCGCGCGCTCGTGCACGGCATTCCCGCCACCCGCTACTGGGATCTCGGCGAGGACGACCGCGAATTCAAGTGGAACAACTACATCTCGCGCTATCACTCGCGGCATACCGACCTGATGGATGTGCTCGCGATGTATCAGGCGCGCGCCAACGCGCCGCTCGATGCGCTCGCGAAGCTGTGCGGCTTTCCGGGCAAGCTCGGGATGGACGGCAGCCAGGTATGGCCGGCGTTCCAGGACGGGCGGATCGACGAAATCCGCAACTATTGCGAAACCGACGTCGTCAACACCTACCTGCTGTATTGCCGGTTCCAGTTGATGCGCGGCGGCCTGACGCCGAGCGAGTACGCGGACGAGATCCTGCTCGTGAAGAACGCGCTTGCGCAGGAACCGGCCGCGCACTGGGTCGAATACCTGGCGGGTTTCGACGCGTAGCGCGGGCGGCTCATGCCCGCAATCGGTGCGATCAGGCCAGTTCGAGCAGCACCGGCTGGTGATCGGACGCGCGTACGTCGCCGTCGATCTCGCAGCCGATGACGCGCGGCAACAGTGTGTCGGTCACGAACACGAAATCGCACGCAAGTGGCCCGTCCGACCATTGCGCCGTATCGTAGACGCCGGCCGTCGGCGGCGGCGTACGACCGGGATGCCGTGCGACCCACGCGTCGACGAAACCCGGCGCGTCGGCGATCGGCTCCAGGAAGCGCCGGTACGCCTCGCCGTCGAAGGCGCTGTTGAAATCGCCGCAGACGATCGCATCGCGCGGTTGCCCGGTCGCGCTGAATGGCCCCTCGGCGGTTTCGGCGGGGGCGGGCTGGTTCGCGTGCGCGCAAGCCTCGCGATGCCGGTCGCGCAACGCATCGACCTGTGCAAGCCGCTGGCGCGCCGAGTAATACTCCAGATGCGTGGTGACCACGCGCAACGGCCCGAAGGGCGCGTGTAATTCGATATCGAGCGCGACGCGCGGCATCGACGGCGCGCCGGCGTCGGCCGGCCACGGCAGCGATCGGCGCAGCACGCGCCCAACCGGCAGTCGCGTCGCGATCGCATTGCCGAACTGGCGGCGCGGTGCGTCCGGCCGGACGGCCGGCAGGTCCGCGCCGATGGCGTCGACGATCGTATAGCCGGGCAGCAGCGCCGCGAGTTCGGCGAACTGGTCGGTGCGTGGCCGGCCGGGCAGTGCGTCGAAGCCGCGCGTGACTTCCTGCAGGCACAGCACGTCGAAATCGCCGAGCTGGCGGATGGCCGAGACGGTACGGGAAAGATCGACGACGCCGTCCGCGTCCCGACCCCATTGGATGTTCCAGTCGATCAATCGCATGGTCGAATCTCCTGTTGGGCGGAATGTCGGGGCTTGGGCGTTGCCCCGGCCGGTTTGCGGCTCCGCTCGCCGCACGTGCATCCCGAAGCCGCATTGCATGGCGGCGCGGGCGCACCACAGGGCTGTCTGTGCGCAAGTTCGACGCCTGCCTCATCCAAAGCACGCGACGGGGGCTTTCGTCGTCTACAATCTCGCCTTCTTCAACGTTTGTCAGGAAAAGCTGGTGTCCGAAGCCGTCCCCACTTCTGCGCGCAAATCGAAAAACGCGCCCGTCGCGCCCGGGCCTGCCCCGGTTCTCGAGATCGAATCGCTCGACATGGAAGCGCGCGGTGTCGGCCGCACGATGACCGAGGACGGTCAGCCGGGCAAGGTGATCTTCGTCGAAGGCGCGCTGCCGGGCGAGCGCGTGACCTATTCGAGCTATCGCCGCAAGCCGAGCTACGAGCAGGCGACGGTAGTCGACATTCTGCGCCCGAGCGTGATGCGCACGCAGCCGAAGTGCAAATTCTTCGGCACCTGCGGCGGCTGCTCGATGCAGCATCTCGACATGCGCGCGCAGGTGGCGATCAAGCAGCGCGTGCTCGAAGACAATTTGTGGCATCTGGCGAAGCTGCGTGCGGAAACGATGTTCGCGCCGATCCACGGTCCGTCGTGGGGCTATCGTTACCGTGCGCGCCTGACCGTGCGCAACGTGGCGAAGAAGGGCGGTGTGCTGGTCGGCTTCCACGAGAAGAAGAGCAGCTACGTCGCCGACATGACGAGCTGCGAAGTGCTGCCGCCGCACGTGTCGGCAATGCTCGTGCCGCTGCGCCGGCTCGTCGAAGGGCTGTCGATTCGCGACCGGATGCCGCAGATCGAACTCGCGGTCGGCTCGGCAGTCACTGCACTCGTGCTGCGCGTGCTGGAGCCGATCAACGCGGACGACGAAGCGCTGCTGCGCGCGTTCGCGGACGAGCACCACGTGCAGTTCTGGCTGCAGCCGAAGGGCCCCGACACGGTGACGCCGTTCTATCCGCTCGACGTCTCGCTCGATTACACGTTGCCGGAATTCGGCATCCGCATGCCGTTCAAGCCGACCGACTTCACGCAGGTGAACCATCAGATCAACCGCGTGCTGGTGGGGCGGGCGCTGCGCCTGCTCGCGCCGTCGCGCGACGATCGCGTGCTCGACCTGTTCTGCGGGATCGGCAACTTCACGCTGCCGCTCGCGCGGCTGTCGCGCGAAGTGATGGGTATCGAGGGCAGCGACACGCTGACCACGCGCGCGCTGGCGAATGCACGCGAGAACGGTGTCGACGGCCACACGACGTTCGCATGCCGGAACCTGTTCGAAGTGACGGGCGACGACCTCCGCGCACTCGGCGCATTCGACAAGTTCCTGATCGACCCGCCGCGCGAAGGCGCGCTCGCGGTGTCGAAGGCGCTGGCCGAGATCGCGCAGAGTGGCGCAGGCCCGCTGCCGAAGCGCATCGTCTATGTGTCGTGCAATCCGTCGACGCTCGCGCGCGATGCGGGCCTGCTCGTGCACGAGGCCGGTTACCGGCTGAAGGGTGCCGGGGTCGTGAACATGTTCCCGAATACGTCGCACGTCGAATCGATCGCGCTGTTCGAGCGCGACTGAGCCGGGCGGCGGACGTAAAAAAACCGGCCCGCGGGCCGGTTTTTTCATGGTGCGCCGCGAACGTCAGTTGCGGTTGCCGCCGAAGATGCCGAGCAGCGCGAGCAGGTTCGTGAACACGTTGTACAGGTCGAGGTAGATCGCGAGCGTGGCCGAGATGTAGTTCGTCTCGCCGCCGTTCACGACGCGCTGGACGTCGAACAGCATGTAGGCCGAGAAGATCGCGATCGCGAGCACCGACACGGTGAGCATCAGCGCCGGCAGTTGCAGGAAGATGTTCGCGACCGAGGCGAGCAGGATCACGATCACGCCCATGAACAGCCACTTGCCGAGCCCGGAGAAGTCGCGCTTGCTGACGGTGGCGATCGTCGCCATCGCGGCGAAGATGATGCCGGTGCCGCCGAACGCGAGCATGATCAGCGACGGGCCGTTCGAGAAGCCGAGGATGAAGCTCAGCAGCCGCGACAGCATCAGGCCCATGAAGAACGTGAAGCCGAGCAGCACGAACACGCCGGCCGCGCTGTTCTTGGTCCGCTCGATCGCGAACATGAAGCCGAACGCGATCGCGAAGAACGCGAGCAGGCTCATCATCGGGCTCGTGGCCGCGAACAGCGAGAAGCCCGTCGCGACGCCGACCCAGGCGCCCAGCACGGTCGGCACCATCGACAGCGCGAGCAGCCAGTACGTGTTCCGCAATACGCGGTTGCGAACCGCGGCGGTGCTGACGGAGTCGCCGCGGCCGAAATTGTACGGATAGTCGTTCATGGTTTCTCCTAACATTGAACGCGTGGGCGTCCGGGGCCGGTTCGGCGCGCGCGATGTGCGGCGCAGCAAACCGGGGCAGCTATGGCTAAGATACGTTCCGTGCCGCGAGGTTTCAATGGATCGGCGGCACAAAACATATGGATTCTGAACCTTTCATTCGTGTAAGGGTTCAATCGCAATGATACACGGGATCGTGCTACAATAGCGGATTCATTTGAACCTGTAACTTCTTAATTTTTTGGAGTTTTTATGGCAATCGAGCGCACCCTGTCGATCATCAAGCCGGATGCGGTGGCAAAGAACGTGATCGGCCAGATCTACAGCCGTTTCGAAGGCGCCGGCCTGAAGATCGTCGCAGCGCGCATGGCGCACCTGTCGCGTGCCGACGCAGAGAAGTTCTACGCAGTTCACGCAGCACGTCCGTTCTTCAAGGATCTCGTCGATTTCATGATCTCGGGCCCGGTGATGATCCAGGTTCTGGAAGGTGAAGGCGCGATCCTGAAGAACCGCGACCTGATGGGCGCAACGGATCCGAAGAAGGCGGAAAAGGGCACGATCCGCGCCGACTTCGCCGACAGCATCGACGCGAACGCCGTGCACGGCTCGGACGCTGCGGAAACGGCAGCGGTCGAAATTGCGTTCTTCTTCCCGGAAATGAACGTTTACTCGCGTTAAGCCCTGGCTGACAGCAAGTAGGCAGGATTCAGCGCACGCGGCAAGGCAGCACATCATGACGAGCGAAACTTCCGTCAATCTTCTCGACTTCGACGCCGAGGGTCTTGTCGCGTACTGCGGCAGCCTGGGCGAGAAGCCGTTCCGCGCCAAGCAGTTGCAGCGCTGGATCCACCAGTACAACGCCGGCGATTTCGACGGCATGACCGATCTCGCGAAGTCCCTGAGGGAGAAGCTCAAGGGCCGCGCATCGATCGTGATGCCGGACATCGTCAGCGATCACGTTTCCACCGACGGCACGCGCAAGTGGCTGATCGACGTCGGAAACGGCAATGCGGTCGAAACCGTGTTCATCCCGGAAGAGACGCGCGGCACGCTGTGCGTGTCGTCGCAGGCCGGGTGCGCGGTGAACTGCCGCTTCTGTTCGACGGGCAAGCAGGGCTTCTCCCGCAACCTGTCGACAGCCGAAATCATCGGCCAGCTCCGGATGGCCGAATTTGCATTGCGAGCGTCGCTAGGCCGCGCGCCCGGTCCGAACGGCAAGGCCGAACGGGTCGTTACCAACGTGGTGATGATGGGCATGGGCGAGCCGCTCCTGAATTACAGCGCGGTCGTGCCCGCGATGCGGTTGATGCTCGATGACAACGCATACGGCCTGTCGCGCCGTCGCGTCACGCTGTCGACGTCCGGCGTGGTGCCGATGATGGACCGCCTCGGCGCCGAGTTGCCGGTCGCGCTGGCCGTTTCGCTGCATGCGCCGAACGATGCGCTGCGCGACGAGCTGGTGCCGCTCAACAAGAAGTATCCGCTTCGCGAGCTGATGGCTGCGTGCCAGCGCTATCTGCAAGTCGCGCCGCGCGACTTCATCACGTTCGAATACTGCATGCTCGACGGCGTCAACGACACCGAAGCGCATGCGCGCGAACTGCTGGCCGTCACGCGCGACGTGCCGTGCAAGTTCAACTTGATCCCGTTCAATCCGTTTCCGGAGTCGGGCCTCATCCGCTCGAAGCCGGAGCAGATCAAGCGCTTCGCGCAGGTCCTCATCGACGCGGGTGTCGTCACGACCGTGCGCAAGACGCGCGGCGACGACATCGACGCCGCGTGCGGGCAACTGGCCGGCGCGGTGAAGGATCGTACGCGCCTTGCGGAACGAACGGGCGCAGCAGGAAAAATCATCGAAGTTCGGGCAGTTTGACGGGGGCGCCTGGCCGGGGTGCCCGAACCCTTTGGCGGTGCAACACGCGAATAGCGATCGGTCGCGGCGCCTCGGCGCCGCGCATGGTATGAACCGTTGCGGATGCCGGCCGGCGGGAGCCGGCGGCAGCCGCCAGTGAAGAAGAATCGACGCGAGGACAAGGATGAGTGAGCCGCAGCCGTCTAACGGCGCAGAGACGAATGCCGCGAAGCCGGCACCGGCGGGACTGGAATCGCTGGCGGCGGTCGGCAGCCGGCTGGCGCAGCTTCGGGAGGCGAAGGGCTGGTCGGTCGACGACGTGTCGGCGCGACTCAAGGTCGCACCGCAAAAGCTCCGGGCGCTCGAGGCCGGCGACATCAGCCATTTGCCCGGCGTGACGTTCGCGCTCGGGGTCGTGCGCAGCTACGCGAAGATGCTCGGCGTCGATCCAGAGCCGTTCGCGCAGGCATTGCGCCGCGAGCGCGGGGTGCCGGAAGTCGACCTGTCGATGCCTGCGTCGTCGGGCACGGATCTGCCGCGCGGCCGCGTGTCGATTCCGCTGGGCGGCTCGTCGCGCCACCATCCGTGGCTGTGGGGAACGGGGATCGTCATCGTCGCGGTGGTCGCCGTACTGATGTGGCACACTGGCGGCGATTCGTCGAGTCTGCTCGCACGCTTGAAGGGCGGCGACGCCGAGCATGCGTCGGCCGCGAGCGCGGCGGCGGCATCGTCGTCTGCCGAAGAAGCGGCCGCGACCGGCGCGTCGGCGGCGGTGGCGAATGAGGTTCCGGCCCCGGCTGCCGCATCGGCATCGGCTGCCCCGGCGCAGCCGATTGCGTCGGCTGTTCCGGCGCCTGCGGCCCCGGTCGCGACGGCTGCCGCATCGCAGCCGGTGGCGGCAACGGCGGCGGCAAGCACGGCCGCGCCGGCCCAGCCGGCGAGCGTCGTGGTGGCGGCAGGCCAGTCGATGGTCGAACTGAAGGTCAAGCAGGATTGCTGGTTCAGCGTGCGCGACAAGAACGGCAAGGAGCTGTTCTCGGCGCTGGTGCGTGCCGGCGAAACGAAGCAGGTTGCCGGTGACGGGCCGTTCAAGGTCACGATCGGCAACAAGGCCGGTCTCGACGCGGTTGCGTTCGACGGAAAACCGGTCGATCCGGCAAAATATTCGGCAGCGCGGGGTAACGTGGCGCGGTTCACGTTGCCCTGACGTCAAGCGCCGTGGCGAAGGCCTGCCGTCGATATCGGCAGGCCGTGAGGGCACGGCGCTTTTTCAATTCATGCGCCGCGTCGCGGCGCATTCCGCGTAAATGGATCTATCGATGCAATCCGAAGCTCAATCCCCACGCAGCAGTCAGATTTGTTCAACCGAACCGGTGTTCGGCGGGCATCAGCCGCGCCGTGTATCGCATGCGGTGGATGTCCGCTGGGGCGGGCAACTCGTGACGATCGGCGGCGACGCGCCGGTGCGCGTGCAGTCGATGACGAATACCGACACGGCCGATGCGATCGGCACGGCGATCCAGATCAAGGAACTCGCGAACGCGGGCTCCGAACTGGTGCGCATCACGGTCAACACGCCGGAGGCCGCGGCCGCCGTGCCGGCGATTCGCGAGCAGCTCGACCGGATGGGCGTGACCGTGCCGCTCGTCGGCGATTTCCACTACAACGGCCACCTGCTGCTGCGTGACTACCCGGGCTGCGCGGAGTCGCTGTCGAAGTACCGGATCAACCCCGGTAACGTCGGTCAGGGCGCGAAGCGCGACACGCAGTTCGCGCAGATGATCGAAGCTGCGGCGAAGTACGACAAGCCGGTGCGGATCGGCGTGAACTGGGGCAGCCTCGACCAGGATCTGCTCGCACGCATGATGGACGAGAACGGTGCGCGCGCGCAGCCGTGGGACGCGCAGAGCGTGATGTACGAGGCGCTGATCCAGTCGGCGATCGGCTCGGCCGAACGCGCGGTGGAGCTTGGCCTCGGCCGCGACCGCATCGTGCTGTCGTGCAAGGTCAGCGGCGTGCAGGACCTGATCGCCGTGTACCGCGAACTCGGCCGCCGCTGCGGCTTCGCGCTGCATCTCGGGCTGACCGAGGCCGGCATGGGCTCGAAGGGAATCGTCGCGTCGACGGCGGCGCTCGGCGTGCTGCTGCAGGAAGGGATCGGCGACACGATCCGCATTTCGCTGACGCCGGAGCCGGGCGCGCCGCGCACGGGCGAAGTGATCGTCGGCCAGGAAATCCTCCAGACGATGGGCCTGCGCTCGTTCGCGCCGATGGTGATCGCATGCCCGGGCTGCGGCCGCACGACGAGCACGCTGTTCCAGGAACTCGCGATGCAGATCCAGACGTATCTGCGCGAGCAGATGCCGGTGTGGCGCAAGGAATATCCGGGCGTCGAGAAGATGAACGTCGCGGTGATGGGCTGCATCGTCAACGGCCCGGGCGAATCGAAGCACGCGAACATCGGCATCAGCCTGCCGGGTTCGGGCGAGAACCCGGCCGCGCCCGTCTTCATCGACGGCGAGAAGGTCAAGACGCTGCGCGGCGAGCGGATCGCCGAGGAATTCCAGCAGATCGTCAGCGACTACGTCGCGCGCAATTACGGCCGCACCGAGGCCCTGAACTAATTCGTCCACACACACGAACGATGACTGAACAGAAACGCAAGATCGAGAAGCTCACCGGCGTCAAAGGCATGAACGACATCCTTCCGCAGGATGCCGGCCTGTGGGAATTCTTCGAAGCTACCGTGAAATCGCTGCTGCGCGCGTACGGCTATCAGAACATCCGCACGCCGATCGTCGAGCACACGCAGCTCTTCACGCGCGGCATCGGCGAAGTCACCGACATCGTCGAGAAGGAGATGTACAGCTTTACCGACGCGCTGAACGGCGAACACCTGACGATGCGTCCGGAGAACACCGCGGCCGTCGTGCGCGCGGCGATCGAGCACAACATGCTGTACGACGGCCCGAAGCGCCTGTGGTACATCGGCCCGATGTTCCGTCACGAGCGTCCGCAGCGCGGCCGCTACCGGCAGTTCCATCAGGTCGGCGTCGAGGCGCTCGGCTTTGCGGGCCCCGATGCGGATGCCGAGATCATCATGATGTGCCAGCGCCTGTGGGACGACCTCGGGCTGACCGGCATCAAGCTCGAGATCAACTCGCTCGGTCTCGCCGAAGAGCGCGCCGCGCATCGCGTCGAACTGATCAAGTACCTCGAGCAGCACGTCGACGTGCTGGACGAAGACGCAAAGCGCCGCCTGTATACGAACCCGCTGCGCGTGCTCGACACGAAGAATCCCGCGCTGCAGGAAATCGCGCAGAACGCGCCGAAGCTGATCGACTTCCTCGGTGACGAATCGCGTGCCCACTTCGAAGGGCTGCAGCGCCTGCTGCTCGCGAACAACATTCCGTTCAAGATCAACCCGCGTCTCGTGCGCGGCCTCGATTACTACAACCTGACCGTGTTCGAATGGGTGACCGACAAGCTCGGCGCGCAGGGCACGGTTGCGGCCGGCGGCCGCTACGATCCGCTGATCGAGCAGCTCGGCGGCAAGCCGACCGCCGCGTGCGGCTGGGCGATGGGCATCGAGCGCATCCTCGAGCTGTTGAAGGAAGAGGATCTGGCGCCCGAGCAGGAAGGCGTCGACGTATATGTGGTGCATCAGGGCGAAACCGCGCGCGAACAGGCGTTCATCGCGGCCGAACGCCTGCGCGACACGGGCCTCGACGTGATCTTCCACTGCAGCGCCGACGGCGCGCCGGCGAGTTTCAAGTCGCAGATGAAGCGGGCCGATGCAAGCGGCGCCGCGTTCGCGGTGATCTTCGGCGAAGAAGAGGTCGCGAACGGCACGGTGGGCGTGAAAGCGTTGCGCGGCGCGGGTGCGGAAGGGGAAAAGAACGTTCAGCAGACCGTACCGGTCGAAAGCTTGACCGAATTCCTAATCAATGCGATGGTTGCATCCGCCGAAGACGGCGACGACTGATCGCGCTCGCATTCGCTCGACAAGAAAAGCCTGAACAGGAAGGAATCGCTCGCCGATGAGTTATCACGACGAACAAGAATCGATTGAAAATCTCAAGGCGTGGTGGGCCCGCTGGGGCAACCTCACCACGTGGATCGTGCTCGCGGCACTCGTCGTCGCGGCCGGTTTCAACGGCTGGAATTACTGGCAGCGCCGTCAGGCTGCCGAGGCGTCCGGGCTGTACGAGCAAGTCCAGAAGGCTGCCGCCGCGAACGACAAGGCAACGATGGCCCGCGCGGCTGCCGACATGGAGGACAAGTTCGGCAGCACGCCGTATGCGCAGATGACGGCGCTTGCGGCCGCGAAGACGCTGTACGCGGCCGGCGATGCGGCAGGCGCGAAGGCGCAGCTGCAATGGGCCGTCGATCACGCCAAGGACGACGAGTACAAGCAGATCGCGAAGCTGCGCCTCGCGTCGCTGCTGCTCGACGAGAAGGCGTACGATGCGGGCCTCGCGCTGCTGTCGGGTACGCCGGTCGATGCATTCAAGGGCCTCGTGGCCGATCGCCGCGGCGATCTGCTGGCCGCGCAAGGCAAGACCGACGATGCGCGCGCCGCTTACAAGCTCGCGCTCGACGGCCTGTCGAAGGACGACCAGTCCGCGCGCCAGCTGGTGCAGTTCAAGCTGGACGCGCTCGGCGGCTGAATCCCGGTCCCCTCAACCTCTTAACTCTGCTTCGCTAACCGATGAATTTGCTGAAACGTTACGCTGTGCCCGTTGCCTGCGCGGCGGCTGTCCTCGCTCTGGCGGCTTGCTCGTCGTCGAAGGACGCGCGCCGCGTGCCGACGCCGCTCACCGAGTTCAAGCCTGTCCTGGACGTGCAACAGGTCTGGAAGGCGAGCGTCGGCAAGGGCGGGCGCTACCTGTTCTCGCCGGTAGCCGTGGGCGACGCCGTCTATGCGGCGGGCGAAAACGGTTCGGTCGAGAAGATCGACGCGAAGACGGGCCAGACGCTCTGGCGCTCGAAGGTCGGTTCGGACCTGTCGGCCGGTGTCGGCAGCGATGGCAACCTGACCGCGGTCGGTGCGTTGAAGGGCGGCGTGTTCGTGCTGGGCCCGGACGGCAAGCAGCTGTGGAAGACCAGCGTGCAGGGCGAGATCTTCTCGCCGCCGCTCGTCGGTAACGGTCTCGTGATCGTCCGCACGATCGACGGCCAGGTGATCGCGTTCAACGCGCAGACGGGCGAGCAGAAGTGGGCCTACCGCAACCGTGCGGTGCCGCTGAACCTGCGCGTGTCGGCCGGCATGACGTTCGCGGGCGACGCGGCCGTGCTGGCGGGCTTCCCGGGCGGCGGGCTCGTCGCGATCAACCTGCAGACGGGCGAGCCGTTCTGGCAGACTCCGGTGTCGTTCCCCAAGGGCGTGACCGAGGTCGAGCGCATCAATGACGTCAGCGGCCCGCCGACGCTCGTGGGTGCGCAAGCCTGCGCGGTGACGTTCCAGGGTCAGCTCGGCTGCTTCGATGCGAACTCGGGCCGTCCGCTGTGGGAAAAGCCGTTCTCGAGCCGCAGCGGCCTCGCGCAGGACGATTCGGTGGTCGCCGGCGGCGACGACTGGTCGGTCGTGACCGCATACGACGCGGCCACGGGCAACCAGCTCTGGCGCAACGACAAGCTGAAGAGCCGCGACGTCGGCGTGCCGTACCTGCTCGGGCATGCGGTCGTGATGGGCGATTACAAGGGCTTCGTGCACTTCCTGTCGCGCGAGGACGGCAGCTTCATCGCGCGGATGAAGACCGACGGCAGCGCGATTACGGCGGCGCCGGTCCTCGCGGGCAATACGCTCGTCGTGCAGACGAAGGACGGCGGCCTGTACGGGTTCCGCCCGCGCTGACGCGCAGGAAACCGGCGTGGCCGTGGCGTGGCGGGCGGGTCCCGCGCGCCGCGGCCACGCGACTTGACAGCGGCCGGTGTTCCCGGCCGCTCGGTATTTGAAAGGCAGTTCGAGACGAAAGACGACGGCGCGCAACGCGCGCCGGGCGCGCGCATCCGGCGCGGCGCGAATTCGTGATATTTTCATTCAGCGCAGCCGCCCGCAGCAGCGGGCCTCCCGCTGCTGCGCTTCACCGTAGAAAACACAGATGAAACCGGTCATTGCCCTCGTTGGGCGCCCCAATGTGGGGAAATCCACGCTGTTCAACCGGCTCACGCGCTCGCGCGATGCGCTGGTCGCCGACTTGCCGGGCCTCACGCGCGATCGCCATTACGGCGAAGGGCGCGTCGGCGCGCGGCCGTACCTGGTCGTCGATACCGGCGGCTTCGAGCCCGTCGCGAAGGACGGCATCCTGCACGAAATGGCGCGCCAGACGCGGCAGGCCGTCGAGGAAGCCGACGTCGTCGTGTTCATCGTCGACGGCCGCAACGGGCTCGCGCCGCAGGACAAGTCGATCGCCGACTACCTGCGCAAGACCGGCCGGCCGATCTTCCTGGTCGTCAACAAGGCCGAGGGGATGAAGTACACGGCGGTCGCGACGGATTTCTACGAGCTCGGGCTCGGCGATCCGCGCGCGATCTCGGCCGCGCACGGCGACGGCGTGACCGACATGATCAACGAGGCGCTCGAAGTCGCGTACGCGGGCCAGCCCGAGGAAGCGGACGAGGACGATCCGTCGCGCGGCATCAAGATCGCGATCGTCGGCCGTCCGAACGTCGGCAAGTCGACGCTCGTCAACGCGTTGATCGGCGAAGACCGCGTGATCGCGTTCGACATGCCGGGCACGACGCGCGATTCGATCTACGTCGACTTCGAGCGTAACGGCAAGAAATACACGCTGATCGACACGGCCGGCCTGCGGCGCCGCGGCAAGGTGTTCGAGGCGATCGAGAAGTTCTCGGTCGTGAAGACGCTGCAGTCGATTTCCGACGCGAACGTCGTCATTCTTCTGCTGGATGCGCAGCAGGACATTTCCGACCAGGACGCGCACATCGCCGGCTTCGTCGTCGAGCAGGGCCGCGCGCTCGTGATCGGCGTCAACAAGTGGGATGGCCTCGACGACCACGCGCGCGACCGCGCGAAAGCGGATTTGACCCGCAAGCTGAAATTCCTCGACTTCGCGAAATCGCACTTCATTTCCGCCGCGAAGAAGACGGGTATCGGCGCGCTGATGCGCTCGGTCGACGACGCCTACGCGGCGGCGATGTCGAAGCTGCCGACGCCGAAGCTCACGCGCGCGCTGATCGAGGCCGTCGAATTCCAGCAGCCGCGCCGTCGCGGCCCGGTGCGTCCGAAGCTGCGCTACGCGCACCAGGGCGGCCAGAATCCGCCGATCATCGTGATTCACGGCAACGCGCTCGACGCGGTGACGGAAACCTACAAGCGCTACCTCGAAAACCGATTCCGCGAAACTTTCTCGCTGACCGGGACTCCATTGCGCATAGAGTTCCGTTCGTCGAATAACCCGTACGCGGACAAGGGCTGACGCATGTCCCGCAACGGCCAGGCCGCATGGCCTATGCCCGGGCGGGGCAGGCAAAATCGGCTATAGTGTAGCGATTGGCGCCGGATCTCTTTTTCTTCGTCGCCAATCCAGATCAACCTGCAAAAAAAGATGGAGTACGCCATGAGCAACAAAGGGCAATTGTTACAAGACCCGTTTTTGAACGCACTGCGCAAAGAGCACGTTCCCGTTTCGATCTATCTCGTCAACGGCATCAAGCTTCAAGGGAACATTGAATCGTTCGACCAGTACGTCGTGTTGCTCCGTAATACGGTGACCCAGATGGTTTACAAGCACGCCATCTCGACGGTCGTGCCGGCGCGCCCGGTGAATTTCCACCCGGACGCGGAAGCCTCGTCCTAACCAATTGCAGCGGCCGGCATCCGGTCGCCGCGAGCGACCGATGCCAGCCGCCTTATCTTGACACCCGATAATTTGATCAACGCAGCGCTCGTCGGCATCGATTTCGGCAAGACCGATTTCGAAGCCAGTCTCGAAGAACTCAGTCTTCTCGCCTCCAGCGCGGGGGCCCGTCCCGCCGTCACCCTCACGGGCCGTCGCTCAAGTCCCGACGCCAAGATGTTCATCGGCAGCGGCAAAGCCGAAGAACTGCGGCTTGCGTGCGACGCGCACAACGTCGAAATCGTCATCTTCAACCACGCGCTGGCGCCCGCCCAGCAACGCAATCTGGAGCAGGCGCTTAACAGGCGCGTGGTCGACCGCACGAGCCTCATCCTCGACATCTTCGCGCAGCGTGCCCGCAGCCACGAAGGCAAGCTGCAGGTCGAGCTCGCGCAGCTTCAATACCTGTCGACCCGGCTCATTCGCGCATGGACCCACCTCGAGCGGCAAAAGGGTGGTATCGGCCTGCGCGGCCCCGGCGAAACCCAGCTCGAAACCGACCGCCGCCTGATCGGCGAACGCATCAAGATGCTGAAGTCGCGGCTCGACCGGCTGCGCCGCCAGCACAGCACGCAGCGCCGGCAGCGCGCGCGCAGCGGCACGATGTCGGTGTCGCTCGTCGGCTACACGAACGCGGGCAAGTCGA
The DNA here is from genome assembly GCF_001524725.1 of Burkholderia sp. MSMB1072. NCBI lineage: Bacteria > Pseudomonadati > Pseudomonadota > Betaproteobacteria > Burkholderiales > Burkholderiaceae > Burkholderia > Burkholderia sp. MSMB1072. The sequence continues at coordinate 351,724 of NZ_LOYC01000017.1, forward strand.
CGCTGTTCAATGCGCTGACGAAAGCGCAGGCGTACGCGGCCGACCAACTGTTCGCGACGCTCGATACGACGTCGCGGCGCGTGTACCTCGGCGACGAGGTCGGGCAGATCGTCGTGTCCGATACGGTCGGGTTCATCCGCGAGCTGCCTCACCAACTCGTCGCGGCGTTCCGCGCGACCCTCGAGGAAACGATCCATGCGGATCTGCTGCTGCATGTGGTCGACGCGTCGAGCGCGGTCAGGCTCGAGCAGATCGAGCAGGTCAACGGCGTGCTGCACGAGATCGGCGCGGACACGATCCGGCAGGTGCTGGTGTTCAACAAGATCGACGCCGTGCCCGAGCTGGCGGCCCGCGGCGACGCGGTCGAGCGGGACGAGTATGGTAATATTTCGCGCGTCTTTTTGAGCGCGCGCACCGGTCAGGGTCTCGATACGTTGCGTGCCGCCATCGCCGAAATCGCCTCCGCGGAACACCTTTCCAGCGCGACGTTGCCCGACGCGCTCGATGGCACGTCCGCTGAATCGCACGAAGACCACACGATTTCCGAACACGGGCGCTAACCGGTCCCGGCCGGTTCGCCGGCGTCCAATCTGGTGAACAAACTCTGGTGAACGAATACAACGAGCGGAGTACCTGGCGGCGGATGCGCGCCTTGCTGTCGATCAACGATCCCCGCTGGGGACGCGGCGAAGGCAATGGCAAGGACGGATCCCGCCCCCGCGCGAACGAATCGAAGCGTCCGCCAGGCGGCGACGGCGACGGTCCGCCCGATCTCGACGAGATGTGGCGCAATTTCAACCGGCGCCTGAGCGGCCTGTTCGGCGGCAAGGGCGGCAACGGCTTCCGTCCCGACAATGGCCGGGCCGCACGGGTCGGCGTCGGCATCGTGATCGGCGTGCTGGTCGCGGTTTATGCGGGAAGCGGGCTGTTCGTCGTGCAGGAAGGCCAGACGGGCGTCGTGCTGCAGCTCGGCAAGGTGTCGGGCACGGTCGGCCAGGGCGTGCACTGGCGCGCACCGTATCCGTTCGCGTCGCACGAGATCGTCGACACGTCGCAGGTCCGCTCGATCGAGATCGGCCGCAATAACGTCGTGCGCCTGGCGAACGTGAAGGAAGCCGCGATGCTGACGCGCGATGCCGACATCGTCGACGTGCGCTTCATCGTGCAGTACCGGATCCGTTCCGCCACCGATTACCTGTTCCGCAGCGTCGATCCCGAGCGCAGCGTGTCGCAGGCCGCGCAGGCCGCGGTGCGCGCGATCGTCGGCACGCGCAGCGCGGCCGACATGCTGAACCAGGACCGCGATGCGCTGCGCGAGCAGCTTTCCAGCGCGATCCAGCGCGATCTCGACCGCTACCAGTCGGGGCTCGAAGTGACGGCCGTCACGATGCAGAGCGTCGCGGCGCCCGAGCAGACCCAGGCCGCCTACGCCGAAGTCGCGAAGGCGCGCGACGAGCGCGAGGCCGCGAAGCGCGCCGCGCAGGCGTATGCGAGCGACCTGCTGCCGAAGGCGCAGGGCGATGCGGCGAAGCTCGTCGACGAAGCGAAGGCGTATGCCGATCGCGTGGTCACGGAAGCCGAGGGCGACGCGGACCGCTTCAAGCAAGTCTATGCGCAGTACTCCAAGGCGCCTGCGGTCATTCGCGAGCGGATGTATCTCGAGACGATGCAGGAAATCTATTCGAACGCGACGAAGGTGTTCGTCGGCAACAAGGGCGGTAACAGCGTCGTGTACCTGCCGCTCGACAAGCTCGTCGAGCAGGGCCGGCAAAACGCCGCGACGTCGGCCGGCGCGTCCGCCGCCGATGCGGCGTCGGCACCGGCGGTCACGGCGCCGTCGGCAGCTGCAGCCGCGCCGGCGAGCGCCGCATCGGCCGCCGCCGCGTCAGGTGTCGACGTGCTGCGATCGCGCGAAGCGTTTCGCAGCCGGTCGCGTGAAGACGATACGAAGTAACGGGGAGCGCAGAACATGAACCGAATCATTGCGCTCGTCGTCGCAATCGTGATTGTCGCCTTCGCGGCATCGTCGACGGTCCTCACCGTCGATCCGCGCCATACGGCCGTGCTGTCGGGCCGCGACGGCACGCAGCCGGAACTCGCGGGCCCCGGCGTCCATTTCAAGCTGCCGCCGCCGCTGCAGACGGCGACGCTGATCGACACGCGCCTGCAATCGCTGGAGTCGTCCGATCCGCTGCAACTGGCAACCGAAGACAAGCACGACCTGCTCGTCGCGTATGCGGTGAAGTACCGGATCAGCGACCCGATGAAATATTTCACCGCGACGGGCGGCGACCCGGCGGCGGCGAGCGAACGACTGTCCGGTACGCTGAAGAGCGCGCTCGGCGATGCATTCGGCAAGCGCGCGCTCGACGATGCCCTCGGCGGCCAGCGCGCGATCGCCGATGCGGCTCGCGATGCGGCGAAGGCGAGCGCGGCCGGTTTCGGCGTCGACGTGGTCGACGTCCAGCTCACGCGTGTCGACCTGCCGGCTGCGCAGACGGACGCCGTCTATCAACGGATGATCGGCGCGTTGCGCGATCAGGCGGCCCAGGTGCGTGCGCAAGGCGCGGCCGACGTCGAGCAGATCAAGGCCGACGCCGAACGCGAGCAGCAGGCCGTGCTCGCGAACGCGTACAAGTCCGCGCAGACGATCAAGGGCGAGGGCGACGCGAAGGCCGCGACGATCGCCGCCGATGCGTTCGGCCGCGATCCGCAGTTCTATCAGTTCTACGCGAGCCTGCGGGCCTACCGGAATACGTTCAAGCGCAACGACATCATCGTCGTCGATCCCGACAGCGAGTTCTTCCGCTTCATGCGCAGCCCGACGGGCGGTGCCGCACCGGCGGCGCCCGCTCCCCGCAAACATTGACCTTGGGGCGCCGCGTCGAGCGGCGCCGTCGCTCGCATGGACCTGGCTGGCTCGTTGTTGCTCGCAGTAGCGCTGATGCTGATCATCGAGGGGGCGTTCCCCTTTGTGTTTCCCGTCGCCTGGCGCGACACGTTTCGTAGAATAGCCGAGCGGCCGCCGCATCATATCCGGATCGGCGGGCTGATCGTGATGGTGCTCGGGCTCGCGCTGTTGCTGCTCGCGACCTGACCGTAGCCCCGATCCGGACGGCGCATCCGCCGTTCGTTCCGCCCGATTTCGAAGTTCCGATTCAACTCGCGGCGCGCGTGTCGCGCGCCGTTTCCCGTCGTAGGACCGTACCGATGTCGACCTGGTTACTTCCCGAGAATATCGCCGACGTACTGCCGTCGGAAGCGCGCAAGATCGAGGAGCTGCGCCGCAGGCTGCTCGACCGCTTCCGTTCGTACGGCTACGAAATGGTGATGCCGCCGTTGCTCGAGTATCTCGAGTCGCTGCTGACGAGCGGCGGCGCCGATCTGCGCCTGCGCACCTTCAAGCTGGTCGACCAGCTGTCGGGCCGCACGCTCGGCCTGCGCGCGGACATCACGCCGCAGGTCGCGCGGATCGACGCGCATCTGTTGAACCGTCAGGGCGTGACGCGTCTCTGCTACGCGGGCCACGTGATGCATACGCGTCCGCGCGGCCTGCACGCGACGCGCGAACAAATCCAGATCGGCGCCGAAATCTACGGCCACGCCGGGCTCGAAGCCGATCTCGAGATCCAGCAACTGATGCTCGACGCGCTGCATCTCGCGGGCCTGTCGCGCATCCGTCTCGACCTCGGCCACGCGGGCGTGCTCGCGGCGCTGCTGGCGCGCGACGCGCAGGCCGCCGAGCGTGGCGAGTCGCTGTACGACGCGCTGTCGGGCAAGGACGTGCCGCTGCTGAACGAACTCACCGACGATCTCGGCGCCGATACGCGCGCCGCGTTGCGCGCGCTGCCGAACCTCTACGGGGACGCGAGCGTGCTCGCCGAGGCGCGCACGCGCCTGCCGGTGCTGCCTGAAATCACACGGGCGCTCGACGATCTCGCGCAGCTCGCGTCGCAGGCGAAGGGCGTCGAAGTCGCGATCGATCTCGCCGACCTGCGCGGCTACGCGTATCACAGCGGCGCGATGTTCAGCGCATACATCGACGGCGTGCCGAACGCGATCGCGCGCGGCGGCCGTTACGACCACGTGGGGCAGGCCTATGGCCGGGCTCGTCCGGCGACCGGCTTCTCGCTCGACCTGCGCGAGCTCGCACGAATCTCGCCGGTCGAGGCGCGCGGCACCGCGATCCTCGCGCCGTGGGCGCAGGACGATGCGTTGGGCGCGGCCGTCGCGGCGCTGCGCGATGCGGGCGAGGTCGTGATCCAGGCGCTGCCGGGCCACGATCACGTGCTCGACGAATTCGCGTGCGATCGTTCGCTCGTCGAGCGCAACGGCGCGTGGGTGGTCGAACCCCGATAAAGAGGTGCTCGCGGGCCGTGCTTCGGCGTGCATATCGTTGAAGCGAAACGGAAAAATTCGGAATCGCCCGCGAACATAGGTAGAATACGTTTTTAACCAGCTAACGAATCAACATGTCTGCCAGCGCAGTGAACGTGACTCCCGGGCGCAATGTCGTCGTCGTGGGAACGCAATGGGGTGATGAAGGCAAGGGCAAGATCGTCGACTGGCTGACGGACCACGCTCAGGGCGTCGTGCGTTTCCAGGGCGGTCACAACGCCGGCCACACCCTCATCATCGGCGGCAAGAAAACGATCTTGCGCCTCATTCCGTCGGGCATCATGCGTGAAGGCGTCGCCTGCTACATCGGCAACGGCGTCGTCCTGTCCCCCGAAGCACTGTTCAAGGAAATCGGCGAGCTCGAAGAAGCCGGCGTGAACGTGCGCGATCGCCTGTTCATCTCCGAAGCCACGACGCTGATCCTGCCGTACCACATCGCGATCGACCAGGCGCGCGAAGCGCGCAAGGGCGCGGGCAAGATCGGTACGACCGGCCGCGGCATCGGCCCTGCGTACGAAGACAAGGTGGGCCGCCGCGCGCTGCGCGTGCAGGATCTGTTCGACGCGAAGACCTTCGCCGATCGCCTGCGCGAAAATCTCGATTTCCACAATTTCGTGCTGACCCAGTATCTGGGCGGCGCGGCCGTCGATTTCCAGGCCACGCTCGACACGATGCTCGGCTATGCCGACCGCCTGAAGCCGATGGTGGCCGACGTGTCGCGCCGCCTGTACGACGCGAACAATGCGGGCCAGAACCTGCTGTTCGAAGGCGCGCAAGGCACGCTGCTCGACATCGACCACGGCACCTATCCGTTCGTCACGTCGAGCAACTGCGTCGCAGGTGCGGCGTCGGCCGGCGCGGGCGTCGGTCCGCAGAAGCTCAACTACATCCTCGGCATCACGAAGGCGTATTGCACGCGCGTCGGTTCGGGTCCGTTCCCGAGCGAACTGTACGATGCGGACAACCCGCAGCGTCAGGACCAGATCGGCGTCACGCTCGCGAACGTCGGCAAGGAATTCGGTTCGGTCACCGGCCGTCCGCGCCGCACCGGCTGGCTCGATGCGGCCGCGCTGCGCCGCTCGATCCAGATCAACGGCGTGTCGGGCCTGTGCATGACGAAGCTCGACGTGCTCGACGGCCTCGACGAAGTCAAGCTGTGCGTCGGCTACCAGGTCGACGGCAAGGACGTCGACATCCTGCCGCGCGGCGCGGTCGATGTCGCGCGTTGCGAACCGGTGTACGAGACGTTCGCCGGCTGGAAGGAAAGCACCGTCGGGATCAATACGTGGGACGCACTGCCGGCGAACGCGCAGGCATACCTCGCCCGCGTCCAGGAAGTGGCTGGCGTGCCGGTCGACATGGTGTCGACGGGCCCGGACCGCGACGAAACGATCCTGCTCCGCCATCCGTTCAAGGTGTAATTCCCAGATGACGCAGCAAATCACGATGACGGCGGCAGACTTGATGACCGATCCGCGCAACGACGACAAGAACCTGTGGGTAGGCTGGGACGAGTATCACCGGCTGATCGAGCTGCTCGCGCTGCAGGTGCACGCCTCGGGCTGGAAGTTCGACCAGATCCTGTGCCTCGCGCGCGGCGGCCTGCGCGTTGGCGACCAGCTGTCGCGCATCTACGACGTGCCGCTCGCGATTCTCGCGACGAGTTCGTACCGGGAAGCGGCCGGCACCGAGCAGGGCGAGCTCGACATCGCGCAGTACATCACGATGACGCGCGGCAACCTGGCGGGCAACGTGCTGCTGGTCGACGATCTCGTCGATTCGGGCGTCACGCTCGCGCGCGTGCAGGAGCACCTGAAGGAGCGCTATCCGTCCGTGACGGCCGTGCGTTCGGCAGTGCTCTGGTACAAGGGTTGCTCGAAGGTCAAGCCCGACTATCACACGCAGTTCCTGCCGACGAATCCGTGGATTCATCAGCCGTTCGAGGAGTGGGATACGGTTCGGCCGCACAACCTCGAGGCGTGGATCAAGCGCGGTCGCGCGCAGCGCGACGGTTCGGGCGCGTAAGCGGCCGGCCGATCGAACGAAAGCCTTGTACGGCGCCGCTTGCGGCGCCGTTTTTCATTGGCGCGCCGGGGCGCCGCGGGGCCGCGCCGCGCACCCGATAGGCAGGCGGCGCGGCCCCGGCTATGATGGCAGCCCTGCCACAGGTCGCGCCGGATTGCATGCGCGGCGTGGATCACGTGGCTCCACGGCAACACGGCAGGGCGGCGTTTCACGAGGGCGCGAGTAGAATAGCGCTCGTTTTGTCCGACCCGGACCCGATTATTACGCTTCATATGAACGACACGACTCACGCGACCGACGCCGCACACGCGCCGCATTCGACGCAACAACACTCGATGCGGGCGCTAGCGATAGCAGCCATCGGCGTCGTGTTCGGCGACATCGGCACCAGTCCGCTGTATTCGCTCAAGGAGGCGTTCAGCCCCGCGCACGGCATTCCGCTGACCGAAGGGTCGATTCTCGGCGTGATCTCGCTGCTGTTCTGGGCCATCGTGCTGGTGGTCGGCGTCAAGTACCTGCTGTTCGTGATGCGGGCGGACAACAACGGCGAAGGCGGCGTGCTCGCGCTGATGGCGCTGTCGCTGCGGCCGCTCGACTCGAAAACCCGTGTCGCGGGCGCGCTGATGGCGCTCGGGATATTCGGCGCGTGCATGTTCTACGGGGACGCGGTGATCACGCCGGCGATCTCGGTGATGTCGGCCGTCGAAGGTCTGGAGATCGCGACGCCGCACCTGTCCCATCTCGTGCTGCCGATCACGATCGTGATCCTGATCGCGCTGTTCTGGATCCAGCGGCACGGAACCGCGCTGGTCGGCAAGCTGTTCGGCCCGATCATGGTGCTGTGGTTCGTCGTGATCGCGGCGCTCGGCGTGTATCACATCGTTCGCGTGCCGGGCATCATCGCGGCGATCAATCCGTATTACGCGGCGTCGTTCATGGCCGACCACCTGCTGCAGGCGTACGTCGTGCTCGGCTCGGTCGTGCTGGTGCTGACCGGTGCGGAAGCGCTCTACGCGGACATGGGCCATTTCGGTGCAAAGCCGATCCGGTTGGCCGCGTACGGGCTCGTGATGCCGTCGCTCGTGCTGAACTACTTCGGCCAGGGCGCGCTGCTGATCCAGAATCCGAAAGCGATCGAAAACCCGTTCTTCCTGCTGGCGCCAGAATGGGGGCTGCTGCCGCTCGTCGTGCTGTCGACGGTCGCGACCGTGATCGCGTCGCAGGCCGTGATCTCCGGCGCGTATTCGCTGACGTCGCAGGCGATCCAGCTCGGCTACGTGCCGCGCATGAAGGTGCTGCATACGTCCGAGCTCGCGATCGGCCAGATCTACGTGCCGGTCGTGAACTGGCTGCTGCTGTTTGTGATCCTCTGTATCGTCGTCGGTTTCAAGAGTTCGGACAACCTCGCGGCCGCGTACGGTATCGCGGTGACGGCGACGATGGTGATCACGACCGTGCTCGCGTGCGTCGTGATGGTGAAAGTGTGGAACTGGAACCGGCTGCTGGTCGGCGCGATCATCGCGGTGTTCCTCGCGATCGACCTCGGCTTTTTCGGCGCGAACCTGCTGAAGGTCGCGCAGGGCGGCTGGTTGCCGCTCGGCATCGGCGCGCTGCTGTTCTTCCTGCTGATGACCTGGTACAAGGGGCGTCACATCGTCAAGGAGCGCACGGCGGCCGACGGTATTCCGCTCGAACCGTTCCTGCAGGGGCTGCTCGCGCATCCGCCGCACCGCGTGTCGGGCACCGCGATCTACCTGACCGGCAACGACAAACTCGTGCCCGTCAGCCTGCTGCACAACCTGAAGCACAACAAGGTGCTGCACGAGCGGACCATTTTCCTGACGTTCGTCACGCGCGACATTCCGTACGTGCGCGACGACAGGCGCCTGAGTTCGCGTGATGCGGGCGGCGGACTGTACATCGTCAAGGCCGAGTACGGCTTTAACGAGACGCCGGACGTGAAGGCCGTGCTCGAGGAATTCGGCCGCACGCACGACATGACGTTCGAGCTGATGGACACGTCGTTCTTCCTCGCGCGCGAAACGGTCGTGCCGACGCATCTGCCCGGCATGTCGATCTGGCGCGAGCGCGTGTTCGCGTGGATGCATCAGAACGCGGCGAAACCGACCGATTTCTTCTCGATTCCGGCGAATCGCGTCGTCGAGCTCGGGACGAAGATCGAGATCTGACGGGCGAGCGGGCCGCGTATGCGGCCCATGCCGAATCGGGCTGCGCGCTTCGCCGAAGTAATAAAAAAACCCGCCTTTCGGCGGGTTTTTTTGTGCGTCGACGCCTTCGACTCAGCGTTTCAGCTTCGCGAATGCCGCGGCCATCGCGCCGGCCGGTTCCGGCTCGCGCGTACGCTGCGGACGGGCTGCGCCGCGCCCCGCGTTGCCGCGATCCTGGCCGCCGCGCGACGACGTGCCGGGTGCTGCCACGTCGTCGTCGAGGCGCATCGTCAGCGCAATGCGCTGGCGCTTCACGTCGACGTCGATCACCTTCACCTTGACGACCTGGCCGGCCTTCACGACTTCGTGCGGATCCTTGATGAACTTCGTCGACATCGCGGACACGTGGACGAGGCCGTCCTGGTGCACGCCGATATCCACGAACGCGCCGAATGCGGCAACGTTCGTCACGACGCCTTCGAGCGTCATGCCCGGCACGAGATCCGAGACCTTCTCGACGCCTTCGCGGAACGTGGCCGTCTTGAATTCCGGGCGTGGATCGCGGCCCGGCTTTTCCAGTTCGGCCAGGATGTCGCGCACGGTCGGCAGGCCGAAACGTTCGTCAACGAATTCCATCGGCGACAGGCCCGCTAGCGCCTCGCGGTTGCCGAGCACGTCGTCGATGCGCTTGTTGATCTTCGCGAGCATCCGTTCGACGACCGGATACGCTTCCGGGTGCACCGACGAGCGGTCGAGCGGATTCTCGCCGCCATTGATGCGCAGGAAGCCGGCGGCCTGTTCGAAGGTCTTGTCGCCGAGGCGCGGCACCTTGCGCAGGTGCTCGCGCGACGGGAACGGGCCGTTCGCGTCGCGATAGTCGACGATGTTGCGCGCGAGCGTCGCGTTCAGGCCCGACACACGGGCGAGCAGCGGGGCCGACGCCGTGTTCGCGTCGACGCCGACCGCGTTCACGCAATCCTCGACGACCGCGTCGAGCGAGCGGGCAAGTTCGCGCTGGTTCACGTCGTGCTGGTACTGGCCGACGCCGATCGCCTTCGGCTCGATTTTCACGAGCTCCGCGAGCGGGTCCTGCAGGCGGCGGGCGATCGACACGGCGCCGCGCAGCGACACGTCGAGTTCCGGGAATTCCTTCGCGGCGAGCTCGGACGCCGAGTAGACCGACGCGCCGGCTTCCGACACGACGATCTTCTGCAGCCGCAGCTCCGGGTGTTTCGCGATCAGTTCGCTCGCGAGCTTGTCGGTTTCGCGCGACGCGGTGCCGTTGCCGATGCTGATCAGTTCGGCCCGCGTCTGCGCGGCGAGGCGCGCGAGTTTCACGATCGAGCCGTCCCAGTCGCGGCGCGGTTCGTGCGGGTAGATCGTGTCGGTCGCGAGCACCTTGCCGGTGCGGTCGACGACCGCGACCTTCACGCCGGTGCGCAGGCCGGGGTCGAGACCGATCACGGCCTTCGGGCCGGCCGGTGCGGCCAGCAGCAGGTCGTTCAGGTTGCGCGCGAAGACGCGGATCGCTTCGGTTTCGGCCGTTTCGCGCAGTTGCGTGAGCAGTTCGTTTTCGATATGCGGCTGCACCTTCACGCGCCAGCACCAGCGGCAGACGTCGGACAGCCATTTGTCGGCCGGGCGATTCTGGTTCGCGATGCCGAAATGGCGCGCGATCATCGCCTCGCCGGGATGCGGCACCTGCGCGTCGAGTTCTTCGCCGAGGCCGAGCTTGATCGTCAGCACGCCCGCGTTGCGGCCGCGGAACAGCGCGAGCGCGCGGTGCGACGGCACGGTCTTGATCGTTTCCGCGTAGTCGTAATAGTCGCGGAATTTCTCGCCTTCCTCGTTTTCCTTGCCCTCCACGACCGCCGACGACACGACGCCCTGGGCGTGCAGGTAGTCGCGCAGCTTGCCGAGCAACTCCGCCGTCTCGCCGAACTGTTCGGACAGGATGTCGCGCGCGCCGTCGAGCGCGGCCTTCACGTCGGCGACGCCCTTGTCGGCATCGACATACGCGGCCGCCTCGGTCTGCGGGTCGAGCAGCGGATTCGCGAGCAGCGCCTGCGCGAGCGGCTCGAGGCCGGCCTCGCGGGCGATCTGCGCACGCGTGCGGCGCTTCGGCTTGTAAGGCAGATAAAGGTCCTCGAGCACCTGCTTGCTGTCGGCCGCGTCGATCGCGGCACGCAGTTCGTCGGTCAGCTTGCCCTGTTCGTCGATGCTCGACAGGATCGCGGCGCGGCGATCCTCGAGCTCGCGCAGGTACAGGAGGCGTTCCTCGAGCTGGCGCAACTGCGTGTCGTCCAGGTTGCCGGTCACTTCCTTGCGGTACCGGGCAATGAACGGAACGGTCGAGCCTTCGTCGAGGAGTTGCACGGCCGCCGCGACCTGGCGCGGCTGGACGGACAGTTCGGTGGCGATGCGCTGTACGATCTTGAGTGCTACGGTTTCCGTCATGTCGTGGATGGTCTGCCTGCTGAAATCGCGGCGCGGGCCGGCAGGCCCGGAGCGGCGGGCTGCCCGGCTGGCCCGCCGGGCCAGAGGCCGCGGGTGAATGAAGCGGGGCATTTTGCCATAAATGGCGGAGCGTCCAGCCGAGGGTGATAGAATTTGACACATGTCCTGCAGCTTTCCTACGACGTTGCCAACTTCCCGCATTTCTCTCGTCGCGCTCGGCGCAGCGCTCGCCGCGGCTTTGTCTGCCGGGCCTTCCGGCGCATTCGCGCAGGCCCAGGGCGCCAGCGCGCCGGACGCCGCCGCGTCCGCGCCCGTTGCAGCCTCCGCCGCCCCGGATTTCGACGCCCGTCAAAAAGTGCTCAATCAACGCTCCGCGGAAAACGATTATCGTTATGCGGTGGCGGAGCACGATTGTTACAGCAAGTTCTTCGTCAACCACTGTCTCGGCAAGGCGCGCGATCAGATGCGCGAGGAGCGCGCGAGCATTCGACAGGAGCAGCTCGCGCTCAACGACGAGCAGCGCGCGGTGCGGGCGCAGCAGCGCGACCAGCAGCAGGCGCTGAAGCAGGCCCGGAACGCGGCGGAAGCGCCGCAGCGGGCGGCGACCGACGCGGCGAACGCGGCTGCATTCCGCGACAAGCAGGAGCAGAATGCACTGAAGCAGGCGCAGCGCGGCGCGGAAGGCCCGCAACGCGCGGCGAACAGGCAGGCATACGACCAGAAGCAGGCGGATTTCCAGCGCAAGCTCGACCAGGCGCACCAGCAGGCGGCGCAGAAGGCGCAGGAGCGGGCGGACAACGCCACGCGCTACGAGCAGAAGCAGAAGGCAGCCGCGCAGCACAAGGCCGATGTCGAGCGGCGTCAGCAGGAAGCGGCCGAGAAGGCCAGGCAGCAACAGCAGGGGCAGTAACGTGTTGAATTGATCGGGCTCAGTCTCGGGCGCGTCGGCACGCCAGCCGTCGCGCTGCTTCGATGAGGAGGCAGGTATGCAAAACCGTCACACGGAACAGCAGCAGGAATTGCACAACCGTTTGGCTGCATTGCAGGAGCAGCACCAGCAGCTCGCTCGGGAGATCGAGCTGAAGGAAGGACACTCCGACATCGACGACATCACGCTGCACCGGCTGAAGAAGGAAAAGCTGGCCGCCAAGGACAAAATCATTTTGCTGCAATCGCAGCTCGAACCGGATAAGCGCGCCTGAGCGCGGCCTGGCAAGCGCCGGCGCCGCTCGGGCGCTGGACACAGGAACGCTTGCCTTGAATTCACCGCTTGAAGCCACCCCCGATGCCCGGCGTGACACGACGTCCGCCGGGCGCGTTCGTGCGCCCGAAGGCACTTTCGAGCTGAGCCGCAAGCGCGTCGACGAACTCGACACGATCTTCGGCGAAGGCGGGTTGCTGGCGCGCGCGCTCGACGGCTATCGGCCGCGTACGTCGCAGATCGAGATGGCGCGCGCGGTCGCGTCCGCGATGGAGGCATCCGCACGCCGGATGCCCGATCCCGAGATCTTCGAAACCCGCAAGCGGCCGGCGCGCCGCCTCGGCGACGGCGACAAGGCGGCCGGGCCGGCCGCGGATGACGCCGCAGCAGCCGAATCCGACAACGACGCAGGCGACAACACGCTGATCGTCGAGGCCGGCACGGGTACCGGCAAGACCTACGCGTATCTCGTGCCCGCCATGTTGTGGGGCGGCAAGGTGATCGTGTCGACCGGCACGAAGCATCTGCAGGACCAGTTGTTCCAGCGCGACATCCCGACCGTGCGCAACGCGCTCGCGGTGCCGGTGACGGTCGCGATGCTCAAGGGACGCTCGAACTACCTGTGCCATTACTACCTGCAACGCACAGCCGACAACGGCCGGCTGCCGTCGCGGCAGGATACCGCGTATCTGCAGGAAATCGTCCGCTTCGCGAAAATCACGAAGAGCGGCGACAAGGCCGAACTCGCGAGCGTGCCGGAAACGGCGCCCGTGTGGTCGATGGTCACGTCGACGCGCGACAATTGCCTCGGCCAGGAATGCCCGCACTACAAGGAATGCTTCGTGATGCAGGCGCGGCGCGAGGCCCAGCAGGCCGACGTCGTCGTCGTCAACCATCACCTGTTCTTCGCGGACATCATGCTGCGCGACACGGGGATGGCCGAACTGCTGCCGAACGCGAACACGATCATCTTCGACGAAGCGCACCAGTTGCCGGAAACGGCGACGCTGTTCTTCGGCGAGACGCTGTCGACGACGCAGATCCTCGAGCTCGCGCGCGACACGGTCGCCGAAGGCCTGAGCCATGCGCGCGACGCAGTGGAGTGGGTGAAGCTCGGCGGCGATCTCGAGCGCGCGGCGCGCGACTTGCGTCTCGCGTTCGCGAACGACCAGATCGTGCGCATGTCGCTCGCACAGCTCGGCGACGATCACCCGATGTTCGGTGCGCTCGACGCGCTCGACGTTGCGCTCGATGCGCTCGCATCGGCGCTCGCGAGCCAGGCCGAGCGCGCGGAATCGCTCGGCGCGTGCCTGCGGCGCGCCCGCGAGCTGCAGGACCTGCTGGCGGGCTGGGTCGCGCCCGGCGCGGCGCAAGCGGCAGCGAAGGCCGATGCGTCGGCGGTCGGCGACAACGCGGCCGCCGACGGCGATCCGAACGAGAAGGTGCGCTGGGTCGAGGTGTTCGCGCATACCGTCCAGCTCCATGAAACGCCGCTGTCGGTCGCGCCGATTTTCGCGAAACAGCGTGCGGGCGTACCGCGTGCATGGGTGTTCACGTCGGCGACGTTGTCGGTGCGTGGCGATTTCACGCACTACGCGGCGCAGATGGGCCTGAGCTCGCGTCGTTCGATGACGCTCGCCAGCCCGTTCGATTACCAGTCGCAGGGGCTGCTGTACGTGCCGCGCAACCTCCCGCAGCCGTCTTCGCCGGCATTTACCGACGCCGTCTTCGATGCCGCGCTGCCGGCGATCGAGGCATCCGGCGGCGGCGTGTTCATGCTGTGCACGACGCTGCGCGCGGTCGACCGGATCGCGTCGAAGCTGCGCGACGCGATCGAGTCGCGCGGCTGGAACATGCCGCTGCTCGTGCAGGGCGACGCGAGCCGCACCGAGCTGCTCGACCGCTTCCGCGCGTACGGCAATGCGATCCTGGTCGGCAGCCAGAGTTTCTGGGAAGGCGTGGACGTGCGCGGCGATGCGTTGTCGCTGGTCGTGATCGACAAGCTGCCGTTCGCGCCGCCGGACGATCCGGTGCTGGCCGCGCGGCTCGATGCGTTGACGAAGAAGGGGCTGAGCCCGTTCGCCGTGCATCAACTGCCGCAGGCCGTGATCACGCTGAAGCAGGGCGCGGGCCGGTTGATTCGTGCGGAGACGGATCGCGGCGTGCTGATGATCTGCGACACGCGGCTCGTCGACAAGCCTTACGGGCGCCGGATCTGGCAAAGCCTGCCGCCGTTCAAGCGCACGCGCGAGATCGCGGTCGTGCAGGATTTCTTCGACGAGCACCGCGCGGACAAGCGCGCGTGAGCGCACGCGCGGCGCTTGCCGCGTGAACGCCTTGGCGTCAACCGAATGCGGCGCCAATAAAAAACCCGGCTCGATGGCCGGGTTTTTCGTATGCGCAACGGGTGTTGCAGCGCGCCGTGCGTTAGAACTGCCACCACGACTTCTTCGCACCGGGGCGCGCATGGCCCGTCACGTACGGGCTGTCGGGGAACGTGCCCGCGAGCACGCGCTTGGTGTCCTCGGCGAGTTCCGGCTGGTTCAGCTTGCCGTACGACAGGATCATGATGTGCAGCGCGTCCTCGATCGCCGGCGCGCCCTTGTAGTCCTTGATCGCGAGCTGGGCACGGTTGATCGCCGCGACATACGCGCCACGGCGATAGTAGTAGTCGGCCGCATGCACTTCGTGCGATGCGAGCGCGTTGACGATGTAGCGCATCCGCGCGGCCGCATCGGGCGCGTACTTGCTCTTCGGGAAGCGATCGACGACGACCTTGAACGCATCGTACGATTCGCGCAGCGCCTGCGGATCGCGTTCGCTCATGTCCTGGCCGGAGAAGCGACCGAACAGCCCGAGATCGTCGTTGAAGTGGATCATCCCCTTCAGGTAGTACGCGTACGGGATATCCGGATGATCGGGGTGGAGCTGGATGAAGCGATCTACGGCCTGGTCGGCGGCCGCCGCTTCGTTGTCCTTCCAGTTGCAGTATGCAACGTTGATCTGCGCCTGTTGCGCGAAATGGCCGAACGGATCGCGGCCTTGCAGCGATTCGAAATATTTCGCGCACTTGCCCCAGTCGCCGCCGGACAGTGCGTCCTGGGCCTCTGAGTATAATTTGTTGTTCGACCAGGTAGCCGTCTCGTCCTGCTTCTGCGGCAAGCCGTGGCAGCCGGCGATGAGGGCCGCGGCCGCTACCGCCGCAGCCCGGGCGGCGACGGTTCTGGCCGTGCGTTTGGTCGAATTCATCATGCTCGCATGTCCTAGCTTCAAGTCTCGGTGACCCAGTCTAAATGACCCGTTCAAGTTCGCAGAATGCCCAGCCGGGCACACCAAATCGCGAAGATTATAGCCCAAGCGATCGGCCCGCCGACGCTGCGTCGGGGGATTCCCTCGATGACGATCTGGCCGGTGACGCCATGCAGCCGCCCGTGGTGCCGTCCGCAGCGCACGACGACGCGCCGCGCATCGTCGAAGTGCCGCTGTCGCTCGCGGGCGAACGTCTCGACAAGGCGCTCGCCCAACTGTTCCCCGAATTCTCGCGCAGCCGCCTGCAGAGCTGGATCGAGGCGCAGCGCGTGCTCGTCGACGGCGCGCCGGCGAAGATCCGCCAGCCGGTGCCGCTGGGCGCGAAGATCGAGCTCGTGCCCGATCTGCTGCCCGAGCAGCTCGCGTTCACGCCGGAGCCCGTGCCGCTCGACGTGATCTACGAGGACGATGCGCTCGTCGTCATCAACAAGCCGGCCGGTCTCGTCGTCCATCCGGCCGCCGGCAACTGGAGCGGCACGATCCTCAACGGTCTGCTGCATCGCTACGGCGACGCGGCGGCCGGCCTGCCGCGCGCGGGGATCGTCCACCGGCTCGACAAGGAAACGTCCGGCCTGATGGTGGTCGCCCGCACGCTGGCCGCGCAGACGGACCTCGTGCGCCAGTTGCAGGCCCGCACGGTGAAGCGCCGCTATTTCGCGCTGGTGTGGGGCACGATGCCAGAGGAAGGCACGATCGACGCGCCGATCGGCCGCGACCCGCGCGAGCGCACGCGCATGGCCGTGGTCACCGGCGCCTCGGGCAAGCCCGCGCGCACGCATTTCCGCACGGTTGACACATGTCTGTGGCAACGTCAGCCGGTTTCGGCGATTCAATGCGATCTCGAAACCGGCCGCACGCATCAGATCCGTGTGCACTGCGCGCACGCCGGGCATCCGCTGCTCGGCGATCCGGTCTACGGGCGTGCGCGCGGCAAGCGCTCGGTCGCGCCGCTGCCGGACGGGTTCGCACGACAGGCGCTGCATGCGTGGCGGCTCGGTCTCGTGCATCCGGTCACGGGCAAGGCGATGCAGTGGCGCTGCCCGCTGCCGGACGACATGAACGCACTGGTCGCGGCGCTCGGCTTCGGGCAGGGCGACGAGGAATTCGACGACGACAATCCCTACGACGATGACGATTTCGGCGGCGAGTATCACGACGACGAGCCGTACCTGGACGATGAGGAGGAGTGAGTGCCGATGACGAATCTGGCGCCGTTGACGTGGCAGGACTGCGTGCAGCCCGACTGGCGCGTGTCGCCGCGCGTGCGTGCGCTGATCACGACGCGCGACGGCGGCGTGAGCGAAGGCCCGTACGGGCGCTGGCAGGATGGGGCGGCATTGGCGGGCGGGATGAATCTCGGCCTGCATACCGGTGACGATCCCGACCATGTCGCCGTCAATCGCGCGCGCCTGCTCGCCCTCGCTGGCCAGTCGGGCGCCGCATGGCTCGAGCAGGTTCACGGCGCGCAGATCGTGCGGGCGGACGAGGTGATCGCCGCGGCGCCTGCCGCCACGGCGCCGGTGCAGGCCGACGCGAGCGTCACGGATCGGGCCGGCGCCGTCTGCGTGGTGATGGTGGCCGATTGCCTGCCCGTGCTGCTGTGCGACGCGCAGGGCCGCGCGGTCGGTGCCGCGCATGCGGGCTGGCGCGGGCTCTCGGCCGGCATCGTCGAGCAGACGGCCGCGCGCGTCGCGGCGCTCGCGGGCGGGACGGCGGACACGCTGCATGCCTATCTCGGGCCGGCGATCGGCCCGCAGGCGTTCGAGGTCGGCGCCGACGTGCGCGACGCGTTTCTCGACACGGCTCCGCAGTCGGAGCATGATGAAACCCGTCGTGCGTTCGTCGCGAGAGACGGCGCGCCCGGCAAGTTTCTTGCCGATCTCTACGCGCTCGCGCGCCTGCGGCTCGCGCGTGCGGGCGTGGTGCACGTGAGCGGCGGGACGGCCTGCACGGTCGCCGAGCGCGCGCGCTTCTATTCGTATCGGCGCGACCGCGTGACGGGCCGCATGGCCGCGGCGATCTGGCTGGCCGATTGATCGCATGCGCATGCGCGCCGGTTTTGTTGCGCCGCGAAATCGGGTTATCTCGATATTGAGGCGGCAATGCGGCGTTGCATGCGCGACTGAATGAAAAATCCCGACGTCAAGTCAGGCAAAACATTTTATGTTTCGCCGGAACCCTTGTCCCGTCTATCGTGCGCGGATTATCTCCGCGCGGAAATGTTCAGTGGTTTGACCGGGCGCTTCACATGGGGAAAACGATAATGATAAAAATACCGCACTGCGGCAGAATCTGGAGACGCCTCTCCAGAGCATGACGGCCCGGCTCGCAGCCGGCACGCCGCGCGCGAGCAGGATTTCACGATTGACGCTCACGAATCACCGGTAAGGCAGGTAATGACAGCATCGAAAAATTCGTCGACGTCCGCTCATGCGGGCACTTCCGCGGGCAGTACCGGCTTCGATCCGGCCGCCCAGCCGATGCAGCAGATGTTCGAGTCGTGGTTGAACGCGTGGCGCGGTTTTGCCGATCCGGCACGCGCCGCGACGGCATCGGCCTCCGTCAACCCGTTCGCGACATTCCAGTTCCCGACGTCGTTTCCGTTCCAGATGCCGTCGATGCCCGACCTCGGCGCGATGGCGTCGCCGTTCGCGGGGCTGAAGCTGCCGGTTGCCGCGATTCCGCCCGAACGGCTCCAGGCATTGCAGGCCGACTACGCGCGCGACTGCATGACGCTGATGCAGCAGGCGGCCGCCGCGAAGCTCGAACCCCCGGAGTTGAAAGACCGCCGCTTCAGCGGCGACGCGTGGAAGGCATCGCCCGCGCATGCCTTCGCGGCCGCGTGGTACCTGCTCAACGCGCGCTATCTGCAGGAGCTGGCCGACGCGCTTCAGACCGATCCGAAGACGCGCGAGCGCATCCGTTTCACGGTCCAGCAATGGACGGCCGCCGCCGCGCCGAGCAACTTCCTCGCACTCAATCCCGACGCACAGAAATCGATCCTCGAAACGCAGGGCGAAAGCCTGCGGCAAGGGATGATGAACCTGCTCGGCGACTTGCAGCGCGGCAAGATTTCGCAGACCGACGAATCGCAGTTCGTGGTCGGCAAGAATCTCGGGTGTACCGAGGGTGCGGTCGTGTACGAGAACGACCTGATCCAGTTGATCCAGTACACGCCGAAGACGGACAAGGTGTTCGAGCGGCCGCTGCTGATCGTCCCGCCGTGCATCAACAAGTTCTACATCCTCGACCTGCAACCCGAGAATTCGCTCGTCGCGCATGCGCTGTCGAACGGTCATCAGGTATTTCTCGTGTCGTGGCGCAATGCGGATGCATCGGTCGCGCACAAGACGTGGGACGACTACATGAACGAAGGGCTGCTCGCGGCGATCGACGCCGTGCAGCAGATCAGCGGGCGCGAGCAGATCAACACGCTCGGCTTCTGCGTCGGCGGCACGATGCTCGCGACCGCGCTCGCGGTGCTCGCCGCGCGCGGCGAACATCCGGCCGCGTCGATGACGCTGCTCACCGCGATGCTCGACTTCACCGATACGGGCATCCTCGACGTGTTCGTCGACGAGGCGCACGTGCAGATGCGCGAGCAGACCATCGGTGGCAAGAACGGTACGCAACCGGGGCTGATGCGCGGCGTCGAGTTCGCGAACACGTTCTCGTTCCTGCGGCCGAACGATCTCGTGTGGAACTACGTCGTCGACAATTACCTGAAGGGCCGCACGCCCGCGCCGTTCGACTTGCTGTACTGGAACAGCGATTCGACGAGCCTGCCGGGCCCGATGTACGCGTGGTACCTGCGCCATACCTATCTCGAAAACAAGCTGCGCGAGCCGGGGGCGCTCACCGTCTGCGGCGAACCGGTCGACCTGTCGCTGATCGACGTGCCGACGTTCATCTACGGTTCGCGCGAGGATCACATTGTGCCGTGGCAGACGGCCTACGCATCGACGTCGATCCTGTCGGGCCCGCTGAAGTTCGTGCTCGGCGCGTCGGGGCACATCGCGGGCGTGATCAACCCGCCGGCGAAGAAGAAGCGCAGCTACTGGGTCAACGACGACCTGCCCGAATCCGCGGACGACTGGTTCGCCGCGGCGACCGAGCAGCCCGGAAGCTGGTGGACGACATGGGTCGAGTGGCTCGACGCGTACGGCGGCCGTAAGGTCGCGCCGCCGGCCCAGCCGGGTTCAACGCAATTCCCGGCGATCGAGCCGGCGCCCGGGCGCTACGTGTTGCAGCGCGATTGACGAAAACCGGACAGCGGCGCACGCTGTCCGGCGCACCGCAGTTTTTTTAACGGGGCCGGTAACGACGCGCCGTGTCGTGCGGGCCTGGAGGAAAGGGAAATGACGGATGTAGTGATCGTATCGGCCGCGCGGACCGCGGTCGGCAAATTCGGCGGCTCGCTGGCAAAGATTGCGGC